>NZ_JACVBC010000029.1:0-15642 GCF_014852205.1 Ensifer sp. ENS06 | reverse complement strand
GTCCGGTCGGGGGCTTGCCTCAGCGCCAGCGGAGATGTCGAGTGTCGCATGTCTAAATGGCTGGCGACGCGCCCAAAGTGACATTTCTACTTTGCGCCAACGTGGACAGTTCAACTTGGCTGCCACAGAACTTGTAGCCGGGTACATTCTAATTTGAAGTGCGACAGTTGGGCCAGTTAGAGATGCGACAGTCTCGCCTCTCGACTCACTGGTCAAAGCCGTGCCCCTTCGACGCGCCGGCCGAGCGCGACCATGTACCTACCTGCGCGGAGCATTCCGGCGCGCCTTAGTTGGTGCGCGACTGACGACGAGAAGCGAGCCCCCGGCTTCGCCCCTCAAACCAAGACTCGACGTTCGCGCGGGACTTCGACCGGAAGCACCTGCCTCCTGGTTGCCATGGATGTTGCAAGATCGCCACCAAGTACCCAAGCGCAACCAGGTGAGAGCGACGATCCGCCTGCTCTAGTGCCAATCCAGGCAGACATTCGTGATCTTCTCCCGTTCGATCCGCAAGCGCAGCGCACCGATCCGAGCGGCTAGCTCTTCCGAGAAGAATTCATGGGTTTCGACCAGGATCAAGTCGATCTGACGCTCGAGGCGTTCCGCGAGTAGGGCTTCGAGGACTTCAGCCTCGTAACCTTCAATGTCGAGTTTGAGGATGCGCACGCGCTCCGGCAAACCACGAATGTATTCAGCCAGGTTGGCGATCTCCACCTGAGCAACGGGTGCCGTCGTGTGAACGTCGCGACGCATCAAGGAGGAGGCAATCGTCTCCTTGATGTTGCCATCGGCAAGCGCCTCGGTCTGATAGAATGGCGCAAAGCCGGCGGCGGCCCCGACAGCCTTCTGCTCGATGACCAGTCGCGGCTCGTTCGGGAAGCGCGCTTTGAGGACCGCAAGTGCAGTCGGGTCCGGCTCAAACGCGATTACCTTCATTCCCTTGGCCAGGAAATAGCCGCTGACGTCACCCACGTTGGCGCCGCAATCAAGCACCAGTGCACCCCTTGGCAGTCTGCGCACGGCCGTTCGCATTTTCAGCAGGGCACCCTTGAAGGCATCTCCCTGCTTGCTCCTGCGCTTTCGATAGAGATGCCGGCGCAACCACGAAACCCAGTAGGCTTCCTTCTCAAACATCAATAACCAATCCCAATACCGCGATTGCAGTCTGCTGGACGCAGGCTCACGGACCGCCGAAAATCACGGCGGCCGGATAACACACGTAACCGTTGTGTACAAACGAGCGTTTTTATGGCGGTCGTGCTGATGACACACGTTGAGCAAGGGATCCGAAGTATCTAGATTACCGGCGTCGGCGTCCCGGCCTCGCGCGCGCCGCGGCGGGGCAAGGGAGGGAGCGCTGCTGGCGGCGTTTATCGAGCGTTCTTTGAAGCTCTGGCTGCGGACAGGAGAGCGGTGGTATCGCGAACCACCAGCGGTCCGTCGACTTTTATTGTCATCGGCCGCATGTGTTTTCCGTGGATCGCCATGTCGATCAGAAGTTCGGCCGCCTTCTGGCCCATTTCATAGTTCGGCAGCACGAGGGTCGAGAGCGGCGGATGGGTGTAGCGCGCCAGTTCCTGGTCGTCATAGCCCATCACCGAGAGATCGGTGGGCACCCGCAAGCCCATTTCCTGGGCCGCCTCCATGACGCCGATCGCCATCAGGTCATTGCCGCAGAAAATGGCTGTCGGCGGGTTGGGCATGGAGAGCAGGTCCAGCCCGGCCTCGTAGCCGCGGAGCGGCAGCCAGTCGCCATCGCGCACAAGCGTTTCGTCGAAGGCGATGTCGGCTGAGGCAAGCGCCTGCTTGTAGCCTTTTAGCCTATCCATGGCGGCGTCCATCCAGCACTCGCCGTTGATGAAGCCGATGCGCTTGTGGCCGAGCGCCGTCAGATGCGCTGTGGCGGCGAAACCGCCGGCGACCTCCCCCGGCACGATCGCCACATGCTGGCGCGGCTCGCAGTAACAATTGAGAAGCACGGTCGGCAGCGGCGCCAACGCCCCGGGAACGGCAACCTTGCGGGTGAAGATCGTCGCGTAAATGACGCCGGCGATGGAGGGGTCGCGCAGGACCGACCGCAGAACCGCTTCCTCGAGTTCCGGGTTCGATCGGGTGACATGCGCCGAGACCAGCATGCCTTGCTCGAAAGCATAATCGCGAATGCCGTCGAGGCTGACGACCGGGTGCGGGCTGGTGGAGATTTCATCGACGATGAAGGCGATTGTGTCCTTCTCTACCGCCGGCGCCGCTGCAACCGGACCTCGGGTCGCTGGCAGTTTATAACCGATTTTATGAGCAGCCTCGCGCACCTTCTGCTGCGTTTCGGGCGAGATGCGCGAGCCCGACATCTCGTTGAGCACCAGGGAAACGCTTGACTGGGAAACGCCGGCTATCCTGGCGACATCCGTCATGGTTGGGCGTCCTTCCCCCTTTTTCTCCAGATTTCGCCCGTTTCCCTTGGCCATGTGTGCTCCCCTACCCTACAGCACCGCGCGTCTAGGAGACGTGCAAAGGTCGCTGTAGCACTTTGAATTTCTGCATGTTTTTCCCCTTCAATCGGAGACGACTAAAGGAAACATGCAGTTGAGCGTGCATTGCACCGCACGCGGGCTTTTGCAAGTGCTCATAAATTTTGGCCTTGACTGCTAATATTATTAGCGCAAGATTTGGAGATGTGAAGCGCAAAAACGCTCACGTCCGGTAGAGGAGCACCGGCCAATCTGGGAGGAGAACCCGATTATGACCACGATTTCCCGTCGTACCTTCATGCTGGCGGCAACGGCCGTCGGCGCGCTCGCCCTTGCGGGTGTCGCGATCGCCGAAGTGCCGAAGCTCGAGCAGAAGGACAAATACAAGGTCGGCTTCGCGCAGACCGAATCCAACAATCCCTGGCGCATCGCCCAGACGAACAGCATGAAGGCCGAAGCGGAAAAGCTCGGCTTCCAGCTCGTCTATACGGATGCCGCCGGTTCCGCCGCCAAGCAGGTCGCCGACGTCAACTCGATGATCGCTCAAGGCGTCGATGTGATCTTTCTCGCGCCGCGCGAAGAAAAGCCGCTGATCCCCGCCGTCATGGCCGCGAAAAAGGCGGGTATTCCAGTGATCCTGCTCGATCGCTCGGTCGATCCGTCGTTGGCCAAGGCCGGCGAGGATTATCTAACCTTCATCGGCTCGAACTTCGTCGAAGAAGGCAAGCGCGTTGCCGAATGGCTGGCAAAGAACGCCAACGGCAAGTCGAAGATCATCGAACTCGAAGGCACGACCGGGTCCTCGCCCGCCAACGACCGCAAGAAGGGCTTTGACGAGGCGATCAAGGCGGCCGGCGGTTTCGAGATCGTCGCCTCGCAGACCGGCGATTTCGCCCGTGACAAAGGCCGCCAGGTGGCAGAAGCCCTGCTCCAGGCCCATCCTGATGCGGACGTGATCTACGCCCACAACGACGAAATGGCGATCGGCGCGATCGCGGCACTCGAAGCGGCCGGCAAGGTGCCGGGCAAGGACGTCCTGGTGCTGTCGATCGACGGCGGCAAGGAAGCCGTGCAGGCGGTTGTCGACGGCAAGATCGCAGCAGTCGTCGAGTGCAACCCGCGCTTCGGGCCGAAGGCGTTTGAGACGATGATGCGCTACGCCAAGGGCGAAAAGATCGACCCGATGATCATCAACGACGACAAGTTCTACGACGCCTCCAACGCGGCCGCCGAACTCGCCAACGCCTATTGATCCAATCTCCCGAGCCTCCACGGCCGGGACGGCGCAACCGTCTCGGCCGTCTTTTTGACGGCAGCATGACCTTCAGCCCGTTCAAGTGTAGGCTGATGACGCCCACCCCCAAATGGGGCGGCGGATGGCGAAGATAGGGAGGAGACCCATGCTTCTGTCCATGCAGGGCATTTCCAAAGCGTTCGCCGGCGTGCCGGCACTGAAATCCGCCTCGCTCGAGGTCGAACCGGCGGAGGTCATGGCGCTTGTCGGCCAGAACGGCGCCGGCAAGTCGACGCTCATCAAGATCCTGACCGGCGTCTATCGCCGGGACGAAGGCAGCATCGCCTACGACGGTCGGGATGTCGATTTCTCGATGCCGGCTGAGGCGCAGGCCGCCGGGATCGCGACGATCTACCAGGAAATCAATCTCGCCCCGCAGCGCTCCGTGGCGGAGAACATCTACCTCTCCCGCGAGCCGAAGCGGTTCGGCATGATCGATTATTCCGCCATGCGGCGCGGGGCCGAAGCGGTGCTCAAAACCTTCAACCTGACGATCGACGTCGACCGTCCCGTCGCGCATTTCGATGCGGCGACACGGCAGATGGTGGCGATCGCCCGCGCGGTGACGCAGAGCGCCCGGCTCGTCATCATGGACGAACCGACCTCCTCGCTCGACGAGCGCGAGGTCGCCATCCTCTTCGATACGATCCGCACGCTGAAACGCTCCGGCGTCGCCGTCATCTTCATCGGCCACCGGCTCGACGAACTCTATGAGATCTGCGACCGCGTGACGATCATGCGCGATGGTCAGACGGTCGCCAAAAGCCCGATGGCGGACATGCCGAAAATGGCGCTGGTGCGCCACATGCTCGGCAAGGAGCTTGCCGCCTTTCAGGCCATGGCACCGGAGAAGGACGCGCCGGTGCGGCCCGTCCGCCTCGAACTCGACAAGGCGGGCGCCGGCGTGCGCGTGCGCGACGTCAGCCTTGCTGTGCGAGAGGGCGAGATCTCCGGCCTTGCCGGACTGCTCGGCTCCGGCCGCACCGAAACGGCGCGCTTGATCTTCGGCGCCGATAGGATGGAGCGCGGCACGATCCGCATGGAGGGACAGGGACGCAGCTATCGCGAACCGGCGGATGCGATCGCTGATGGGATCGGCCTCGTGTCCGAGGACCGGAAGATCGATGGCATCGTGCCCGACATGAGCATCCGCGAAAACATGACGCTCGCCTTGCTGCCAAAGCTGAAGAAAGCCGGTATCGTCGACCGCGCGCGCCAGGATGAGATCGTCAGCCGCTACATCCGGGCGCTTGGCGTCAAATGTGCCTCCCCCGATCAGCCGATCAAGGAGCTTTCCGGCGGCAACCAACAGAAGGTGCTGCTCGCCCGCTGGCTTGCCACAGACCCGCGGGTCCTCATCGTAGATGAGCCGACGCGCGGCATCGACATCGGCGCCAAATCGGAAATCCTCAAACTCCTGCGCAGTCTCGCCGACGAGGGTTTGAGCGTGCTGATGATTTCGTCTGAACTCGAAGAACTGCTTGCCGCCGCCGACCGCGTGACGGTCCTGAGCGACGGTACTTCCGTCGCGACGCTGTCGCGCAAGGACTTGAGCGAGACGGCGCTGCTTGCCGCCATGGCCCACCAGGAAGTCCACCAGGAAGAATGACATGACGACGATCGAGACCCCTGCCCCGCAGCCGTCGGGAACCCTTTCGTCCGGAAACAGGCTTTTGACGCTCGCCAGCCGCTACGGCACCTTCGTCGCCTTCCTGGCGCTGATCCTCTTCAACGTCGCCGTCACGCCGAACTTCCTGTCCTTGCAGACGTTGAACGTGAACCTCACCCAGGTTGCGACAATCGTCATCGTCGCGACCGGAATGACGCTCGTTATTGCCACCGGCGGCATCGACCTCTCCGTCGGTTCGTTGATGGCAATTGCCGGTGCACTGGCGCCGATGATCTTCATGGGCCAGTTCTGGCCGGTGGAAAACATGGCGCTCGCGGTGGCTCTTGCCTTCCTCTTGCCGATCGCCGCCGCTGCCCTCTTCGGCCTCTTCAACGGTTTCCTCGTCACCCGCTTTTCGATCCAGCCGATCATCGCCACGCTTGTGCTGTTCATCGCCGGCCGTGGCATCGCCCAGGTGATGACCAACGGCAACCTGCAGGTCTTCAAGAATGAAGGCTTCCAGTTCATCGCACTCGGTCGCATCGCCGGCGTTCCGGCCCAGGTCCTGCTGATGATCGTCATCGTCGCAGCGGCTTTCGCGATGATCCGCTACACCGTCATCGGCCGACAGATCATCGCCGTCGGTGGCAACGAGAAGGCCGCCCGCCTGACCGGCATACCGGTGAAACGGGTCAAGCTCTTCGTCTACATGATAAGCGGCGCGCTTGCCGGTGTGGCCGGTCTCATCGTCGTTGCCCGCAACTCTGCAAGCGATGCCAACCTTGTCGGCCTCGGCATGGAGCTCGATGCGATCGCCGCGGTTGCTGTCGGCGGGACGCTACTGACGGGCGGACGGGCCAATATCGTCGGCACGGTACTCGGCGCGCTCGTGATCCAGCTGGTGCGTTACACGCTGCTTGCCAATGGCGTTCCGGATGCGGCAGCGCTCATCGTCAAGGCCGGGCTGATTGTCACCGCCGTCTTCATCCAGCAGCGCGCCAGCAAACATTAGAGGCAACCACGATGCAACCGATCCTCCGCCTCTTCCTGGTCAAGAACTCCGGCGACCTTGCCCGGCTCGGCGTCATCCTGGCGCTTGCCGGTCTCATCCTCTTCGGGGCGCTGCGCTATGAAAACTTCCTGTCGCCCTATAACATCCTGAGCTTCCTGCGCTACAACTCGATGTTCGCGCTGATCGCGCTCGGCATGGCCTTTGTCATCATCACCGGCGGCATCGACCTGTCGGTCGGCGGCACGGCGGCGATGGCAAGCGTGGTGGCAGCCCTGTTATCCCCCTATCATTGGGCGGCGGGGCTTGCGGGCGGCATGGCGGCAGGCCTTGCCGTCGGCGCGCTCAATGGCTTCATCATTACGAAGATGCGGATCCAGCCCTTCATCGCCACACTCGCGACGATGCTCGCCGCCTATGGCACCGGCCTTTTGTTAGCGGACAACCAGTCTGTCTCCGTCTCCTATGACACCGGTTTCACGGTGATCGGGCAGGACGATTTCCTGGGGTTCCCCATTCCCGCCTGGATCGCGCTTGCGGCCTATGTGTTCGGCTGGCTCGTGCTGCAAAAGCTCCCGATCGGACGGCATATCCTGGCGATCGGTGACGGCGAGGCGACGGCTGGCCTGATGGGCCTGAAGGTGGAGCGCGCGCTTGCCGGCGTCTATCTCGCCTCGGGCACGCTCGCCGGTCTTGCCGGCGTCATCCTCGCCTCCCAGTTCGGCGCGGGGCAACCGACGGAAGGCGTGGGCTGGGAACTCTTCGCGATCGCTTCCGTCGTCGTCGGCGGTACGCTGTTAACCGGCGGCTCCGGCTCAGTTGGTGCGACGCTTGCCGGCGCGTTGCTGCTTGCCATGGTCTTCAACATCTTGAACTTCGAAAACGGCCTCGGCTGGATCTCGCTTTCCGCCTACTGGCAGTCCGTCATTCGCGGCGCCTTCCTGCTCGTCGTGGTGGTGCTTCAGGCAAAGCTGATGGCACGGCATCGCAGCGCTTAGACTCTCCGCCGCGAATGGGGCGCGAAATCCACAGGACGAAACGGGGAAACCTACCCCTGGATTAGCCCTCGTGAAGCAGGAACAATGCGTGACTGTAAAGGACGCAGGCGCGCCAATCGGTCACGTATCGCAGCGATAAGCAGACAGCAAAAAAGGCCGGAGCGCGCTGGCTCCGGCCTTCTTTTCTTTTTCGCTCTCAAGGCTTCTGCCAGTACATCCATGGTCAAAAGGCGAAAGCGATACGCAATTGCCGGCATCAACTTCCATTGCGCTCGACAATAACGTTTATGACACTTTTATACTTCGCCACGGCTGTTGGAGCAAGCTGTCCATTCGGGCTAGTCTCGACGAGCAGTACGTCTTTTTGAAGCGAGCCGGCTGTTCTCCGACCGAGGAAGAGATCACTTTATCTGCCAGCATCATCGCGGTTTCCGCTTCCGGCGCCGAGCGGCGAAAATGAATGTCGGCATCCCGCTTGGCCAATCGTCTTCAGGACAGGCAAACCGTGGAGGATAAGATGACGATCACGATTACCGCCTTTGAAAAATCGCCCGATCGCGGCCGAGGTCTCGCACGCGACATGCGCGTTCGCTGGGCGCTCGAAGAAGTGGGGCAGCCCTACGAGGTTCGCCTCGTTACCTTCAAGACGATGAAGGAACCTGCGCACATCGCGCTTCAGCCGTTCGGGCAGATCCCTACCTATCAGGACGGCGACCTTGCCCTGTTCGAAACCGGTGCCATCGTGTTTCATGTCGCGGAGCGTCATGCCGGCCTGCTTCCAAGTGACGCCGATGCCCGCGCACGGGCGATCACTTGGATGTTTGCCTCGCTTAACACCGTGGAGCCGCCGATCCTCGAGCGTGAAGCGACCACCTACGTGGAGCGGGAAAAGGACTGGTATCAGGAGCGCCTGCTGATGCTCGAAGATCGTCTCCGAGTTCGGCTCGCCCAATTGTCCAGGCGGCTCGCGGAGGCCGACTGGCTCGATGGCGCCTTCAGTGCCGGCGACCTGCTGATGGTGACGGTGCTGCGCAGGCTGGAAAACTCAGGCTTGCTCGACGCGTATCCCAACCTCTCCGCCTACGTCGCGCGCGGCAAGGCGCGGCCGGCCTACAAGCGCGCCTTCGATGCGCAGCTTGCGGTCTTCACATCCGCCTCATCCGCCTGAGGGTAGCGTGATCCCGGAACGTCGGGCTATCCGTGTCCCGGCTGATCGTCGACCGCAGTCGGTCGTTCGCCCCTGGTGATCTGCAGCCCCTGGCGAACCAGGCGGGAAGCGACCCGCATGAAATCTTCCATGTACAGATAGATGACCGGGGTCACGAAGAGGGTCACAAGCTGCGACACCAGCAGGCCGCCGACGACGGCGACCCCAAGCGGCTGACGCAGTTCTGCGCTGGCGCCGCTGCCGATCGCGATCGGCAGCGTACTCATGATCGCAGCAACCGAGGTCATCATGATGGGGCGGAAGCGCATGACACAAGCCTTATGGATGGCCTCGGCGGCCGGCGAACCGGCGCGCTGCAGCGTCAGCGCAACGTCGATCATCATGATGGCGTTCTTCTTGACGATACCGATCAGCATTAGCACGCCGACAATAGCGATGATCGAGAGGTCGAAACCGCCGAAATGGATGGCAAGCAACGCCCCGGATATGGCTGACGGCAGACCGGAAAGCACGGTCAATGGATGGATCAAGCTTTCATAGAGAATACCTAGCACGAGGTAGATCGTGACGATCGCCGCCAGCACCAGCAGACCCTGGTTGGCGGCGGCGTCTTCGAACAACTGCGTGGTGCCGTAATTGCGGGTCGTCACCTCAGACGGCATGCCGACTTCTGCCTTGAGGCGGTCGATCTCCGCAAGGGCGTCACCGAGGGCGACCTTGGCCGGCAGGTTGAAGGAAAGCGTGACCGCTGGCAGCTGGCCGAGCTGGTTGATGGTGAGCGGTCCGGATACGGTCTCGACCCGGGCGAAGGCCCCGAGCGGAACAAGGCCGCCATTGGCACTGCCGACACGCAGTTCGTCGAACTTGTCGGCTGACCATTGCATCGAGGGATCGAGTTCCAGGATCACTTCGTAGCTGTCGCCCGCCGTGTAGATCGTCGAGATCTGCTCGGTACCGAAACTGCCATAGAGCGTGGTGCGCAGTTCGCTCGCGTTGACCCCGAGCGTTGCCGCCTTGTCGAGGTCGACCACGAGGCGTGTTTGTGGAGCGTTGATCTGAAGGTCGCTGTTGACGTCGGTAAAGAAGGTCCGATCCGCGCTCATCGCATCATGGAGCTTCTGCGCCCATTCGTTCATCAACGGCTGATCGAGGCTCTGGAGCACCAGCTGGTACTGGCTGGCCGACGCGCGCGATCCGACCGAGAGGTTCTGGACCGGCGACATGAAGGCCTGGATACCGGGGATCGCCGCCAGCTTCCGGCGCAAATCCGCAAGGACGGTTTCAAGAGGCGGACGCTCGGTCTTGGGCTTTAGCTCGACGAAAAGCCGACCGGAGTTGAGAGCGCTCGACGCGCCGCCCGAGCCGATCGTGCTTGCCACATGGGCCACGTAGGGCGAACTGGCAAACACCGCCTCCACATTGGACTGGAGCTTCGACATGGCGGCGAAGGAAATGTCCTGGCGTGCTTGGGTCGTAACCTGCAACTGGCCGATGTCCTCCTGCGGGAAGAACCCCTTCGGGATCGTGGCGATCTGGTAGCCCGTGATCACGACGGTAAACAGGAAAAGCAGAAACACCAGCGCGCGCGCCTTCATGCAGAGCGATAGCAGCCGATCATAGGCGCGCAGCAGCCCGTCGAAGCCTCGCTCGAAGGCAAGATCCAGCCGCTGGAGCCAGCGCGCCTTCTCTTCACGGTCTGTCCTTGCTGGAAGCCGGGCCGCCAGCATCGGCGTCAGGGTGAGCGAAACGAAGGCGGAGGCGAGGATGGCAACGGTGACGACGATCGCAAATTCGTTGAGAATGCGGCCGATCACGCCGCCCATCAGCAAGACGGGAATGAAGACCGCGACGAGCGAAAGCGAAATCGCGATGATCGTAAAGCCGATCTCACGCGAACCGATGAGCGCCGCCGAGAAGGCATCGATGCCGTCCTCTTCCATGTGCCGCACGATATTTTCCAGCATGACGATGGCGTCATCCACCACCAGCCCGACGGAAAGCGTGAGCGCCATCAGCGAGATATTGTCGATCGAAAAGCCAAGTGGATACATCGCCGCGAAGGTGGCGATGATCGAGATCGGAACGGCAAGCGCCGGAATAAGCGTCGCCCAGAGGCGGCGAACGAAGGCGAAGATGACGAGGATCACGAGGCCGACGGTGAGGATCAGGGTGAACTGGACGTCGTGCACCGCCCCGCGGATCGACTTGGACCGGTCGCTGAGCGTTTCGATCGAGGCTGCGGCCGGAAGCGACTGGCGAAGCGACGGCAGAAGCGCCTGCACCCGGTCGACGACTTCAACAGTATTTGCATCCGGCTGCCGCTGGATGGCCAGGATGATCGCCCGCGAACCGTCGTGCCAGCTTGCCGTCTGGTTGTTGGCAACGGAATCGATCACCGTCGCGACGTCACCGAGCCGCACGGGCTTGCCGTCGACGCTTTTGACGATGATATCCGCGAAACTGGCGGCATTCATGCGCTGCGTGTTCGCAACGATCGCCGCCTGACGATCGCTGGTCTGCGCGGTGCCGAGAGGCGAATTGTCGTTCGCCGCCGCAACCGCCGTCCTCAACTGGTCGACGGAAATGCCGCGCGCGGCAAGCGCGTCAGGATGCATCTGAATGCGCACGGCATATTGCTGGCTGCCGAAGATGGACACTTCCGCCACCCCGTCGAGCACCGAAAGCGTCGGCGAAATCACCTGCTGCGCGATGGCGTCGAGGGTGGTGAGCGGCACGGTGCTGCTCTTCAGCGCCAGGAGCAAAACCGGTGCATCCGCCGGGTTGACCTTCCGGTAACTTGGCGGCGCCGGCATGTCCTGTGGCAGCAGCCTGAGCGTCCTGGTGATGGCTGCCTGCACGTCGGCGGCGGCGGCATCGATGTTGCGCCCGAGCACGAACTCGATTGAAATCGAGGTCGAGCCGAGTGCATTCGTCGTCGAGATCGTGTCGATCCCGGCGATGGTGGCGAACTGCTTGATCAGTGGAATGGCGACCGACGTCGACATGGTCTCGGGCGAGGCGCCGGGCAACGAGGCAGAAACGTTGATGACCGGGAAATCCGTTCGCGGAAGCGCGGCTATCGGCAGGACGAGATAGCTGAAAACGCCTGCCAGGATGAGCGCGACCGATAACAATATGGTCGCGATCGGGCGGCGGATACTGAACTCGGACAGCGGCATTTCACGCACTCCCGAATGATGGCAAATCCTAATCCGCGGTCAGATCGGCCGCGCCTGCAGCGACAACGACATCACCCGACTTCAGCCGCGCCTGTCCTTCGATGATGACCCGGTCACCGGCGGCAAGGCCCGTGCCGATGGCGGCCTCCTTGCCGTCGTCGGCCAGCACGGACACGGCGCGGGTCTCGACCGTGTTGTCATCCTTCACATCAAAGACGAACGGGCCGTCCTGCCCGGGCTGGACCGCAACGCTCGGGATAACAGGCGCCTGATGCAGTTGCGCCTGATCGATATCGACATCCACGAACTGGCCCGGCCAGAGCTTCTGAGCGGTATTGGGGAAGGTCGCGCGCATGGCGATGGTGCCGGATGCGGTATCGACGGCAGAATCGATGAAATCGAGTACGCCTTCGCCGATCACTGTTTGCGTGCCGCTCGACCTGGCACGAACCGGTGGAGGCGTCCCGCGATCAATCAGATCCTTGAACGTCTGCAAGCGCTCTTCCGGCAGGCGGAACGTAACGTCGATCGGGTCGATCGCCGTGATCGTCACCAGATTGTTCGATGTCGCGCCCGATTGGCCGACAAGATCTCCGAGCGCGGCCTGCACGGCGCCCAGGCGTCCACCGATCGGCGCGGTGATCTCGGTCAGGCTCAGCGCGACCTGATCGGCATCCACGGTGGCGCGATCGGCATCCAGGGTCCCCTGCGCCGCCTGCTGAAGCGAGAGAGCGGTGTCATAGCTTTGCTGGGTGCCGGTCTTGTCGTCGCGCAAGGTTTTGGCACGCTCGAGTTCCGTGTTGGCGTCGGCAAGCTGCGCGGTATCCTTGGCGACGATCGCCTGGTCACGGGCAAGCCCGGCCTTTATCGTGCGGTCGTCGAGCGTGAACAGCAGGTCGCCCGCCTTGACCATCTGCCCGTCCTTGATGTGGATGGCCGTGATCTGGCTCGCAATGCGCGCGCCCACTTCCACGGTATCGGGGGCCTGCACGTTGCCCAGGGCATGGACGACAACGGGAACATCTTTAAGCGTCACTGTCGCCGTCTGCACGGACACGGCGCCACGCTTGGTACTGACGGCCGCGTTGGCTGGCAATTTCGCTTCGCTCGGCACGGGCTTGCGCGCCACCACGAACCCGACGGCCGCGATTGCGAGAAGAACGACGGCGATACGACACGTGACACTTGATCGGCTGAGCATCGGCGCCTCCGCAGACCTTGCTGTCGGCACGCGGCGATAGGTGGTGCCGACTATCGGAAGCTGGGCCTAAATGTGGCCGCTTCAATGGCGCAACACCCTGAAAAACAATTAAAAATTGTTCATCTTCGGGTGTCGTTCATCAGGTTTTGACGGCCATCGCTTCAGTGGTGACGGTTCCTCCGTCCGTCAGGCATCGGCCGGCGCGCGCTCGACTTCGTCGGCAAGCGCCTGAAACAATTCGCGAAACCCAACCTCACGTTCGCCCGGCTCGTTGAGACGATCGAGGAAGGCGGCCTGCTCGGTGTAGTTGAGGCGCGTTCCCTCGCCGTCGGCGGAAAATTCGAGGGTTCCGAGAGAAGCCGAAATCGGCCTTCCCGCCACGGTCATCGTGTAGGAGAAGACGATGCGCTTATTCGCAACGATCTCAAGATAGATCGTGTCGTTGCACATGACCGGGCCGTTTCCGAAGCGGAAGCGGCTGTGCTCGCGGCCGCCGACCTCGAAAGACGAGGTGAATTCGTCGACCGTCCACCCCTCCCCTTCGATGAACCAGCGTCGTTTGGTGGCGGGATCCGCAAAGGCATGGAAAACGGTCGCCGGTGTTGCGGCGTAGCTGCGGCAAATGACGAAGGTGGCGTGGCCGGCAGATCTTTCATTCATGCGCTTGGGTCTCGCCGCTGGTTGCTTCATCCACCGCCCGCTGCTGGGCGGCGATCTTTTCGTTCTGGTGCGTGGTGTTCTGGGCGACAACGATCCTCCAGGCGCCATCGTGGCGTCGAAGAATATAGAGCGGCCGCCCCTCGTCCTCGCCCGGCCGGCGGTTGCCTTCGGCATCGACAGGAATTTGCCGCACGTTCACCGCGACGACATCCGCATGCAGGAAGGTGATGCGCTCGACGTCGTAGAGCGCCTGAAAATCGCGAAACAGGTTCGGGAGTACGGCGGCGGTGAAGGCATGGATTGCCGGCGCGCCGACGATTTGGCGCCCGAATGCGGTTGTCCACACGGCCTGTGGCGCCAGCAACGAGACGAAACCGTCGACGTCCCGGAGCCATTGGGTCTCTTCGACCCGGGCGACGAGCGCGAGAACGGCACTGACATCGCGGGCATCAGGTGACGATACGCCACGAGCTTGGCCGATTGCGGGAATGGGGCGCATGCGCGGCATCACGGCGTGCTCCCAACGGTGCGGTACCCGACCGCTAGAGCCTGGGCGACAGATCCGGAAACGTGGGTGCGAAATACCGGATCCACGCCAGGCCCTAGCAGCAGGAAAGCCTCGTCCGGCGGCCGGCCGGCGATAGAAGCTTCATCGACGTTGCACGGGACGGAAGAGGCGAAGATACGGACGGTGATGCGATCACAGTCGCATGCCTCCCGCGTGTCGGAGGTGTGATTGATGATCGGCCGTTCCATTGCCTGCTCCCTTAACCCGTGGGCGGAGCATTGCCCAATTCAAATGATCAATGTAATTGCTCAAATATCGATCACTTTGATCGGGATGGCCGATCATGCTGGATGCCTTGACGCTCGACCAGTTGCGCGTATTCGTCGCCGTCGTCGACCACGGTTCGTTCCGGGCGGCAGCGCGCGCGCTCGGGCGTGCCCAATCCGGCCTCAGCAGCGCCATCCTGAACCTCGAAACGGAACTGCGCCTGCCGCTGTTCGACCGCTCCCAGCACCGCCCCGAATTGACGAAGGCCGGAGCGACCTTGCTTGCAGAAGCCAGGACCTTGCTGATAAAGGCCGACGCGCTACGGGCCAAGGCGAACGGCTTCAATCAGGGCATGGAATCGGCGCTGCGCGTGGCGCTCGACCCGCTGCTTCCTCTGCCGGATATCGCACGGGTCATCAGCGATTTTACCCGCGCCCATCCCGGCGTGCGGGTGGAGCTTGTGACGGCGCCGATGACGATGGCGTTGAGCCTGGTGCTCGACGGCGACTGCGACCTCGGCCTGACGGCGGCACAGGAAACGGACGCACATATCGCCAGCGAGGCGGTCGCAGCCTTTCCGGGCATGGTTCCGGTATGCGCCGGCGGTCATCCCCTCGCCGCACCCCGCGACGGAACCGTTGGCCTGACGACGGTCGACCTTGCCGACCATCTGCAGATCGTCGTTGCGGATCCTGCAGCCGATGCGCAGGCGGTGAGCTACGCAGTCTTCTCGCAGCAAACGCTGAGGGTCAGCGACCTTGCGACCAAACACGCCCTCATTCTTGCCGGGGCCGGGTGGGGTCATCTGCCGCTATGGCTGGTCGCGGCAGATCTTGGCGAAGGGCGGCTCTGCGAAGTGCCACTCGCGGCCCGCAACGGTCTCCCCGGCCCGCTTCTCCCCCTCTACACGATCCGCCGGATCGATCGGGTCCGCGGACCCGCAATGGAAAGCCTGTGCAGGCTCATGATTGCCCACTTCGGCGGTCAGCCGCAGGCCACATCGGCGCTCCCCTGATCGGGCCAGCAATACGCAGACGAGTTCGAGAAGGCAGCCAGGGGGTTGACGTCTGCGAGCGGAGCGTCTTCAGTTTGCCCCGAATAGGCTTGCCGCCTTGCAACGGGGCGGCCACGTCCCCATCTCCAGATCTCAAGGCCGCCTGGCCAGGCGACCTGTTCCCCATTGACCTGATCCTACGGCATCGCGCTCAAAGCGGCGAACTTCATTCAGTAAAGGGTTTCCCATGGCTCACTATCCAGACATCCTGCTTCATATCGACGGCG
>NZ_JACVBC010000028.1:0-21683 GCF_014852205.1 Ensifer sp. ENS06 | reverse complement strand
AGCAGGCGGCCGAAAGCTTCCATCACAATGGCGGCGAGAAGTTCACCCACATCCCCTGCCTGAACGACAGCGCCGAAGGCATGGCCGTGCTCGAACACGTCGTGCGCCGGGAGCTTGCCGGCTGGCTACAGGAAAACCGGGAAAATAGCTTGTAAGTCGCCCCAAATTTACTCGGATTTCCTTTCCTGGATGTCCAGGCATATTTCGCGATAGTCCTACACAAGGTCTTGCTCAGGAGATTGTTTGCTCAACAGTTCGTCGACTCTCATCGCTGCGAGCGCGTAGGTCGCGAAAAGAAGATCGAATTGCTCGAGCGCGTAGCTGTTTACGAGGCAACGCAAGGGCAACGCGAGCTCGCCCGAAAGCGAGAACACCAATGCCCTTCGCGCCAACGCCATCAATTGAGAAACCAGATTGCGAAATTCAGTACAGCCGCAAAGGAGACCCACGCTGCGAGCGGCAAGAGGCAAAGTGCCGCTTTCTTGTCGAGGCGCCAGGCCTGCGCGATCGTTGCGAGGATAAACCCGATTTGCACGATGATGTTCACCAGACCGGCGACCGGACTTTGCATGGCGAAGAACATCCAGGACCACAACGCATTGAGGGCGAGCTGAACGTAAAATAGCGCCAGTGCCGTCAGCCTGCCCGGCGTCCTGGCAGGGAGGATCAAGAGCCGCCAGGCAGCGTAAGCCATGAGGATGTAAAGCGTTGTCCAGACCGGAGCAAACACCCAGTTCGCAGGATTAAAACTCGGCTTCTCCAGCGCTGAATACCAGCGTTCGAGGTTTGGATAGGTCGCCAATTGTCCTAGTATGGATGTCGCGGCGACCGGTACAATCGCAAGTGCCAGCGCACGGACCCAATTCATTTTGTCATTGGAAATTTGTTGCAACATTCTTCTACCCCTTAAGGCCGTGCCCTTCGTTGACCAGACCCGTCTCATTCGGTGAGGACTGCAGACCCGCGGGCGGCGCTGGCGAGTGGTTGCCGTCGAAGCGCCAGCCGACGCCTTATTTTCCCTTTTTACGTATGACCTTGCTGATTGGATCAGCGAATTGGAGATGGGATCTTGCGCGGCCCGGCGAGCACCAAATCCAGCTCTCACTCGTTCACTACGGCAGCGACCCTGCATTGAGTCGGTTCGCCGCAGCGTCGGTCATATCGGACGCGACGGTGATCCAGTTTGGTAAAGACGGCGTATTGATGGTGCTGGACAACGTCTGGCGAACATCGGTTGGGAACGCCCGCACGGTGCGGGCCAGCAAGGAGGAATGCACGAATGAAACGGTCCCTAAGACGTACCGCCGCGATCGCGTCTATTTTCGCTCTGGTAGCCTTCGCTGCTAATGCCGACAACCCCATGGTCGGTGGAGCGGCCATGTCCGAAAGTAAGAACATCGTCGAAAACGCTGCGAATTCGAAGGACCACACGACACTCGTTGCAGCAGTGAAAGCCGCCGGTCTCGTGGATACGCTGTCCGGTGATGGCCCGTTCACCGTGTTTGCGCCGACGAACGCAGCTTTCGATGCCTTGCCTGCCGGCACTGTCGACACACTCCTGAAACCCGAGAACAAAGAAAAGCTAGCCAAAGTGCTGACTTGTCATGTCGTTGCTGCCAATGCGCTTTCCGATGCGGTCGGCAAGATGATTGCCGATGACGGAGGGAACCATTCAGTCAAGACCGTGGGCGGCTGCACGCTTTCGGCAAAGATGGATGGCGACAAGATCACACTCACTGACGAAACGGGTGGCATTGCCACTGTAACGATCGCCGACGTCAAGCAGTCAAACGGTGTCATTCATGTGATCGACAAAGTGCTGCTTCCGAAAGCGTAGTAAAACATATCGTGGTTGACCACATGCGTTTGCCGCCGGCTAGGTCGGCGGCAAACTGGCAACATCGGTCCCTGCGCCGTTCACCGTCAAACGATGGCAATGCTTGAAAACCGGACGTTTTCGCCGTGGACTAAAGATCTAAGTGCTGTGCCCCCTAACAATGCTCACCACTCAACGGGCAAGCCATCATAGGCGAAGAAGCCTCCGGAGTTTTCCGGCGTCAACCGATCAATAACCCGGAGCATTGCACATGCGCTCTCACTGGGATCCAACCGGCGGTGGGGAGTGGAGTAGTCTGCCGTCATTTTTGTCGCGACCGTTCCTGGGTGGAGTGCGACGACCACCGCGCGCGGATGGGTGCGGCTCAGTTCTACGGAAGCTGTGCGGACGATCTGGTTGAGCGCAGCCTTCGACGCTCGGTAGGAAATCCAGCCCCCCAGGCGATTGTCTCCGATCGACCCGACCCGGGCAGACAGGAAGGCGACTATGCCGCGGTCGCTGCGGACGAGCTTCGGCGCGAAGTGTTTGAGAACGAGTGCCGGTCCAATCGCGTTCAGCGCGAATTGCCGCATCATCACATCTGGGTCGACTTGCTTGAGTGATTTTTCAGGACCCACGCCGTCGACAACAAGTCCGCCGGTCGCACAAAAAACAAGATGCAGCCCATCTACAGTCTCCGCTGCTACTGCTGCGACACTCTCTTCGTCTGTGATATCGAAGGAATTGTCCCTACGCGAGAGCGCTACAAGCTGCAGGCAATTGGGATCGGACCGGAGTTCGCCGGCGATTGCGGATCCGATGCCGCCGCTGGCTCCCAAAACAACGGCGCGGTATCCTTTAGCAAGTGACGTAAGCGGCATCTTTCAATCCTCCTCTAAACACCAAGACCCTCGTCCAGACGTTGCAGGAAAGCGCTGGCGCTTTGCCGTACTCATTTCTCCGGTCCTGCGTCATGCGCCGTCAGGTGGCGTAGGGGTGTTGAAGTCTTCGGTTTGCCGAAAGCTCTTGGTCGCCAAAAATAAAGATCAGTCTGCGACAGCATTTCATGGGGGAACACCGTTTGAAAACCCAAGAGCGTTTACGAGGGGAACGGCTCGTTGGATTATCGCATAGCGTGGCCGGGGAGGCTTTTCGGCGCAGCAGAGAGAGTTCGGCCCCTATAGAGGACTCACGCTTGGCAGCGCCAAAAGTTTCCTCAGGCGACGGATATGCCCTGTCCAGCGGACGCGACGGGAGAGAGGGCGTATTTGATAGGACAACGACGCGTGAGTGGATCCTCGGCAAGTTGACCTATGAGCGAGAGCACCGATGGTTACCCTTCGATCCTTCGTGGCCTTAAGGGATGGTGGGCTCGTCAATCGCCTTCGGTTAGGTATGACGAAATAGCCTTTGCAAGCTGCTCTGCTCGCCTGACATTGTCAGGATCCGCCAGCATGAAGTCGGACGCCAGGGCTTCGATGATTGCCATGGCCGGAACGTTTGTGGCCGAAAGAACCGGGTGTCTGGATGGCGCGAGAAGCAATCGGTCGGCGAATTGAGCCAGCGGAGCGGCTGGAGAATCCGTTATGGCGACAATTTTCGCCTTTTTGTCACGCGCAAATCTGACGATCTCGACAACATCCCTGGAATACCTGGGAAGAGATATTGCAACCAGTACGTCGCCTTCTCCAATCGACATCGCACGCGCGGCAGCCGACTCCGTTCCTCCGTATTGAGCAACATTCACAACTTCGTCTCGATAAGGTTGCAACGAAAGGACCAGCATTGCCGCGAGGTGCGCAGAAAGGCCAAAGCCTATCACGAATACCCTTCGAGCCGCTCTTATGTCACCGCAAGCAACGCGTATGTATTCGGCGGTCTGCGGGCTCTTGAGCGCGTCGATGTTGGAGCCCGTCACCTCGATGCTGAGTTCGACACCCTGGCTGCGTTTATCGAGGTCTCTTATCGAGGCATCGAGCTTGGCGACAGGCGCTATCAATTCGCTCACCATAGCGGCGATGGACGATCGAAACTCCGAAAAGCCCGCCAATCCGAGGTCTCGAACAAAACGGCTGACGCTTGAAGCCGAAGTTCCCGTTGCAGAAGCAAGTTCCTCGATGCCATGCGTTGCCACGAACATCGGGTCCCGGAGCACAAAACCGGACAGTGCCCGCTGCGAAGCCGATCCGTCCCGCAGCAGCCTGCTGAGTTCGAGACCTAAAGCAGAGGTGGCGAAGCGTCGATCGGCTTCTGCGTTCCAGGTGAGGGATGTCTGAAAATTTTCTTTCATTTGTTGACTCTATGAAAATATCCTGCCATTGAGAAGTCAGCTTAGCTGATTTTGGGAGGAAATCGCATGCGAATGAAATTTCTCGCGTCAATCGTTGCCACAACGATGCTCGCCGGTACTGCGTTTGCGGAGGATCTTCGCATAGGCGTGGAAGGAAACTATCCGCCCTTCTCAGTAGTTGCTCCCGATGGAACGCTTTCCGGCTTCGATATCGACATCGCAAATGCGATCTGTGCGAAGATGAAGAAGAACTGCGTGATGGTGCAGCAAGAATGGGACGGGATGATCCCGGCGCTTAATGCCAAGAAGTTCGATATCATCGTGGCTTCGATGACGATCAACGAAAAGCGCAAGAAGGTCGTCGACTTTTCCAACCCTTACTATGACGTCCCGTCGCGATGGGTGGCGCGCAAGGGTGACTACAAGAGCTGGTCGCCGGAAGAGCTAAAGGGCAAGACGATCATCGTCCTGCGCAACTCTCCGCGTGCCGAGTATGTTGCCAAGAACTACCCTGACAGCACCGTTTTGGCGGTGGACAAGGAGCCGGCCGTCTACCTGGAGCTGGCGGCGGGTCGCGGCGACATCGCCTTCGGATCGTCGGTCGTTTCGGCCGAATCTTTTCTGAAGAAGCCCGAAGGAAAGGACTTTGAGCAAGTCGGCGACACCCTCTTCTTGGGCGAGGACGCCGACGGCGGCGTCGGCATCGCCGTGCGTAAGTCAGATGGCGCTCTGCGCGAGGATGTAAATGCCGCTCTGTCTTCCATCATGAGCGACGGTACTTACAAGCAACTGTCGGGCAAATACTTCGACTTCGACGTCACGCCGCAATCGGCAAAGAAGTAGTTCTTTTCCCGCGATCGGCGCCTGGGCGGCGCCGGTCGCAAGGGGTGCTGTTCCATGTTCCAAGGTTATCTACCGATGATTCTGGGGGGGCTACGTGTGACCCTCAGCGTGGCGTCGGTCTCACTGGCGATCGCCTGTGTTATCGGCCTGATTGGCGCGTCTGCAAAGGTCTACGGCGGGAAAGCGGCAAGATTGTCGGCTGCCGCGTACACGACGACGGTGCGCGCTTTGCCGGATTTGCTTGTTATGCTCGTCGTCTTCTACGGCGGCCAGATCCTGCTCAATTCCATCTCCGAAACCTATGGGTGGGGTTATCTCGATGTCGATCCCTACATAGCCGGCGTTAGCACAATCGGCTTTGTATTCGGAGCTTACCTGACCGAGACGTTCAGGGGAGCGATCCTGAGCGTGCCGGCGGGGCAAATCGAGGCTGGCTTTGCATATGGTCTTTCCCGCTGGCAGGTGGCCTTCTACATTCTGCTGCCGCAGATGATACGGCATGCCGTGCCCGGCCTGACGAATACGTGGCTGGTCATGTTGAAAGCGACAGCGCTGGTTTCGATCATCGGGCTCGACGATATGGTCCACCGGGCCGGGCTTGCGTCTGCGGCGACGCGGGAGCCATTTACCTTCTACGCGCTTATCGGCCTCATCTATCTCGCGGTCACCACATTTTCGGTTCTCCTCTTCGGAGCGCTTGAGAAGCTTTCTTCACGCGGCGTCCGCAGCGGAGGTACTGCATGATCGACTGGGAAATCGTTGCCGATAACCTGCCGGCATTTGCGGGCGGTCTGGTAAACACTTTGATCCTGTTGGCAACCGTCGTCGTCAGCGGTTTTGCGGTCTCGGTGCCACTGGCGCTCGTGCGCTCAATGCGGTCGCCCTATTTTTCTCGCGCGGTATGGCTGTTCACCTACGTCATCCGCGGCACGCCGCTTCTTGTTCAGCTGTTTGTCATTTACTACGGAATTGCTCAGTTCGAGTTCGTGCGCAGCAGCGCGATATGGCCGCTATTCCGCTCTCCGTGGTTTTGCGCGTGGCTTGCGCTGACGATCAACACTGTCGCCTATACGACCGAGATATTCGCCGGCGCGATCCGAACCACGGCGCCAGGCGAAATCGAAGCGGCACGTTCGATCGGCCTGAGCCGCGCGGCGGTTCTCAGGTACGTGATCTGGCCATCGGCCTGGCGTCGCGCACTGCCGCAATACGGCAACGAGGTGGTAATGATGATGCATGCCACCGCCCTTGCGAGCACGGTGACGATTGTCGAGGTGATGCGGGTCGCGCGCGACGTCTACACCAATTATCTCGTGCTGGCGGAATCCTTCGGCGTCGCCGCCGCAATTTATCTGTGTCTGACCATCGGTCTCACCACTTTTTTCCGCTGGCTCGAGACGCACTTTTTGCGGCATCTCTCCCGCTCGGACGCTCCGAACGCCAGAGAGAAGCCAGCCGAGCATCTCAACCCGAAAGTTGCATGATGAAAGAGACAATCTTTGATATCGAAGGTCAGGGACCCGGCACGCGGCATAGCTTGAAATGTGTCGAATTCGGGCGGCACGCAGACACGCCACTCGTCTATATCCAAGGTGGTCTCCATGCCGACGAGGCTCCCGGCATCATTGTCGCGCATGCGCTTTGCGAGACGTTGGCGGAGCTTGAGGCGGCCGACGCGATCTTCGGCTGCGTTCGGGTCGTTCCGGTTGCCAATCCGGTCGGGCTGTCTCAGTTTTCCCTTGGTCAGCAGGAAGGCCGTTTCGATCTTTATGACGGACGGAACTTCAACCGGCATTATCCGGATTTCGGACCCAAGCTGTCCGCCCGGCTTTCCAACCGCTTGGGCACAGACGCCAGCGCTAACGCGGCCGTCATCCGCGCCGAGTTGATGGCCCTGGTTGAGGAATGGCACGTCGTCACCCCCTCGGACAACGTTCGAAAATGCCTCATGAAACTTGCGATTGATGCCGATTATGTGCTGGATCTCCATTGTGATGGAGAGGCTGAGGTTCATCTCTACACGCAACCGCATTTCGCACGGATATTCTCGTCGCTTGCGACGCGTCTTCACGCCCGAGCGGTGCTGCTTGCTGAGATCTCAGGACTCAATCCGTTCGACGAGGCCCTCGTGCGCCCATGGTTGGACCTGGCAAGATCGCTGCCCGACGCGAACATCCCGCTTGGCTGCGCTTCGACCACCGTTGAGTTGCGCGGTCGTAGCGATGTGGATCGGCGACGCGCCCGGAGCGACGCCGAGGCGATCGTCGAGTTCCTACGCGATCTAGGGGTCGTCAAGGGTTCGGCCGCGCAGGCGCCGGCCAAGCTGTGCGAGCCCACCCCGCTCGCAGGTTCAGAAGCTGTCATTTCACCGTCTGCGGGGGTCGTGAGCTACGCACTCGACCTTGGCCATCATGTAAGGGCTGGTGATGTGATAGCTGAGATCATCGACCCGCTTTCAGGAACGGTGACGGCCGTGAAGGCGCAGACATCAGGCGTGTTCTACGCACGCGCTGACAGCCGCATCGCCGAGCGCGGTAAACGCCTTGGCAAGATCGCCGGCAACGATGTGTTCCGCAACGGTCCACTTTTAAGCCCATGAGCGCCAAGGCGCGGAGACAGACTATGACAGCGATGCTCGAAGTGACCAACATCCGAAAGAGGTTCGGCTCCGTTGAGGTGCTAAAAGGCATCTCGCTCAGCGCGAGGCGCGGAGATGTGATTTCCATGATCGGCGCGTCCGGCTCGGGAAAAAGCACGTTCTTGCGATGCCTCAATTTCCTGGAGCACCCGTGTGAGGGCAGCTATCGGTTTCAGGGAGAAAAACTTGACCTGAGAAAGGCGTCGAGCGGAGACCTGACGGTACATGACCCCAACAAGCTCGCTTCGATGCGCTCGCGGTTATCAATGGTCTTTCAGCAATTTAACCTGTGGAGCCACATGACGGCGAGGGAGAACGTGATGCTGGGGCCGATGCGCGTACAGGGGATAAGTCGCGCTGAGGCAGCTGAACGAGCCGACGCATACTTGGCAAAGGTTGGCGTGTCGCACCGCCGCGATGCCTTTCCGGCATTTCTCTCGGGCGGAGAACAGCAGCGAGTTGCGATCGCCCGGGCGCTCGCGATGGAACCGGAGATCATGCTTTTCGACGAGCCGACCTCGGCGCTTGATCCGGAGCTTGTCGGCGAAGTGCTTCGGGTCATGCGGGGATTGGCCGAGGAGGGAAGGACCATGATCGTCGTCACTCACGAAATGGCATTTGCCCGCGACGTTGGCAATCATGTCATCTTTCTCAGCCAGGGTGTGATCGAGGAACAGGGCGATCCACGCGACGTTCTGAGCAATCCGAGTTCCGAACGTCTTCAAAGCTTTCTTTCTTCGCGGCACACGAATTGAGCGGCCCCTGGCCGCTTCAATCTCCGAGTTGGGGTCAAATCAGCTTTTGTACGGCCGAAACGGAAAAATACCCGGCGAGAGCGGACGCCGTGGTGATGAAGACACCCCACACCATGTCCACCAAGCTTACCTCCAACGACCACCCCTTGATCGTTGCCAGATTTGTCATGTCGTAGGTGCCGAAAGCGACAAGGCCGAGCAGAGCTCCCGATACCAGTGCTGTCGTCCAACGTCCGGAGCTGAGCGCAGGTATGACGGCAAAATATGAAACACCGGTTACATAAATGACGTAAAATGCAGCGGCGGCAATGAGATTTGGATGCTCGAGCAGAAGCTCTCCAATTCGGCTGCGATAGAATTTCGACGACCCGGTCAGCCACAAAAAGTCCAAGCCGAGAAAGACGATCGCTGTCGCCACGTAGGATATCGCGTAGGTCATCCGTCGCCTCCGATCAGATCCGAAGGACAGGTTGAAGCAAACGCATAAACCAGCTCCGGAACCTGAGCGGCGCGTCGGTTACCGCCAGACAGATACAATCTTGCTCAGGCGTTGCCAGGGGCTGGTGTTCAACGCTCGGGTCTGCCTCCTCTATATCTCCGCGGGCGAACAAGAGTTCTCCGTCATTGAAGCTTCCGCTGAGCACTAGCGTCAATTCGCGCCCTCCATGGCTGTGTTCCGGCACGGGTTTTCCGGCCGGTATGCGAAGCAGACGGGCCGTTGTCGACCGATCGGCCAGCTTGATCGGAATGTGATAGGCGCCACGTCCCAGAGACCTCCATTTCAGCTCCGCCAGATCTCCTCCAAGATAGGATCGCAACGGTTCCGGGATGGTTGGCGGCGAAACGACTTGCATTACTCTCGCAGGTTGCTTCGGCGAGACGCTTGGGTGAGATTCCGCGGTTCGTAGGCGCTCTTTCAACCGATCGAAAGACGAGATTTCTATTGGCACTGGCTCCATGCTCTCGAGCAACTCTCCGGCCGTATTCTCCATCAAAGTCAGTCTTGTCCGGCAGTTGGGGCACAACGCAAGATGCGTTGCAACAGCAAGCCGCCAACCCTCTTCAAGCGTGCCGGATGCATATCCCACCAGCAATTCGTCGCTCACATGATGACGGATATTCATTTTCCGTCCTCCAGCGCAGCCCGAAGCCTCGCAAAGGCAAGTCGGATTCTCGACTTCACCGTTCCGAGCGGCAGGTTCAGCTTGGTGGCAATCGCACTGTGAGAGCAATCGTCGAAGAACGACAGCGTCAGCAATTGGATCTGTTCCTGAGGCAAGTCCTTCATGGCGTCCTTTAACCGGGTCGCATCCTGGCGTTCCGCCAGCTCGTTCTCCGCGCTTTTGGCATCGTCTGCCACAAATGCGGGGTCATTGACGTCGAAATCCGGCCTCCGGTTCTTGCGGTAGGCGTCAATACGAAGGTTGCGGGCAATCGTGAAGATCCACGTACCTGCGTTACCGCGTGTCGCTTCGAACTGGCCTGCCTTGTTCCAAACGGTGATCATCACTTCCTGCATCAATTCCTCGGCGATGTTTGGATCACGCGTAAGGCGCGCCATATAGGCCTTTACGCGCGGAGCGTAATAGCGAAACAGCGCCTCGAAAGATTCAATATCTCGCTTGCGACCGACTGCCTCGAGCAGAGAGCAGGCTTCATCTTTAGTCAGTTCCCCGCCCGGCTCTACCATGCGTCCACGCTTCTTCTGCCTCCCAAGGTCGATCAGCGGCTCATGCCCAGATCGAACAAATGGGATATCTGGAACAGCGGTAGCGGAAATCGCAAGAATTGTCTCCATGGCACCGATTACGATGCCTCCTGCTTCTTGGATCATTGTTGTCCAAAATTTTTCAAGGTGATCAATCCGATCGGGAGATTTTTTCGTAGTGCGTTCGTAATTGTTCGTCAGATTGAGGGGATAACATGCGGTTTGATCGGGGTATGAGGGGTGAATTCGGGCAACGGCGTGTCGCTGTGATTGGCGCCGGTATCTCGGGAATGTCCGCGGCTTGGCTACTCGGTAAAAGCTTAGAGGTCGTTCTTTACGAAGCCGGCGACAAACCTGGCGGTCATGCCAACACCGTCCTCGCGCCGACGGCTGTTGGACCGGTTCCGGTCGATACCGGGTTCATCGTGTACAACGATCGCAACTATCCCAACCTTGTAGCGCTGTTTGACCACCTTGACGTCCCGACCCAAGCTTCCAATATGTCGTTCTCCGCTTCTTTGGATGGCGGGGCATTCGAATACTCGGGCTCTGGATTGACAGGCTTGTTCGGTCAACCGTTAAACGCACTTCGTCCGCGCTTCTGGAGAATATTGTCAGACATTTTGCGCTTCTATCGAGAAGCTCCCAAAGCTCTTAATCGGCTAAATCTCGCTAGCAAGACGCTGGGGGAGTATCTCGACGAGAATGGCTACAGCAATGCCTTTGTTACCGATCATCTCCTTCCCATGGGCGCTGCGATCTGGTCCACAACGACCAAACGCATGCGTGATTATCCGCTGCATGCCTTCATTCGATTCTGCGACAGTCATGGTTTGCTTGCATTGACGGACAGACCTCGTTGGCGAACCGTAACCGGCGGAAGCCGAGAATATGTCAGCAGGCTGATGTCGGACTATTGCGGCGAGCTTCGGACAAGCAGGGCAGTCCGGGAAATCCGCCGCGAGGTGGGGACGGTGGTCGTAACAGATCGTGATGGCAATCGTGACACTTTCACGGATGTGGTCATCGCGACTCACGCCGATCTAGCGCTGGCGATGCTTGCCGAGCCTGACGCACGTGAAAGAGAGCTGTTGTCCGCGATCAGCTACACAAGCAATAAGGCGGTTCTGCACTCAGATACCTCATTGATGCCCAGGCGGCGAAACGTGTGGTCGAGCTGGAACTACATTGGCGCGTCGGATGATTGTGGTGAGCGCCAGCTTTGTGTGACCTACTGGATGAACCGATTGCAAGGGATCGATCCGGCGACGCCGCTTTTTGTGACGCTGAACCCGCATCAAAAGATAGCCAGTGAGCGGATGATCGCGACATTCGATTATGACCATCCTCTGTTTGATCAGCGAGCGTTGGCGTCTCAAAAGGAGCTTTGGGATCTCCAAGGACGCGGCGGTGTCTGGTTTTGCGGGGCCTACTTCGGCAGCGGATTTCACGAAGACGGACTGCAGTCCGGGCTTGCGGTTGCCGAGGCCATCTCCGGCGAGCGGCGTCCATGGACGGTCCGCGACGATTCTGGCAGGCTCCCCTGCGAGATCGGTTACGCGGCGGCTCAATGATGTCGAGGTCGGCTCTTTACAGCGGCCAGGTGTGCCACGTTCGGTTTAGACCCCGCCGGCATAGGCTTTCCTACAGGGTCTTTTCGCTGCTCCTCGATCTGGACGAGTTGGCTTCGCTGGACAGCAAGTTGCGCCTGTTCGGCCATAATCGCTTTGCTCTGTTCAGTTTTCGCGACAGCGATCACGGGAATGGTGAAGTAGGCGCGCTACGCAGTTGGGTCGAACGCCAGCTTTCCGAGGCCGGGGTGGACGTGAAGCAGATGCGTATCCGTGTGCTATGTTATCCCCGCATACTCGGCTACGTTTTCAACCCTTTGACGGTCTTTTACTGTGAGGCAAGCGATGGCCAAGTCCGGGCCGTTCTCTATGAGGTCTGCAACACATTCCACGAACGCCATACCTATGTCATTCCGGTGAGCGACGACGAGGGCGGAGCGATCCGGCAGTCGTGCGTCAAAGAACTTTACGTTTCTCCGTTTGTACCCATGGATTGCCGCTATGAGTTCAACCTCAGGCCGCCGGGGGAAACCGTGTTCGTCGGCATAACCGAAAACGATTGTGACGGGCGACTTCTCACGGCTGTATTTTCCGGAGAAAGGGAAGAGATCTCGGATAAGAGGCTTTTTCTAACCTTCCTGAAACACCCCATGATGACAGTAAAAGTAATGGGTGCGATCCATTGGGAGGCGCTCAAGATCTGGCTAAAGGGCATGCCCGTGCATCGTCATCGACCGGCGGACCTGCGGGTCGCCACAACGATTGTCTCCCGTTTCGAACAGAAAGACACCTTGGCATGAGCGAGCTTGATCAGGGTGCGGCATTTTCAATATCGTCGGGCCGCCCGCTGTGGCAAAGAATAGTATGCGGTTGGCTTGCCCGTATCAAACGCGGGCAGTTGCGCGCGGAGTTCCCCTGTGGGGCAGTCCATTTGGTCAAAGGCGACGTCCCCGGTCCGACTGCAGCGATCGTCTTTACGAACTCAAGAGCGGTCTGGCGTATGCTCACAAGCGGCAGCCTCGGGTTTGCTCGATCCTATCTTGATGGCGACTGGGAGACGCCAGACCTGGGAACGCTTATGGATTTGGCGCTTGCCAACGAAGAGACCCTCAAGCCAGCGCTCGCCTCTCGCCCGCTAATAAGCCGCCTCGCTTACCTCCGGCATCTGTTCAGACGAAACTCCCGTGCCGGGAGCCGCCGAAATATCGCGTTCCATTACGACCTCGGGAACGATTTCTACCGCGCATGGCTCGATGAGACGATGACGTACTCTGCCGCCATCTTTGAGCGGCAAGGGCAGTCACTCGGTGAAGCCCAACAAGCCAAGTACGACAGGATCCTGAGTGAGCTGCGAATCGGTCCGCAAGATCATGTTCTTGAGATCGGTTGCGGCTGGGGCGGGTTTATGGAGTACGCGGCCTCGCGCACGGGGTGTCGCATTACCGGGCTGACTTTGTCGAAGGAGCAGGCCGACTTTGCGAGAGCTCGGCTGGCAAACAAGGGATTGTCTCCGTTGGCCCAGGTGCGGCTGCAAGACTATAGGGATTGTGAAGGACGTTTCACCAAGATCGTCTCAATAGAGATGTTCGAAGCCGTGGGAGAGGAGAATTGGCCGGTTTACTTTGAGAAGCTGCGGACGAACCTCGCTCCTGATGGACAAGCGCTGATCCAGGTCATCACGATCGACGAGAGGCGGTATGAGCGGTATCGGCAAAACGCCGATTTCATTCAAACCTATGTATTTCCCGGTGGCATGCTGCCTTCTGCGGCAGTCTTCAGGCAGGAGGCTGTCACTTCCGGCCTACGGGTGCGGGATGCATTTTCTTTCGGCCGTGACTACGAGAAAACCCTGCTCTTGTGGGAAGGTGCTTTCCTCAAAAGTTGGCACAAGATTGAATCCGCTGCATTCGACGAACGGTTCAAGCGCTTGTGGCGCTACTACCTTCACTACTGCGCCGCCGGCTTTCGCAACGGGACCATCGATGTCTACCAGTTCCGGCTCGAACCAACGTGACGGAGGTCAGGTCTGCTCCTCACGCAACATGCGGCGCGTCAAGGCAAACCTCAGGCTTGGAGGAAGCGCCTTCAATAGCTTCAAGACCACTTTCATCCTCCACGGGAATGCGATCTCGAACTTCCCCCGCTCAAGCCCGCGCATGATGTATTCCGCCGCACTTTCCGAAGAGATCAGGAAAGGCATTGGAAAGTCATTCTGACGCGTCAAAGGCGTATCGACAAATCCTGGATTGATAATTGTCATCTGAACGCCTTGCCGTTCAAGTTCGGGATAAAGGGCTTCGCACATGTTGATCAAGGCGGCTTTGGTCGCGCCGTAGCCCGCGGCACCAGGAAGACCGGTGTAGCCTGCCACAGATGCCATGACGGCAATCCGTCCCGACCGGCGCGTCGTCATCGCTGGCATGATCGCCTGCAAACAGTTCACGGTTCCCATGATGTTGAGCCCGACCATCTCTCCGATCGCCGCGGCGTCGAAGGTCGACAGGCTATCGCGCCGGTACGTTCCTGCGCCGAAGACCGCAAGGGAAATCGGACCCAGGCGCATTTCAATGTCGCGTACGGTGTTTTCTGCCGCTTCGCGGTCGGTCACATCGAGGGGAAAAGAATGGATCTTGTTCTCCAGCGATCGTGCGAGAGTATCGAGCTCCACCGAGTTGCGCGCGCTTACGGCGACGGTCCAGCCGTCAAGTGCCAAACGGAGTGCAAGCGATTTCCCGATGCCGGAGCTTGCGCCGGTAACCCACGCCACCTTTCGACGATCCGTCTCTTGGAAGGCGTGATTGTTGATTAAATCGCGACCGATAGTCATGGAAACCTACCTCAGTGGGCGATGGGGAAAACGTGTCATCAACCTGACAGCCGTAGACGAGCGCAATACCGTCAAGTCCGGCCAATAAGCTCTCGTTGGGCCACACGATCAATCGGAAAGCCCCACATGAGCCCGATTGCTGCGAGCTTCGGGACGATTGGTGCCCAGGCGTAAAGCAACGAAAGACCATTGAGAGCGTCGGGCGACGAACGATCTTGAGCCGGGTCGAAGCCAATCAGACTGAGCATGGGAAACGTCACCCCGACTGCTGTCGCCAGAGAGAGCTTCGTGGCAAGTGCCCACGCCGCGAAATACATGCCGGAACGCTGAGAGCCTGAGACTGCTGTGTCGTTGTCGATTACGTCTGCCTGCATGGATGGAGGCAAAACAAGGTCGAAGGCGAGCAGAAGACCGGTGCACACGCATATCGCACCAAAGGCGACCAGGTCTCCGTCGCCGAGAAATCCTGATACCGCAAAGATCGAGCACGTCACCAGCATAGCGCCGCTCCAGGCCTTGTGCTTGCTCCAGCGCCTTGCGGCCTTTACTGCGAGCGGTACGCCAAGAACTGCGCATGCGAAATAGAGTAGGAGAAACGGGCCGCGCCATTCCGCAGCTCCCAGACGCCCTGAGACAAAGTAAAGAAACAAAGTCGCTGGGATTGCGTTTGCAAATCCATTCAAAAGAAAAGCGGCGATGAGACGCAGGAACGGCCGGTTCTTCGACATGAAAACCAGGCTTTGCATCAGGCCAAACTCCCGCGTCGACCGATTGACGGGTTCGGGGACGAAAACGAAAGCCATAAGCCCTGTGAGCGGAAGCAAGACCGCGACAAGAACGGCTACCGCCTTTAGCCCATCGGCGCTATTTGCCCCAGCCGTCCCAACAGCGAAGGGGAGGCTGATGGCCGATAAAGTCCCGATAAGCGTCGCGCCTTCGCGGAAAGCTGCAACGCGTGTTCGCTCGGCATAGTCGGTTGAAAGTTCTGCCCCCCAGGCGGTGTAGGGCAGAGAGGACCAGGTAAAGCCAAGTGACAAAAGGCCACCCCATATAAGCAGATAACCGAGCCCGATTGTTTGTGGCGGCCAAAAAAGCATGAACGCGGCGACCGCGGTTAGCGGAATTGACGCAAGAAAAAAGCCACGCCGGCGACCGCCAACGCCATTCCACCGGTCGGCAAGCCAGCCGAATATCGGATCACTCGCTGCATCAAGAAGACGAATGGCAAAAAGTGCACCGCCGACGGCCGCGACCGGTAGTCCCATGACTTCGGAGTAAAACGTCGGAACGATGACGAAAAGCGGCAGCGCAAGCGCCGCCAATGGGAACGCGGGAAGCGCATAGAGGATGAGTGTCGAAGGGTGTGACCTGGATGCTCGTCTGCTAGACACTTTCCACATCAGTCACTGTCTCCTGAATTCGACACGCGTCCAGGCAACCGGCAATCCGAATTTCGTCACATAGGCGGTATTGAGGACACGACCGTCATTGTTCAATGTCATGGTGTCGTGAAAGCGAACTTTGTTCTTGCGGTTTTTTGAGTCGAGGAAGACCAGATAGCTGAAGCGCGCGACATTATCTTTAATCCGCACCTGCGTCTCTCCAATCACGTCCTCGCGCGTACCCCTGTATCTGCCGGGTCCATCCTTTATGAACCGCCACGTCTTGCGATCTCGACTGCCGTCATCGAACCTGAAATCTTCCCTGAGCGTCAGGGTGCGGCCGTCCCATTTTCCGACCAACTGGACTTCGAATGTCCTTTTAACCCCGGTGATGCTTTGAAAGCTTCCCTCGGCGCTCGACCTGCCTGTAAAGAAGCTTTCAAGCGAAAAGGACCCGGCGGCCGCTGGCGCAACCAATGCAAGGTTCATGGCGAGGACCGTAAGAAAAACGCTGAAGATGCGCATGCATTTCCTCCGTCAAATCGATTGCGCGGCATAAGCTTCAATTCGCGGCCTCCTTTCGCTGCCACATCAAAGCTCGGGACCTATTCGGGCGATACCGGTCTTTCCGTCGTTACGGATCCACTTCAGCTTTTTCTCTTCGACCCGGTAGAGCTCAAAACACATCGGGCGACCGTCGTACCAGGTGCGAAACTGCTGGCAGAGACGGTCAGACTGTATCCACCAAGTGCCGGTGTCTTTGGGTTTTACGAACCGGCCGAGGCCCAAAGCTTCGCCGTCACCGTCGACACTGCCACTTCTTCGGTAGTTTAGCGGGAATTCCCCACCCAATGGAGCTTCAAGGAAGATGCGCCTGCCGACGATCTCTCCCTTGATCTCGTTTGCTCTGTATCGCTCGGCGGCGGCCTCTGACGGTACGGCTGCGCACACAGCTGCGATCGCTATTGCGGTTCGGAACATGGCTCGTTCGTTCGCTCCCGTTGTTTTTCGTCAGCCTGGATTACGAGAAGTGGGCGCGGTTGGATCAGTCCGGATGAGCCTTGTCGTGATTTCGATAAGCGCCACGATCCGCGCCTCATTCGTATTCGTATAAAAAACTGAAGCTACCGCAGATGCTCCATCGCGTGCCGGAGGCAGTCAGGCGACCCATTACAGCTGGAAGAAAAATACGCCGGTATATTGCCGCCGGAGATTGGAAAAGCTGAAGCAGCTGAAGGATGAGAATGCGCGGCCGGACCCTCGCAGTGGCGATCTGCGACGCAAAATAGCGCTCTGGCTTCGTTGCGCAAAAAAATTAGTCGCGCGCGATCTATTAGCGCGGTTGACATGTCTCTTTTGAGGCAATATAGATTGTGCACAAACTAATCGGGCGCGATAAAAACTTCCTCGTAGCCTGTATTGGACCGAAGCCACAAAGGATATCGTCATGTTTAAACTCGCTGCGACCGTTGCCTTAATCGCCGCTCTCCTGTCCGGCGGGGCTGTTGCCCAGCCCGCAAAGCCCACAGTCGTTCTCGTTCATGGCGCTTTCGCCGATGCGTCGAGCTGGAATGGTGTGACGAAGATCCTTCAGAAAAACGGGTTCACGGTCGTTGCCGCTGCCAATCCACTGCGCAGTGTCGCAGGCGATGCGGCCTATGTTTCAGACATCATCTCGAGCATCAAAGGATCCGTCGTCCTCGTTGGGCATTCCTACGGAGGCCAGGTGATCTCGACCGCGGCAAACGGCAAGGACAACGTCAAGTCGCTGGTCTACGTTGCAGCCTTCGCTCCGGAAGCTGGAGAAGCAGCTGCCGATCTCGCCGGTAAGTTCCCCGGGGGCACGCTTGGCCAAGCGCTCGCCGCCCCGGTAAAGCTGATAGGTGGCGGCGTCGATCTTTCCATCGACCAGGCGAAGTTTCACGACCAGTTCGCCCACGATGTTTCAATCGAGGATGCTGCACTGATGGTCGCCGGCCAGCGCCCGATCACCGAAGCTGCCTTGACGGAAAAGTCAGGTTCGCCCGCCTGGAAGACGCTGCCCTCCTATTTCATCTATGGGGACGGCGACAAGAACATCCCAGCGAAGGCACTCGGCTTCATGGCCGAACGGGCGGCCTCCAAGCACACTGTCGTAATCGAGGGTGCATCCCACGTTGTGATGGTGTCGCAGCCCCAAGCCGTCGCAGACGTGATCGAAGAGGCTGCGAAGTAGTCTCTGAAAACTCCAGTGACCAAAGCCGTCACCCGAGAGGGTGGCGGCTTTGCCGTGACGGGGCGGTTCAGCCATTGCGGCGGCGCCGACGGGCCGAGGCGTGTGCTAGCGCTTCAGTGACAGCATCGGCGAGGCGCTGCTGTTCGACGCCATCCTGCGGGCGAAGCGCCGGTGCTGACGCGCGCGAACCCTGCGTCAGAATGACTGAACGCCAGGCGCTAACAGCCGCATCGGGTTGTAGCTCCGGATCCATTTCGCTCGTCAATCAAGCATGATCATGTGAGCCGGCAACTGTTCTTCGAAGAATTTCGAGAAGGTCGCTATGCGGGGCGGCAGCGCTTGATAAGGCGGATAGTATAGGGTCAGCCAAAGTTCCGGGGGCGACCAGCCTTGAAGGACATGGACGAGGCGACCGCTGCGGACTCGCTCCGCGATATGAAATCCCGGAAGCATGGCAACGCCCGCTCCATCGGCGGCCATGTCGGCAAGCACCTCGCCGCTGTTGGCGCTGAACGCCCTCCCGGCCGTGATGGTCGTGCTCGATCCGCCATCAGAAAGGTGCCAGGTCTCCCGCCTGCTTTCGCCGCTGTATGCAAGGCAGTCGTCCGGCGTCAACTCGCTCGGGTGGTCCATCTCGGTGAACCGGGTGCCCGGCGCCGCCACCAAAATTCTCGGCACGGCCCGGATCTTGCGCCATATCGTAAACTTGTCCGATGGCTGGGATGAGATGCGGATCGCGAGATCGTAGTCATCATCGACGATGTTGACCAAGCCGTCCGAGAGCGAGATTTCAAACGACATTTTTGGATAGAGTTCTCGAAAGCCGGACAGGATCGACGGTAGAACGGTTTTACCGAGCCAAGTCGGAGCGCTTATTCGCAAGCGACCCTGGTCCGCCTTATGAGCGTTTCTTACGTCGCGTCTGGCGCTTTCCAGCGCCTCTAGGGACGGCTGGATTTGCGCGGCAAAGACGGCGCCGTCCGTCGTCAGCGAAACCTGGCGCGTTGTCCGCACAAACAGCTGCACGCCGAGATCGACTTCGAGCGCGGCGATCGCCCGCGTAACTGCGGCCGGCGTCATATCAAGCTCGCGTGCAACCTGCGCGAAGTTGCGCTTCTCAGCCGCCATAAGGAAGGTCTTGAGGGCTTTGTAGTCGTTCATCGCATTGTTTCAATTTTTGCAATTCATTCGAGATAAATATTGCAATTCTTTGCGCCAATCAACCCGGCTATAACCTTATCTATCGACGGACAACGTCAACGGAAAGGGCACTGGCCATGATCAAGGATATCAAGGGACTGCATCACGTCACTTCGATGGCGTCGGACGCGCAAAAGAACAACAGGTTTTTCACCAACACGCTCGGCCTGCGCCGGGTGAAGAAGACGGTCAACTTCGACGAGCCCAGTGTCTACCACCTCTATTACGGTGATGAGTTGGGCACGCCCGGAACGGTCATGACCTACTTTCCCTTTCCCCATATAATGACCGGACGGCCCGGTGTCGGCGAAGTCGGCGAAACCCAGTTCTCTATCCCGAAAGGAACGCTTAGTTTCTGGAAGGAGCGCCTGGTTGCTCAAGGTGTCGGTGGCATGCAGGCTGAAACGGTCTTCGGCGCAGAGCGCTTGCGCTTCACAGGCCCCGATGGCGATGGCCTTGCTTTGGTCGAAACGGCTATCGACGGGCGGGCGCCATGGCTTGGTGAGGGTATCTCGGAGGACAACGCCATTCGCGGCTTTACCGGCGCCCGTTTTAATCTGCACGACACTGCTGCGACCGAGGAATTGCTGCGCTTTATGGGCTATGAGGTTGCCGGAGTGGAAGGAGACGTCACGCGATTGATCCTTCCTGGTGGCAACGGTGCAGACACCATTGAACTGGCGGCCTTGCCGAAGACGCCGTTCGCCCGTCAGGGGGCGGGTTCGGTCCACCATATCGCTTTTGCGGTCGAAAATCGGGAAAAGCAACTCGAAGTGCGCAAGGCCCTGATGGATACCGGCTACCAGGTAACCCCCGTTATCGACCGGGACTATTTCTGGGCGATCTATTTCCGGACACCCGGTGGTATCTTGTTCGAGATTGCAACCAACGAGCCCGGCTTCGACCGTGACGAGGACACCGCCCATCTCGGCGAGGCGTTGAAGCTTCCGAACCGTTACGAGCCTTTCCGCAACAAGATCGAGGCCGGTCTGGTTCCGCTTGCCGCTTAGAACCCGTCGAATCTGATACGCACGACTTAACCAACCGACAACCTTGAGCCGGCTACTCGCGCCAGCCGGCTCGTCTCCGAAACCCTTCTCATTTCAACCGTCGCACGCCGGCGACACCAAACGGAGTATTCCAGATGTCCAAGCTCGAAGTTCTGACCCCGCAAAACAGCCAGCTTATCTTTATCGACCAGCAGCCGCAGATGGCTTTCGGCGTGCAGTCGATCGATCGCCAGGCTCTGAAGAACAACGTCGTCGGCCTCGGAAAGGCTGCCAAGATCTTCAACATCCCGACGACGATCACCACTGTCGAAACCGAGTCCTTCTCCGGCCACACCTATCCTGAACTGCTCGCCGTGTTCCCGGAAAACGACATCCTTGAGCGCACTTCGATGAACTCCTGGGATGACCAGAACGTCCGTGATGCCCTGGCGAAGAACGCCGCCAACGGTCGCAAGAAGATCATCGTCTCGGGGCTCTGGACCGAGGTCTGCAACACCACCTTCGCGCTTTCAGCCCTCCATGATGTTCCGGACTACGAAATCTACATGGTCGCCGACGCGTCGGGCGGCACCTCGGCCGACGCCCACAAATATGCGATGGACCGCATGGTCCAGGTTGGCGTCATTCCGGTCACCTGGCAGCAGGTACTGCTCGAATGGCAGCGCGATTGGGCTCGCAAGGAAACCTACGACGCCGTCACTTCGCTGGTGAAGGAGCACTCCGGTGCCTATGGCATGGGCATCGACTATGCCTACACCATGGTCCACAAGGCCGGCGAACGCGTCACCCACGGAAAGCGGATCGGCCCGAACCCGGTCAAGTGATGCAGTAGGCAGCCGCTCTGACCGGGTCGAACCGGTAAGGGCGGCAGCCTCAACAGGTGAGGATCACCCGCATGAAACTTTACCTCATGTCACTCGGCGCCGGACTTCTGGTCGGAATCGTCTACAGCCTCCTCAATGTCCGTTCGCCAGCGCCCCCGGTCATTGCCCTTGTCGGCCTTCTTGGGATTCTGCTCGGCGAACAGATCGTCCCCTTTGCCAAGACCCTGTGGAGCAACGAGACGGCGGCAATCTCGTGGATCAACCAGGTCAAGCCGCACATGTTCGGCCACCTCCCGGGCGGACAGACAGCGGCTCGCAAAGTTAACGATCGCGAGAGTGTCTGATCATGCCGACAAGACGCTCGTTCCTCGGTGCCGCCTCGTCGCTGGCGCTGCCCGCTCTCTTCTCGTCGGCCCGCACCGCCGGCGCCCAACAGACCGGAGATACTTCGATGACGCCCGACCTGATCCTTCACACCGGCCTCGTGACGACGCTCGACCGCGCCAATCCGACTGCCACTGCCGTTGCCGTCAAGGATGGCCTGATCCTCGCTGTCGGTGACGACAGGACGATCATGGCGCTGGCAGGCTCAGGCACAAAGACC
>NZ_JACVBC010000027.1:0-44522 GCF_014852205.1 Ensifer sp. ENS06 | reverse complement strand
TCCCTTCCTTAAATCAGAGGACGCCGGCTTCGACTTTAAGCTTTTCGACGAGCTCGGCGACCGACTTGACCTTGATGCCGGCCTTGCGGCCCGACGGCTCCTCGGTCTTCAGCACCTTGAGGCGGGCAGCCGTGTCGACGCCGAAGTCGGCCGGCGACTTCTTGTCGAGCGGCTTCTTCTTCGCCTTCATGATGTTCGGCAGCGAGGCGTAGCGCGGCTCGTTCAGGCGCAGGTCGGTGGTGACGACCGCCGGCAGCTTGATGTCGATCGTCTGCAGACCGCCGTCGACTTCGCGCGTCACGGTTGCCTTGCCGTCGCCGATCTCGACCTTGGAGGCAAAGGTCCCTTGCGCCCAGCCGAGGAGAGCGGACAGCATCTGGCCGGTCTGGTTCGAATCGTCGTCGATCGCCTGCTTGCCGACGATAATCAGGCCCGGCTGTTCGGCCTCGGCCACACCCTTGACGATCTTGGCGACAGCGAGCGGCTCGACCTGGTCTTCGGTCTCAATCAGGATGGCGCGGTCGGCACCCATGGCGAGCGCCGTGCGCAGCGTCTCCTCGGCCTTGGCCGGACCGACGGAAACGACGACGACTTCCTCAGCCTTGCCGGCTTCCTTCAGCCTGAGCGCCTCTTCGACCGAGATTTCGTCGAAGGGGTTCATCGACATCTTCACGTTCGCAAGTTCGACGCCCGAACCGTCTGCCTTCACCCGGATCTTGACGTTGTAGTCAACGACCCGCTTCACCGTCACAAGTATTTTCATGGATTCTTCCCTCCAAGAGCTTTCGCAGGAAAATGCGCCTTAACGGAGCCGCCTGATTGTCGGTTGGCGACATCGATACGCGTTTTTTCTCCAATTACAATCGCTGTGCATGGCGCTAAATCGATATAATCCCGAGAATTGGAATTACGTTTACGTACACGTAAGAATGATCCATGGCAAGTGGTTTGGGGCCTGATGCGGCACTGTCCCGGCAGGGCCGGGCGCGCTTCAGGCAAGCCATTGAAATAACGGATCATCCTCGTTGAAGGCTGGCGATTGCCGGTGTCAGGATCCGGTCTGGCGTCCCCAGGGAATGGGCGGTCTTGTCGCATCTGACGACGGCTGTTGGCTTGCGGTGACCGGTTCGGCCTTGTGCCGGACGGCGCGCGGCGTGACGATCGTGCGGTCGAAGAGCGGCACATCGCGGCGTCGCAAAATGACAACCAGAACCAGGCCCGCGACGATGCCGCCGACATGGGCGCTCCAGGACACGCCGCTGCCGGGATCGACGACCAGCATGAAGAACTGCTGGCCGATCCAGAAGGCAAGCGGAATGGCGGCCGGCAGCGGCAGCGGGATGCGGAAGAAGACAAGCACCCAGACGCGCACCTTCGGGTGCAGCAGGAAATAGGCGGCAACGACGCCGGAGATCGCGCCCGATGCGCCGATCAACGGCGCCTCGGAGGCCGGGTCGAGAAGCCCATGCGCCAGTGCGCCTGCAGCGGCGCAGAGAAGATAGAAGGCGAGATAGCGGAAGTGCCCGAGCGCATCCTCGACATTGTCGCCGAACACCCAGAGGAACAGCATGTTCATGGCGAGGTGCATGAAGTCGCCATGCAGGAAGGAATAGGTGACGAAGGTGAAGCCGTCAGGGACGACGACGAGCGAGGGATCGAGCTGCGCGTAGTCGAAAATGAGCGCCGGAATATAGCCGAAGCCCAGCAGCGCGGCGTTGGCGAATTGCTCGGAGGCAATCGGTCCAGTGATCAGCCAGACGGCAATGTTGATGACGATCAGGCTGATCGTGACGTACTGGACCTTGATGTGCTTCAGGGTGTTCGTATCGTGAAGCGGTATGAACATGCGGTCTCCCGAAGCACAGGTTATTGCCCGTTTCTCCCGTCGAATCTCGATCGGGCGCGACAATGCGCGAGCCGACGTTATCTGTTTTTTCCGGGAATCCAAAGGACGTCGGCTTGACCTTTGTCATTTGCAAAGCGCGCCGCGACGAACAGGAAATCCGACAGGCGATTGATATAGGCGATGGCTTCCGTGCTGACGACTTCACCCTCGATCTGGGCAAGGGCCACCACCTGGCGTTCCGCACGGCGTGCGACCGTGCGGGCGACGTGGAGGGCTGCGGAGGCGGGGCTTCCGGCCGGAAGCACGAAGGAGCGCAAGGGATCAAGTTCGGTATTCAGCCGGTCGATTTCGGTTTCGAGCCAGGTCACCTGCGCTGCGACGATGCGCAGCGGTTCGTATTGCGGCGGCTCGCCGGTGTCGGGTGTTGCGAGATCCGCGCCGAGATCGAAGAGATCGTTCTGTATCCGCATCAGCGCGGCGTCGAGATCGACGTTGCCGGCCGTATGCTGCCGAGCCAGGCCGACGAAGGCATTGGTTTCGTCCACTGCGCCATAGGCATCGACGCGCAGATCGCTCTTCAGCCGGCGCGGGCCGGAGACGAGCCCGGTGGTGCCGTTGTCACCCGTCCGGGTATAGATCTTGTTCAGCTTCACCATGGGCGGACGCAGTCCTCTAGCGCAATTTCAGGAACGGTGTGGAACGGTTGTCCGTTCGGAATTTGCGTCAGGTCGGACGGCCGCCGCCGGTGATCCAAAGGGTCACCATGATGAGCACGATCGCGATTGCCTGCAACAGCACACGCGCCTGCATCAACTTGTTGGACGTGTTGCCGCTGCCACCCTTTGCCATGTTCACGAGGCCGCGGATCAAAACGATCACGACCAGGCCCATGACGAACAGGGTCAAGCCGGTAAAGAAGCTGGACATCGAACTCTTCCTTGCAATTCTGCTTCAGCCAAGTCGGCCGATGATGCGATAAAACAGTGCCGCCGGCAGGAGCTTCTTCAGAAGCGCGCCCTGTCTGGCTGGCCTTGTTACAATATAGTGCGGTTTCGGTTTCTTTGCTGTCAGTGCGTGCTTCAAAACCGCATAAACCGCCTCCGGGCCGAGCTTTCCGGCCGCGGGTTTGCTTTCGCCTTTCAGGCGTCGCATCTGCCGCTCGTATTCGACGCGGTGCACCGAATTCTTGAGGTCGATGAAGCGCTCGATATAGGTAACGGCATTGGCGGTGAATTTCGATGTGATCGGCCCTGGCTCGATCAGGCTCACCTCGATACCGCTGCCGGCCAACTCCATCTTGAGGGTGAGGGACAGGCCCTCGATCGCAAACTTGGAGGCGTTGTAGGCGCCGCGCCAGCGATAGGGCACGATGCCGAGGATGGAAGAGCACTGCACGATGCGGCCGCTGCCGCGCGCCCGCATCGCGGGGATCACCCGCCGCGTCAGGTCGTGCCAGCCAATCACGTTGGTCTCGAGCTGGAGCCTCAGCGCCTCGGTCGGCAGATCCTCGACCGCACCCGCCTGGCCATAGGCGCCGTTGTTGAACAGCGCGTCGATGCGCCCGCCGGAGAGCGCCAGCACCGTATCGGCCAGGGCAGCGATGCTCTCCGGCTTGGTGTAGTCCATCAGAAAGGTCTCGATGCCCTCGCTTTCAAGCGATTGCCGGTCCTCTTCCCGGCGCACGGTCGCAAACACCCGCCAGCCGTCGGCATGAAGCGCGCGTGCGCAATGGGCGCCGATTCCGGAGGAGCATCCGGTGACAATGATTGTGGGGCGATCCGTCATCCGGTCGAATCCTGTAGAAATCCTGCCTCGGTTTCCCATATTCATCGGCGGGATACAATTGAATTGCGCAAGCCGGAACCCGCCAGCGTTGTCGCCGTTGGGGTCATGCGAAGCCAAGGAAACGGCGCCGAGACGGACGTACTGATCGGGTAGTCCCGGCGCCTGGTAGGATTGGAATGGAATGCCAGCGTTTATACGCATCACCTGGAAAGTCGTGTTCGATGCGCTCTGGCACTTCAGCCTCGACGACGGTTGGGCGATGGCGAGCCATGTGGCGCTGTCGTCGCTGCTCGCCGTCTTTCCCTTCCTGATTTTCGGCACGGCGCTCGGCAGCTTTCTCGGGGCCGACCAGTTTGCCGAAACGGCGGTGCATCTGATTTTCGATGCCTGGCCGGAATCGATCGCCAAGCCCATCGCCGACGAAATCGTGCGGGTGCTGACGATCCCGCGCGGTGGGCTCTTGACCGTTTCGGTGCTGGCCGCCGCCTATTTCGCCTCCAACGGCGTCGAGGCGCTGCGCGTCTCGCTCAATCGCGCCTATCGAGTGACCGAGAGCCGCTACTGGTACGTCACTCGGCTTGCGAGCCTCGGCTTCGTGCTTGCCGGCGTCCTGATCCTGGCCGCACTCAGCATTCTGCTCGTCGCCGTGCCCCTGGCGGTGCGTTATGCCGGACAGTGGCTCCCCTGGCTTGGTGGCGTGCTTGCGACCGTCGACAATTGGAGCCTGCCGCTCGCTCTCGTCGTGCTGACCAGCGGATTGCTCGTGTCCCATCTCTGGCTGCCGGATGGGCACCGTAAAGTGATCGACGTTTTGCCGGGCATCGCGCTGACGCTCGTTTGCTGGACGATCGGCGCTTATGCCTTTGCTTCGTACCTCGCGACCTTCGCCACCTATGTGTCTACCTATGCTGGCCTGGCGTCGATCATGATCGTGCTGGTGTTTCTCTACATGATCGCTGCAATCTTCATCATCGGCGCCGAGATCAATGCGGCGATCCTCAAATACAGGGTCAAGAGCATGGTGCGGCGCAGCTTCCAGCTGCGCAATGGCAACGACGCGGCCCGCGAGGAGCAGGACCTAGCCGATTAGCGCGCGGATTTCCTCCGCTGTGCGACCGGCGGCGCGGAAAGCGGCGATGCCGGTATCCTGGTTGCTCTTCGACAGCTTGCGCCCATCCGGGCCGAGGATCAGCCGGTGATGGTGATAGAGCGGTTCCGGCAGATCGAGAAGCCGCTGCAGCAGCCGGTGCACGGATGTCGCATGATAGAGGTCGCGGCCGCGCACCACATGGGTGATGCCCTGCAACGCGTCGTCGACGACGACGGATAGATGGTAGCTTGACGGCGCATCGGAGCGCGACAGGATCACGTCGCCCCAGGCGGCGGGGTCGGCGATGATGGTGCCGGTTTCGTCCTCAGGACCATGGCCGCTCTCGGCCCAGCTCAGGTGGTCTTTTCCCAAAAGCGCGATGGCCTTCTCCATGTCGAGCCTCCAGGCATAGGCCTTGCCGCCCGCGCTGAGAGCCGCGCGCTCGGTTTGGGGCAATTCCCGCTCACGGCCGGGATAGAGCGGGCTGCCGTCCGGATCGCGCGGCCAGGTCTGGCCGCCGGCTTCCGCATCGGCAACGGCGGCCTTGATTTCGCCGCGGGTCATGACCGAGGGGTAGATGACACCCAGCATGTCCAGCCGTTGAAGCGCCGACGTGTAGGCGTCGAGATGTTCCGATTGCCGGCGCACTGGGCGCTCCCAGTCGAGGCCGAGCCAGGCAAGGTCTTCGAAGATCGCCGCCTCGAATTCCGGGCGGCAGCGGGTCTGGTCGATGTCTTCGATGCGCAGCAGGAAGCGCCCGTTCGCGGCCTTCGCCATGTCATGGTTCAGCACCGCGGAAAGCGCGTGGCCGAGATGGAGCAGCCCGTTGGGGCTCGGGGCAAAACGGAAAACGGGTGGCGTGTCAGGCATGCTTTCCCTTTGCCATGGAAGGGGTATAAAAATCATCCGCTTTGTGGAGGCGTCATGCGGATCATCCGGACACATGAGGATATCGAGGCCGGGCTGTCAGGCCTGGTGATGCTCGATGCGCGCCTCGGGCACGTCGTTGCGAGAGCCGGCCCGGTGCCGCTCCGGCGCACCGATCCCGGCTATCGCGGCCTTGCCAGCATCATCGTCTCGCAAATGGTCTCGAAGGCAAGCGCGGCTGCGATCTGGCGGCGCATGGAAGAAAAGCTCGGCGAGGTCACGGCGGCAGGCGTCAATTCGCTGAGCGACGAGGATTGCCGGGCGATCGGGCTGTCGCGGGCGAAGGCCGAGGCGCTGAGGCGCGTGGCCGAGGTGGTCGTCAGCGGTCAGATCGATCTCGACGCGATCTGCAACATCGAAGGATCGGAGGCGATCCGGGAGCTGACGGCGATCAAGGGGGTGGGGCGCTGGACGGCGGAAGTCTATCTGCTCTTCTGCGCCGGCCACCCGGACGTCTTTCCCTCCGGCGACGTCGCGCTGCAAAACGCGATCGGTCACGGACTGGGCCTCGAACTGCGCCCGAGCGCACGCGAAATTGATTCGCTCGCCGCTTCGTGGTCGCCCTGGCGCAGCGTCGCCGCACGCCTCTTCTGGGCCTATTATTCACAGGAAATGCGTCGTGATGCTGTTCCTGTGACACCTTGAAGGAAAAAGCGAATCCAGCGCACGCATTTTTGTTTCCGGCTTCACAATCCTGTTGCAACGGGCCTAATATAGAAGGTGCAGATGCCGAATCGATCAGGAGAATACGCTTGACGATTGCAGTCTCACCACAGGCCTTGCCGGCGCTCGTCTTGAACGCTGACTACAGGCCGCTGAGTTACTACCCCTTGTCGCTTTGGTCCTGGCAGGACGCGATCAAGGCCGTCTTCCTTGACCGTGTAAATATCCTTGCCGAGTACGAACATTCGGTGTCGTCTCCGAGTTTCTCGATGCGACTGCCGAGCGTTGTTTGCCTCAAGAGCTACGTGCAGCCCTCACGCCACCCGGCCTTCACCCGGTTCAACGTGTTCCTGCGCGATAAATTCGAATGCCAGTATTGCGGTTCGCCCGACGATCTCACTTTCGATCACGTGGTGCCCCGCGCTCACGGCGGCCAGACGACCTGGGACAATGTCGTCGCAGCCTGCTCGCCCTGCAATCTACGCAAGGGCAGCAAGCTGCCGAAGCAAGCCGGCATGTTCCCGCACCAGAGGCCTTTCCAGCCGACGGTGCAGGACCTGCACAACAACGGCCGGCTCTTCCCGCCGAACCATCTGCATGAAAGCTGGATGGACTATCTCTACTGGGACGTCGAACTGCAGCCCTGACGCTGTTCGTGCCTTCTTGCCGGATCTAAGCCCAAAGCGGGGTCAGGAGAGGTGCGTGCGCTCGCGAACCCCCTTGTCGGGGCGTTGCCTGTTTCCCGAGAGCAATCTGGGATCAGCGCGCCTTTGCCGCACCGCGCAAGGCGATTGCTGCGAGGATGAGGCTGGCGATCACATTCCATCCGGCAAAGGAGAGCCCGAGCACCCGCAAGGAGGCTTCAGTGCAGGACGGGCCATGCTTGGAATCGAGATCGCCCAGCAGATCACCGACATTCGACGAAATCCCTTGCGCGGTCGTGGCGCAGGTGGACGGTCCTTCCCAGAAGCCCCATTCGGCGCCCGAGTGATAGACGCCCATGCCGGCGCCGACCAGCATCAGGATGCCGACGATGAGAAGCAGAGTGCGTGTCGTCCACGCCGGCAGTTTGAACGCGCTCGTGGCGATTGCCAAAACACCGACCGGGATGCCCCAGTAGTAGGGATCGCGCTGCAACAGGCAGAGCGCGCAGGGAATATAGCCACCGACATGCTCGAAGCCGAGCGCGCCGCCCACGGTCGCCGCCATGCCGAGTGTTACGATAACGGCGATCAGCAAATGCTGGCGGGATTGGGTGGCGGCGTCGATCATCTATACCTCGCGGGCGGCAACTCGAAACCGAGGGATGCCGCAGTGCAAACTGGATGGCGCCTTCTTAGGCAGGATCGTGCGCGCTGTAAATCGCAGCGGCTGTGAGCGGCCCGCACGCTTTCGTGATTGTTGGTCGTGCATCCTGAAAATGATGGTTGACCACGGCGAAATCCTTCGTGTAAATCCGAGCCGCTGATATCGCACTTCCCTGAGCCCCATTGGCGGAATTGGTAGACGCGCTCGACTCAAAATCGAGTTCCGAAAGGAGTGCTGGTTCGACCCCGGCATGGGGCACCACCACATACACTTTCTTCACATCCATCGTCCGACATGCCTGAACGCCGCCGCAGTCATTGAACTGTCGCTTGCGAAGGTGTTAGGTGCGCTGCAGCAAGAAAACTGTCATGGCAGCGTCATGTTACCGAGAATAGAGACCTACGACGAACTCTACCGCGCCTTCCGCTGGCAGATTCCGGAAAAGTTCAATATCGGCGTTGCCGTCAGCGACGCCTGGGCTGAGCGGGCGCCGGAGCGTGTCTGTCTCCAGCATTTCGATCCTGGCGGTGCGCATCAATCGCTGACCTATCGTCAATTCGCCCGGCAATCCTCGGCCTTTGCCAAGGGGCTGACGGGGGAGGGTATCATGCCCGGCGAACGGGTGGCGATCCTGTTGCCGCAGGGGTTCGAGACGGCGATTGCCCATGCAGCGATCTACAAGCACGGTGCCATCGCGCTGCCGCTGGCGCTGCTCTTCGGCGTCGAGGCGCTCGAATACCGGCTGCGCGACGCCGGCGTGGCGGCTGTCATCACCAACGGCTTTGGCTATGAACGCATCGCGGCGATCCGTGAGCGGCTGCCTGACTTGCGGCTGGTGGTGCTGGCGGATGATCAGCCGCGTCCGGGCACGATTGTCTTCTCTGACTTGGCGTCGGGTGATCCCTCTGGCTTTGTTGCGGCCGATACCGGCCCCGACGATCCGGCCTTGATGATCTACACGTCAGGCACGACAGGGCCGCCGAAGGGGGCACTGCACGGGCACCGGGTGCTTCTCGGCCATCTGCCGGGCTTCGAGTTTCACCATCACTTCCTGCCGCAGCCGGGTGACCGCATGTGGACGCCGGCCGACTGGGCCTGGGCGGGAGGGCTGCTCAACGCGCTGTTACCGTCGCTGCTGCACGGCGTACCCGTCGTGTCGTCGCCGGCGCAGAAGTTCGACCCGCATACTGCCTTTCGCATCCTGGAAGAAATGGACGTGCGCAATGCCTTCATTCCGCCGACGGCGCTCAGGCTGATGAAGGCGGTCGAGAATCCGCGCGAGCGCTATCGGCTTAATCTTCGAACCTTCAGCTCGGCTGGCGAGTCCCTCGGCCGCGAGACCTATGAATGGGCAAAGGCGGCGCTCGGTCTCGAGGTCAGCGAGTTCTACGGCCAGACCGAGTGCAACATCGTCATTTCGTCAGCCGCCGATCTCGGCGTCGTCAAGCCAGGGTCGATGGGCAAGGCCGCACCCGGCCACCGGGTGGCGATCATCGACGGCGAAGGCCGCGAACTGCCGGCCGGCAGCGTCGGGCAGGTGGCGGTGAAGCGGCCGGATCCGGTGATGTTCCTCGGCTACTGGGGCAACGCGGCGGCGACGGAAAAGAAGTTCATCGGCGACTGGATGACGACAGGCGATCAGGGCGTGATGGACGAGGAGGGCTATTTCACCTTCTTCGGGCGTGACGACGACGTCATCACCTCGTCGGGCTATCGCATCGGCCCGGGCGAGATCGAGGATTGCCTCGCCGGCCATCCGGACGTGCAATTGGCCGCCGCTGTCGGCAAGCCCGATCCGGTGCGCACCGAGATCGTCAAGGCCTATGTCGTGCTACGGCCGGGCGTCGTTGGCGACGCGCGTGTGGCAACCTCCATCCGCGAGTGGGTGAAGACCCGGCTCTCGATGCACGAGTATCCGCGCGAGATCGCCTTCGTCGACAGCCTGCCGTTGACGACCTCGGGCAAGGTGATCAGGCGGTTCCTGCGCGAGCAGGCGGCGGCGGAAGCGCGTGGGGCGATCGAGGTTTCCGAAGCGTCGTAGTCCCTCGGCCGCCGCGCGATTGATTTGAATTGGCTGGAGCGGGATGCGGGCGGAAAACGGCGCACGCTTTTTCCTCATCCCGCTCTAGCGTCCGGCAAGCGCCTTGATCTTGTCGCGCAGGATCCGCGCCATGTTGCGGGTGTTGCGATAGAGGTGGAGCTGGGCTGCCACCTGGCGCACTTCGCGGTCTCGGGTCTGCTGCAGGCCGATCACCATCGTGCCCATGTCTTCGCGCTCCTGCCAGAAACGGCTCATGATCGGGTGGTCCGGCACCGCGCAGGAATCGGAGCGGGCGATGTTGGCGTCGTCGAGATGCCATTCCGTCAGTTCGGCGAGAAGCAGTTTGCCCGGCGAGAACTTGGCATAGCGCTCGTCATAGGCAGTCTTCCAGGTATAGGCCTCGCCCGACATCAGGAAGACGACCATCGAGGCGATCGCCTTGCCGTCGAGATCGAGCGTGTGGATGCGCACGCTGTCGCCGTCGGCCAGATTGGTGATCGCCTCGCGGGCAAAGGCGGCCCGGAAGCGGTCGAGCACCATGGCGCTGCGCGCCTTGCCCTTCCAGCCGGATGCTTCCAGCGCCAGGAATTCCTCCATGCGCAGGCGGACGTCGGCGGGCTGACGGGCGACCGAATAGACGAGCTCGCCCTCTTTTTCGAGATTGTTCCACTGCCGCCGCAGTTCGCGGAAATGCGCCGGGCTGATTGCCTTGCGCAGATAGGTCGGGCCGTCGAGCAGGCTTTCGAGCATCGGCCGGCTGAAGGTGTCGGTCACCGTCAGAGGCAGGTTGCGGCCGATGGCGACGGCGCGGGTGAGGCGGGCGACCTTGCCGTTGAGCCGCATGTCGGGCAGCACCAGGATCGAGGGCAGCCCGGTTGCCGGCGCGGCAAAGGCTTCGAACAGGTTGTCGATGGTCTCGGCCGCATCCTCGGCGTCGAGCAGTGGCACGCCCAGTGGCCCGAACGGGTTCGACCAGGCGCGAATGATCGGCGCGCCGATCGAGAAGCCGGGCTTTTCGATCGAGAACGGCATCAGGAAACGCAGCCGGCTGCGGCGCTCGTCGTTGTCGCGCATGATCGCGAGCCGGATGACTCGCTCTTCCAGGCGTGGCATGGCCGGCGCCAGGAAGCGTCCGGTGAAGAAGACGTTCGGCTCCAGCGCCCGGTTCGACAGAAAGTCGAGTTCGCGCTGCAACTCGTAGCCGGCCCTTGCCGGATAGATGGCAAGATGCCGTCCGGGACGTCCGACCTCGATCAGATGCTCTGCGGTCGGTCCGCTTTCGCCGTCCTGCGCCAGACCGCCGAGAACCCGTGCGGCCCGGCTGTTTGCATCGCTCGGAAGATTGGTATTGCCGATCATGGATGGACAGCCCCGTTGTTTTCATTGCCGGCCCGCGCTCTTGCGAAGGCAAAGAGCGCAAAGCCGAAGGTACGCCGGACGGCGAGGTGCAGCAGCATCGCCTCTACGAACATAGCACCAGCGGTTGCAAAAGCAGCACCGTTCAGTCCGAAAAGAGGGATGAGGCTGAGGTTGAGTGCGATGTTGACGACCAGCGCGCCGGCGTAGAGGGTCACGCACAGCGTCTGCTGGCCGGCCATCGTCAGCAGCGTTTCGGCCGGGCCGACGAAAGCCTTGGCGAGGATGCCCGCGAAAAGCACCATCATCAGCGGCAGCCCGGTGACGAAGGCCGGGCCGAAGAGCGAAAGCAGGAACGGCCCTGCCAGTAGCACCAGCGCGCCGACCAGAAGCGACGGCCAGAAGGCCCAGCGGGCGCTTTCGACCGCGATGCCGGGGATCTGGCCGGGATCGCGGGCCATCGCGTTGGAGACGCGCGGGCCTGCTGCTGCCTTGACCGCGAACATGACGAAATGCACAAGCGCCATGGTCTTGGCGGCAGCGAAATAGATCGCGACGTCGTCCGGCTCCAGGTAGAGGCCGACGATCACCACATCGGAATTGGTCAGCAGGAAGCCGAAGCCATCGACCAGGAAGACGGGGATCGAGACCTTGAGCCAACGGCGAAGCTCGATGCGTCGCGGTCCCGGAACGTAGCGCGAGCGAAGACGGTAGGTGAGCGCGAGAAACTGCGAGACACTGGTGACATAGGCCGCGGCCATGGCTGCCATCATGGCGGTTTGCGCGGTGTGGGGCGCGCCGGCGGTGACGGCGAGCACCATGAAAACGAGCACGAGCAGCGGCCGGATGATGAAGGTGGGGCTCATCGCGGCAATCGGCCAGCCATGGGCACGCGCCGTTCCGTCCATGACGTCGCCCAGCGAGATCATCGGCAGGGTGAAGAGGCCGAGATAGAGGGGCACAAGGTAATAGGCCTCGATGTGCCCGGAAAAGAACCAGAGGCCGGCAAGGCCGAGGACGGCGACCGTGGTGGCGGAGGAAAGCGCGAAGATGCGCACCGTCGTCGTCACGCCGCGGATTTCGTCCATGGCGGCCGACGCCTGGTATTCCGGCAGGAAGCGGATGACGACCGAGTGGAACCCGACGCAGGAGAGGCTGCCGAACAGGATGACCAGCACCCAGACGAAGACGAAGATGCCATATTCGAACTCGCCCATCAGCCGCGCGAGGATGATCTGCGACAGAAAGGCGATGGCGGCGCTGACGATGCGAACCGAAAAGGCGACGAGCGCCATGCGGCGCGCGGCGTTCTTGGCGTCCGAACTGGTCAGGATGGGGAGAAGCCGGGCGATTATTGCGGACAGGCGGTGTCTCAGTGCCGACGGCAGCATTCGTCCGGCCGTTTGACATACCGCCATGAACACGAGAACACCCTGAGATTACGCAATACAGGGTTTCAGTACTGCCAGAACAGCGTTAACAAAGGGTGCAGCGCGGTTGTAAGGAATGGGGGCAACCATGCCGATTGTGGACAGCGAGCGGCAGCGGATTATGCAGGCGAAATCGATTGGCCGCACATGGTCGGCGATCTCCAGGAGATCGGCATCGAGCGGCTGGAGGACCTGAAAGCTTCCTACGCGCAAGATCTCGCACTCCGTATCAACGCCACGCTCGGCCGCCGCCATCAACAGCAACCGGCATTCGCGCGCTCGAAAACCTGATCGCCCACGCCAGGGCGAGCGATCGCTAGCAAACAGGCTCCAGGAAACGAAAATGCCGCCCGGAGGCGGCATTTCTGAAGGGCAGGGGGCGCAGACAGTACCTGCATTCCGCGGCTGGCTTATGCCTCGTAGATGCCGTGGCAGTGCTTGTACTTCTTGCCCGAACCGCAGGGGCAGAGCTCGTTACGCGAGACCTTGCCCCAGGACAATGGGTTGGTTGCGTCTCGCTGCACTGGCGGGGCGGCCAGCAGCGTGCCGTCGCCGAAATCGTCCTCGCCGGTGAGCGGATCGATATGGTGGCCATGCATGACAGGCGGAGCCGGCTGCGGCGCTTCGGCTGCTTCGCGCACCAGCTCGACGCGCATGAGCTGTGCGGTCACGGCCTGGCGCAGGTTGCCGAGCAGGGCCTGGAACAGCTCGAAGGCTTCGGACTTGTATTCCTGCAGCGGATCGCGCTGGGCGTAGCCGCGGAAGCCGATGACCGAACGCAGGTGATCGAGGTTGACGATGTGCTCGCGCCACAGATGGTCGAGCGTCTGCAGCACGACCGAGCGTTCGACATACTGCATGATCTCCGGACCGAAGCGTTCGGCACGGTCGGCGGCTTCCTTTTCGGCAGCGGTCATGACGCGCTCGAGAATATCGGCTTCGTCGATGCCTTCCTCGGCAGCCCATTCGGTGATCGGCAGGTCGAGATTGAGGTATTGCTGCACGTCGGCCTTGAGACCGGCGACGTCCCACTGCTCGGCATAGGCCTTCTCGGGAATGCGCTTGCTGACCATGTCTTCGACGACTTCGGTGCGCATGTCGGTCACGGTTTCGGTGACGCTTTCGGCATCCATCAGCTCGATGCGCTGCTCGAAGATCACCTTGCGCTGATCGTTGAGAACGTCGTCGTACTTCAGAAGGTTCTTGCGGATATCGAAGTTGCGGGCTTCAACCTTCTTCTGGGCGCGTTCGAGAGCCTTGTTGATCCACGGATGGATGATCGACTCGCCTTCCTTGAGGCCCAGCTTCTGCAGCATACCGTCCATGCGGTCGGAGCCGAAGATGCGCATCAGGTCGTCCTGGAGCGACAGGTAGAACTTCGATCGACCCGGGTCGCCCTGACGGCCGGAACGGCCGCGAAGCTGGTTGTCGATGCGGCGGCTTTCGTGGCGCTCGGTAGCCAGAACGTAAAGCCCGCCGGCGGCCAGCGCTTTTTCCTTCAGCTGCTGCACTTCGGCGCGGATCGCCTGTTCGCGCTGTTCGCGCTCGGGGCCGGGCTCGACTTCCGAGAGCTCCTGCTGGATGCGCATGTCGACGTTGCCGCCGAGCTGGATGTCCGTGCCGCGACCGGCCATGTTGGTGGCGATCGTGACGGCGCCGGGCACGCCGGCCTGGGCGACGATGAAGGCTTCCTGCTCGTGGTAGCGGGCGTTGAGAACCTGGAAGTTGGCAAAGCCGGACTTCTTCAGAAGATCGGCCAACTGCTCGGACTTTTCGATCGACGTCGTGCCGACCAGCATCGGCTGGCCGCGCTCGTGCGCCGACTTGATCTCGTCGATGATGGCGTTCAGCTTTTCGCCCTGCGTACGGTAGACCTCGTCATCCTCGTCGATACGCTTGATCGGCAGATTGGTCGGAACTTCAACGACTTCCAGGCCGTAGATGTTGCCGAATTCTTCCGCTTCGGTGGAGGCCGTACCGGTCATGCCGCCGAGCTTGGAGTACATGCGGAAGTAGTTCTGGAAGGTGATCGATGCGAGCGTCTGGTTCTCTGGCTGGATCTGCACCTTTTCCTTGGCTTCGAGCGCCTGGTGCTGGCCTTCCGAATAACGGCGGCCCGGCATCATGCGGCCGGTGAATTCGTCGATGATGACGATCTCGCCGTTGCGAACGATGTAGTCCTTGTCGCGCTGGAACAGCTTGTGGGCCTTGAGCGCATTGTTGACGTGGTGGACGATTGCGACGTTTTCGATGTCGTAGAGCGATTCACCCTTGAGCAGGCCCGCCTCGCGCAGCAGGTTTTCGAGCTTCTCGGTGCCTTCTTCGGAGAAGTTGGCCGAGCGCTGCTTCTCGTCGATCTCGTAGTCCTCCGCCGAAAGCAGCGGAATGAATTCGTTGATCGTGTTGTAGAGATCCGAGCGGTCGTCGAGCGGGCCGGAGATGATCAGCGGCGTGCGCGCTTCGTCGACGAGGATCGAGTCCACTTCGTCGACGATGGCGAAGAAGTGGCCGCGCTGGACCATCTGCCCGCGCTCGTACTTCATGTTGTCGCGCAGATAGTCGAAGCCGAGCTCGTTGTTGGTGGCATAAGTGATGTCGCAGGCATAGGCGGCTTTGCGCTGCTCGTCGGTCAGGCCGTGGACGATGACGCCCGTGGTCATGCCGAGGAAGCTATAGATGCGGTCCATGGTGCCGGCGTCGCGCTGGGCGAGGTAGTCGTTGACGGTAACGACGTGCACGCCCTTGCTCGCAAGCGCGTTGAGGTAGACCGGAAGCGTCGCGACGAGGGTCTTGCCTTCACCGGTCTTCATTTCGGCGATGGCGCGCTCGTGCAGGATCATGCCGCCGATGAGCTGGACGTCGAACGGGCGCAGGCCGAGCACGCGGCGGGCCGCCTCGCGGGCGACCGCAAAGGCCGGAACCAGAAGGTCGTCGAGCGTCTTGCCTTCTTCCAGCTGCTTGCGGAATTCCACCGTCTTGCCGGCGAGCGCCTCATCCGACAAAGCCTTCATGTCGGCTTCAAGTGCGTTGATGGCGTCCACCCGTGCCTTGTAGCCACGCACGCGGCGATCGTTGGAGGAGCCAAACAACTTGCGGGCTAGGCCGCCGAGACTGACCATACGAATGGTCCTTTCATTTTTGTTGCCTTGGGTCTCATGGCCACGCCGCGAAAACCGCGCAATGCCGTGAAACGCCCGGAAACTGTTCTGGACGCGAGGTTGCGTGACAGATAAGAGGGGGGTCGAATTATGTCAACGCAATTGCACTGCCGGACGGCTACAGAACCGCCACATTCTGGTGTTGTGCAGCCGCTACAAGCTGCAGGCAATTGCGCCGAAGGCCAATGTGAAAGGTTAGTGAGCATGACCAAGTTGAAAACCCTGGCCGCCGTGGCACTGGTTGCGGCGATGGCCGTACATGGTGGCGCGCGGGCGGAAGACGCCGATCCGGTGGTCGCCAAGGTTGGCGACGAGGACGTGCGTCAGTCCGAACTCAATCTTGCTCTGGGTGGTCTCGACCCGCAGTTGCAGCAGATGCCGGAAGAGCAGAAGCGCGCCGCAGCACTGTCAGCGATCATCGACGTTAAGCTTCTTTCCGCCACGGCCGAGAAGGAAGGCCTGCAGGACGACGCTACCTTCAAGCAGCGCGTCGCGTACCTCACCGAGCGCGAACTTCACAACGCCTACTTCAAGAAGCATGTCGTCGACGCCATCACCAAGGAAGAGGTGAAGGCACGATACGACAAGGAAGTCGCGGCCATTCCGGTTCAGGACGAAGTGAAGGCTCGCCATATCCTGGTCAAGACGGAAGACGAAGCCAAGGAAATCATCAAGGAACTCGACGCTGGCAAGAGCTTCGTCGAGCTTGCCAAGGCGAAGTCCACCGATCCGAACAAGAACGACGGCGGTGACCTCGGCTACTTCACCAAGGGCCGCATGGTGCCGGAATTCGAAACGGCTGCCTTCGCTCTCGAGAAGGGCGCCTACACCAAGACCCCGGTCAAGACGCAGTTCGGCTTTCACGTGATCCTGGTCGAAGACAAGCGCCCGCAGGCCCCGCCGCCGCTCGAGCAGGTCGAGCAGCAGGTTCGTCAGCTCGTCATGCGTGACAAGTATGTCGAGCTGCTTGCCGCCGCCAAGAAGGATACAGGCGTCGAAATTTCCGACCCGGCGCTGAAGCAGGCCTATGACGAGGCCAACAAGGCGCAGGAAGCGCAACAAGCCAAGTAATTCGATCGGCGGGCCCTGCCACTGGCGGGGCCTGTCGTCACCGCTTTTTGTCGATGCCCGGCGGTGAAAACCGTTCGGGCATTTGTCGCAAGATGGATCTGGAGCCGTTTCGGTTGTAGACCGCTCCGGATCCTTGTTCTTAGGCATTTCCTGAAGGCTGCTATGGTCTTCCTGGAAATGCTTTGGCTCCAACACGTCACAGCAGGTTTCCCATGTCCGGCTCCGTTTCTCCGCTCGCTCCGAAAACCTTTGCCGAAATGCCCTCCGTGCGCGGCGTCCGCATTGCGACCGCAGCCGCCGGCATCAAGTACAAGAACCGCACCGACGTGCTGATGATGGTGTTCGACCGGCCGGCCGTCGTGGCCGGTGTCTTCACCCGTTCCAAGTGCCCTTCGGCCCCTGTCGATTTCTGCCGCAAGAACCTTGCCGGCGGTGTCGCGCGCGCTGTCGTCGTCAACTCCGGCAACGCCAATGCCTTCACCGGCAAGAAGGGCCGCGAGGCGACGGAACTGACGGCAAAGTCGGCGGCAAAGGCTGTCGGCTGCGCGGAGAGCGAAGTCTTCCTGGCGTCGACCGGCGTCATCGGCGAGCCTTTGGACGCGACCAAGTTTGCCGGCGTGCTCGACGATCTGGCTATTGCCGGCAAGGAGGACTTCTGGTTCGAAGCCGCCAAGGCGATCATGACGACGGATACCTATCCGAAGGTAGCGACACGCAGCGCCGAAATCGACGGCGTCAAGGTGACGATCAACGGCATCTCGAAGGGCGCCGGCATGATCGCGCCCGACATGGCGACGATGCTCTCCTTCGTGGTCACGGATGCCGACATTGCGCCTTCGGCGCTGCAGGCCCTGCTTTCGGCCGGCGTCGGCCCGACCTTCAACTCGGTCACGGTCGACAGCGACACTTCGACGTCCGATACGCTGATGCTGTTCGCTACGGGCGCGGCATCGGCCGACGGCCAGCCGGCAATCTCCGATGCGGCCGACCCGCGTCTTAATGCCTTCCGCGCCGCACTGAACGACCTTTTGCGCGATCTCGCGCTCCAGGTGGTGCGCGATGGCGAAGGCGCTCGCAAGATGGTTGAGGTGACTGTCGACGGCGCCGAGAATGATGCGGCCGCCAAGCGCATCGCGCTTTCGATCGCCAATTCACCGCTCGTCAAGACGGCGGTCGCCGGTGAAGACGCCAACTGGGGCCGCGTGGTCATGGCCGTCGGCAAGTCCGGCGAAATGGCCGAGCGCGACCGGCTGGCGATCTGGTTCGGCCACGTGCGCGTCGCCGTCGAGGGGGAGCGCGATCCCACCTATTCTGAAGCTGCGGCCACGGCCGTGATGAAGGAAGAGGACATCACGATCCGCGTCGAAATCGGCCTCGGTTCCGGTCGGGCCACTGTCTATACCTGCGACCTGACGAAGGAATATGTCGAGATCAACGGCGATTACCGGAGCTGAGGCACCGGTTATGTGATGGTGAGCGGCCTGGCGCGCCAGGCCGTAGAGGTAGCAAGATGACATCGAATGATATTCGGCCCGTGGCGGGCAAGGCACAGGCCGAAGCTGGGGAAGTGGCAATGGTGGATCTTCCAAACGTGCGCCGTCTCGAGGCCGTGGGTTTCCGCGCCTGGCCGGCAGCGTCCGTGCAATATGATGGCAGCTGGCTGATCCGGCTCAATGCAGGCCATGATTCCAAGCGGCTGAATTCCGTCAATCCGCTTGATCCGTCCGACTATCGCGACATCCCGGTCCGTCTCGAAAAGGCTGCCCGGCGCTTTGCCGACTACGGCCGGCCGCTGACTGTGCGCCAGACGCCGCTGACGCCGCCGCAGCTTGTCGCCCATATGGATGCCGAGGGCTGGAATGCGTTCAGCCGCAGCCTGGTCATGAGCGTCGACCTGGTCGAGCGCGAGTTCGGTGACGGCATCGATCATCTGCCGATCAAGGATGTCGGCCGGTTCGTCGATGCGTGCATCGGGATTGCGAAGAGCGATCCGAAGCGCAAGGCGGCGCTGGCCGAAATCATCAACGCGATCAAGCCGGAGAGTGGCCTCTTCCTGTTCGAGGATGCCGAGATGGGGCCGACGGCCGTGGCGCTCGTCGTCCAGGACAACGATCTTGCCGGCATCATGCAGTTTGCCGTGGACGAGCGGGTCCGTGGCCGGGGCGTCGGCAAGGCGATGCTCGACGTCTGCCTGCGCTGGGCGCGTCTGCGCGGAGCCAAGAAGGCCTGGCTGCAGGTGGAAGCGGATAACAGCTCGGCTATGGCGCTTTATCGCGGCGCCGGTTTCTCCGAAGTTTACAGCTACATCTATCGAACGCCGGGAGCTTGAGGCCATGGATGCCAACGGAAAGAAGATCGTGCTTGTCGCGGCCTGCGCGCTTGTCGATTCCGATGGTCGCATCCTGCTCGCGCAGCGGCCGGAGGGGAAATCGCTTGCCGGCCTATGGGAGTTTCCGGGCGGCAAGGTTGAAGCCGGCGAGACGCCGGAGGAAACCCTGATCCGCGAGCTCGAGGAAGAACTCGGCATCCGCACCAAGGTCGCATGCCTGGCGCCGCTGACCTTCGCCAGCCACACCTATGACGACTTCCATCTGCTGATGCCGCTCTATGTCTGCCGCCGCTATGAAGGGGTTGCGATCGGGCGGGAAGGCCAGGCGATCAAGTGGGTCCGGCCAAAGGCCCTGCGCGATTTTCCGATGCCGCCGGCAGACGAACCGCTTATCCCGTTTCTCATGGATTTGCTCTGAACCTACCCGAAATCTGATTGATTATTAATCGATCGTTTATCTCCCTGGCGCAAAGATAGCTCCAATTCAGTTTTGGTACGTATCGTTGGCAACGGCGTATCGATTTCAGGCAGTGCGGTGGAACCAAGCTTGGGAAGGGCGCTTGCGTTCGCCGTATTTTGCGCGTTTGTGAGGCTGGGATGGTGGACGACGATTTCTGGAACACGGTTCAGGAAAAGGATCTGATGAATAATCAGTCCCGCCGGACAGGTGTGCTCAATCTGTCGCTGTTGTTCGGAACGGCGGTGATCGCGCTGACGCTGATCCTGACGCCCATGCTGTCATCCAAGACCGACAAGCGCATCATGGCGAACACGCCCGTCGATTACGACAACATTTCCACCGGCTCCATCCCTTCGAAGGGGACCACCAAGCGCTACACGGTTCGGCGCAGCGTCCTTCAGGAAATGCCCGGAGCGGTTTGCATTATCGATGCCGACGGCCGCAAGAGCGGCTGCTGAGGCGAACGCCATCGGCCCGTTTGGCGCTGGCGTCCGATTCGGATTGAACACAAATCTGGCTGGGGACGCATGGAAACGCTTAGACGCTTGTTTGGTGGCACGGACGGCGGCATCGCCATCGAGTATGCGCTGATCGCCGCCCTCGTCTCCCTCAGCTTAATCTTCGGGGCCAACCAGATCGGCAACGCCCTGACCTACGTCTACGACTCGCTCGCCGCAGCGTTCCCGAGCGCATAAGCACTAAAACCGGATCTGGGGTGGATGCCGCCCTACAGCGGCTGCTCCTTCGTGCCAAGCGCTGCCGAAAGCCGTTGCTTTGCTGAACCCGGCTTCAGCGGCTTCTGCTGGCTTTCGTGCGGCGCCCAGCCGGACAGATAGATGATGGAGAAGGTAGCGCGAACGCGGCCGTCCGGATCGGAGAAGCGCTCCGCGTAAATTTCCGCAGCCCTGAGGAAGAACCGCCTGGAAACGGGCGTGCGGCTGCGCGCCGAAAGCGGGCTGGTCATACCCATGGCGCGCAGGTCGCGGATCAGCGCGAACAGCGAATCGTAGCGCACCGTGTAGGTTTCCGTGTCGGTGACCGGCAGGGCGAAGCCGGCGCGTTGGAGCAGAGCGCCGACGTCACGGACATCGGCGAAGGGAATGACGCGCGGGCTGGCGCCGCCGGTCAATTCAGCCTCCGCGGCCAGCAGCGCTTCGCGCAGCTCCTGCAGCGTGCCGCTGCCCGGGATGGCGGCGAGGAACAGCCCATCGGGCTTTAGCGCCCGCCGCACCTGGATGAAGGCGCCCGGTGTGTCGTTGGTCAGATGCAGGGACAGCGGCGAGACGATCAGATTGACGCTTTCCGGTTCGGCCGGAACTTCCTCGAGCGAGGCGATCGTCACCGGCGCCTCGGTCGAGCTGAAGCGGGCGTCGGTCTCGACGCGCTCGATGGCGTCGATCTTGCCGGTCGCCATCAGTTGGCGGGCCGTTTCTCCGGTATAGCCGTGCAGTTCGAGTGCGCGATCAAAATGACGCTCGACCACGCCGACACGCTCGGCGAGCTCCTCGGCAACGATGTCGAGAAGGAAACCGGCCTTCGGATCGGCGTTTCTGAGCGCCCTTGCCCGGTGCGCCTCGACGAGGCTCTGGTCAAAGATTTTTTCCACGATAGTCTCTCCGCGATGGGCAGCAAAGAGACCTTCGGAGGCACAAAGTCAACCGCATGGCATGGGAGAGGTTGCGTATTCCGCAGGCGTGGCGCGCGGGCATGCTGAAACGATTCGGACTGGGGCTCGTCGATCTCGTCTTTCCGCCTGTCTGTTGCGGTTGCGGCCGGCTGGTCGGCGATCATCGCGCGGTCTGCGCCTCCTGCTGGGCGACGCTGCCGCTGATCGAACGGCCCTATTGCGATATTCTCGGCATGCCGTTTTCGGTCGATCACGGCGCCGGAGCGGTGTCACCGGAGGCGATCGCCAATCCGCCTGCATTCGATCGGTTAAGGTCGGTGGCGATCCATGAAGGCGTTGCCCGCGATCTGGTCCACGGGCTGAAATATCGCGACCGCACGGATCTCGCGCCGATGATGGCGACATGGATGATCCGGGCGAGCGACGGTGCCGTCGCTTCCGCCGACGCGATCATCCCCGTGCCGCTGCACGCCTTCCGGCTGTGGAAGCGGCGGTTCAACCAGTCGGCGGAGTTGGCGCGAGCCATTGCGCAGCTCTCCGGTCGTCCGTATCAGCCCGACATCTTGAAGCGCGTCCGGCGCACGAGCCCGCAGGTTCGCCTGGGGTTGCGCGCGCGCGAGGAGAACGTCCGCGGCGCCTTCGCCGTCTCGGAAAGCGGCAGGGCGGGTCTCAGTGGGAAAAGCGTGGTTCTCGTCGACGATGTATATACGACCGGCGCAACCGTTGCCGCAGCGACCCGTGCGCTGAAGCGGGCGGGAGCCGGGTCGGTCACGGTTTTGACCTTTGCAAGAGCCGTATCCGGTCTTATATGACAATCAGATGTCCGGCACGGTCGCCGGCAAAGGAGCGGTTCAGGATCATGGCTTCGGTGGTCATTTATACGCGTCAGTTCTGCGGCTATTGCTCGGCCGCAAAGAAACTCCTGGAAACCAAGGGCGTTTCCTTCCTCGAGCACGATGCCACCTATGATCCGAACGTTCGGCAGGTGATGATCGACAAGTCGCACGGTGGGACGACGTTCCCGCAGATCTTCATCAACGACATTCATGTCGGTGGCTGCGACGACCTGCACGCGCTGGAACGCGCCGGCAAACTCGACGCGATGCTGGCTGCCTGAGGCACCGTACCCTTGCATGAGGCGACGTCCCGTTTATCTGCGGTGAGCGCTTAGGAGTTGGACGAGATGACTTTCAGGGCCGCAGCCATTCAGATGTGTTCCGGCGTCGATCCCCGCAAGAATGCGGAGACGATGGTGCGGCTCGCGCGTGAAGCGGCAGCCCAGGGCGCGACCTATATCCAGACTCCGGAAATGACCGGGGCGCTGCAGCGGGACCGGGCGGCGCTGCGCGCGATCCTGAAGGACGAGGCCAACGATCTTATTGCCGCGGCGGCAGCTCAGCTTGCCGGCGAACTTGGCGTCTACCTCCATGTCGGCTCGACGCCGATCGCGCTTGCTGGCGGCAAGATCGCCAATCGCGGCCTGCTGTTTGGCCCGAATGGCCAAAAGATCTGTGACTATGACAAGATCCATATGTTCGACGTCGATCTCGACAACGGCGAGAGCTGGCGGGAAAGTGCCGCCTATCAGCCAGGCAGCATTGCGCGCCTGGCCGAACTCGACTTCGGCAAGCTTGGCTTTTCCATTTGCTACGACGTGCGCTTCCCGGAGCTTTTCCGGCAGCAGGCCGTTGCCGGCGCCGAGATCATGTCGGTGCCCGCCGCCTTCACGCGGCAGACGGGCGAGGCGCACTGGGAAATCCTGCTTCGCGCCCGCGCGATCGAGAACGGCCTCTTCGTCATTGCCGCCGCACAAGGGGGCACGCATGAGGATGGGCGTGAGACGTTCGGCCATTCTATGATCGTCGATCCCTGGGGGCGCGTGCTCGCTTCGGCTGGCCCTACGGGCGAGGCGGTTGTGCTTGCCGACATCGATGTCGCCGCCGTGCACGCGGCGCGCGCCAAGATACCGAACTTGAAGAATGCCCGTAGCTTCGTGCTCGATGAAGTGGCGCCGACCGGGAAGGGAGGCGTTGCCGCTTGATCCGCTACACCCTTTCCTGCGACAACGGCCACGATTTCGAGGGCTGGTTCTCGTCGAGTGACGATTTCGACCGCCAGGTCGAGCGCAAGCTGGTCTCTTGTCCGAGCTGCAACTCGACATCCGTTACCAAGCAACTGATGGCGCCCTCGGTCGCGACCGCGCGCAAGAAGGAGGCGACGCGGGCGGTGATCATGGACCAGGCGCAGAAGGAAACGGTCGCCAAGATCCGCGAGCTGGTGAAGTCCGTACGCGAGAATGCCGAGGATGTCGGCGAGCGCTTTCCCGAGGAAGCCCGCAAGATCCACTACGGCGAGGCGGAAGAGCGCGGGCTGATCGGCAAGGCGACGGCGGAAGAGGCCGTGGCGTTGCTCGAAGAAGGGATCGCGGTCGCGCCGCTGCCGATCTTGCCCGACGAGGTCAACTGACGCGGGGCACTTTCGCATCTGCGCGTCTAAACTTTGGTTCCCGCCCTTTAAATACAATGCCTTGGCTCCCATCTCGCAGCTTTGCAATGGGAGTTTTCCAGCCAATGGCATTGTCCGATGTTCACATTTCCACTGATCGCCTCGTTATCCGGCCCTTCGCGCTTGGCGATTTTCCGGCATTCTTTGCCTATCACCGCCTGCCGGAGGTCTACCATTATCTCTATCAGCACCCGCTCGACGAAACGGCAGCGCGGACAAAATTCGCCAAGGCTTCGGCGCCAAAGCTCGTTGACGATGGGGACGTCGCGGTGTTTGCCGTCGAGCGCCGCGAGGATGGTGTACTGATCGGCGAAGTCCTGCTGAAGCTCGCAAGCAGTGCGGCGGAACAGGCGGAGACCGGCTACATCTTCAATCCCGACTTTGCCGGCAAGGGCTACGCTACGGAAGCGATGCGGGCGTTGCTTGATCTCGGCTTTTCGACGCTGAAGTTTCACCGGATCTTTGCCCGGCTCGATGCCCTCAACAAGGGGTCCGTCGGCGTCGTCGAGCGTCTCGGCATGCGCCGCGAAGCGCATCTGATCGAGAACGACCGGTTCAACGATGTCTGGGGCGACGAATACGTCTATGCGCTGCTGAAGCGCGAGTGGCAGGAGCGTCGGCAGGCTGGCTGAGACCGCCGACAGTTGCTCATAGCGGCCGCTTGGCGACGATCATGTAGTTGACGTCCATGTCCTTGGACAGGTTCCATTGATTGGAAAGCGGATTGAAGAAGACGCCGGTCCGCTCGGTCACTTCGAGGCCGTTGGCCACGAGCGGCTTTTCCAGTTCCTCCGGGCGCACCAGTTTTTCATACTGGTGCGTACCGCGCGGCAGCCAGCGCAACACGTTCTCGGCTGCGAAGATGGCAAGCGCCGCTGCCTTCATGGTGCGGTTGATGGTGGCGACGAACATCAGACCGCCGGGGCGAACCATATGGGCGCAGGTGGTCATGAAGAAATCGACATCGGCGACATGCTCGACCACTTCCATGTTGAGCACGATGTCGAAGCTCTCGCCGGCTTCGGCAAGGGCTTCGGCGGTCACTGCGCGATAGTCGACCGTCACAGCGCTTCCGGCCGCGTGCGTCTTGGCGATGCCGATGTTCTTTTCGGAGGCGTCGGCGCCGAGAACATCGGCACCCATGCGTGCCATCGGCTCCGACAGGAGGCCGCCGCCGCAACCGATATCGAGCAGCCGCAGACCTTTGAGCGGCTGCGGGCTCCTGGGGTCACGGCCGAAATGCTCGGCCACCTTGTCGCGGATATAGGCGAGGCGAACGGGATTGAACTTGTGCAGTGGCCGGAACTTGCCGGTCGGATCCCACCACTCCGCGGCCATGGCGGAAAAGCGGTCAACCTCGCTCTGGTCGATCGTCGTGCGTGCGGTCTCGCTCATGTCGCCGTCTCCTTGCATCGTCCCGACAGCGCCGCGCGTCTTTCTAGGCGCGCTAAGGACGCTGTAGCACTTTAAAGTGCTGCATAATTCTATCCTTAAATCGATCCCGATTTAGGGACTTGTGCAGCAGTGAAGTCGGACGATCGGACAAGGAAGTCAAGAGGCGGCGCTGGGCCAGATCGGCGCACACGCGTGCGTGGCGCCCGTCCTGCTACGCGTCCGCTTCTGGCTGGTAGTGCAGGATAACCACACCGGATGTCAGAGGGCGTGTGTGGGTCAGTTTGAGTTTCGTCCGCTTCAGCCCTGGCTTGAACAGCGGCACACCCTCGCCGAGAAGCACCGGATTGATGCCGAGGCGGTATTCGTCGACGAGGCCCTTCTCGATCAGTTCGCTCGCGAAGTCGGCGCTGCCGAAAACGAAGATCGTGCCGCCATCCAGCGCCTTCAGTCGTTCGACTTCGCTTGCGGCGTCGCCGGTCACGAGCGTCGTGCCCGCCCAATTGGCGGAGGCCAGCGTGCGCGAGAAAACGAATTTCTCGACGCCGTTCATGAAGGTCGCGATGTCGCCTTCGGCGGATGGCCAGTAGCCCGCCATCATTTCATAGGTCACGCGGCCGAAAAGCAGGGTGTCGGCCTCGAGCTGCGTTTCGCCGATATAGGCGGCGAGCTCGTCCTCGAAGACGAACCACTCGATGTCGTGCCCCGGTGCTTCGAAGAAGCCGTCGACGCTAACCATGTCCCACATGATGACCTTGCGCATTGTATCTCTCCCGTTGCGGCATGCCTGTCACGGAAAGGGTGGCAAATCTGATATTGTTTTGCAAGTGGTTTTATTTTTGCATCGGACTGGTTGGCGCTGCGGCTCTTCCGCGTGCTAGTTTCTGCGCTGGCGAGGGGAGGAATCCACATGGGCTTGAACAGGGTCGACTGGGCGGTCGGCGTCATCGCGCCGCAGCCGTCCGATCATCTGCTCGAAGTCGGTTGTGGCCATGGCATTGCCGTGACGAAGGTTTGCGATCGGCTCGACGAAGGGGAGATTGTCGCTATCGACCGCTCGGCTGTGATGATCGCGGCGGCAGCACGCAGAAATGCTGAACATGTTGCTGCAGGCCGGGCGACCTTGCGGGTTGCGGAGCTTCGCTCGTTCGATCTCGGTGGCCGTCGCTTCGACAAGGCGTTCGCCATGCGCGTCGGCGTGTTCACGCGGGGCGATCCCGCTCGAGAGTTTGCGGCGCTGGCGCAGCTGTTGAAGCCTGAGGGACGTCTTTTTCTTTTCCATGACGAGCCGTCCACGGGGGCGGACGACGTTGGCGCGCGGCTCGCGGCGGCGGCCCTTCGCCAGAGCTGGCAGGTCGAGGCACTGTCGGCGCAGATTTTGACAGCAGCGAGGTCGCATGCCTGATTGCGCGGCCGCCCGCCTGATGATGTTGGCATTTGTGACGCCCGCTTGTTGCGGGCGTCACACTTGCGATGATTGCGCTTTATGTCAGCCGACGTCGCCTGCCGCCGCCGAGGCGAAGAAGTCCTCCGGGTCCTCGACCTCGACGAGGCGGCGCTTCTCGATCAGCCAGAAGCGGTCGCCGACATTGCGCACGAAGCTGCGGTCGTGGGAGACGAGCAGGCAGCTCGTCTCGTTTCTCAACAGCTCCGTTTCGAGCGCTTCCTGGCCCTCGATGTCCAGGTGGTTGGTCGGTTCGTCGAGCAGGTAGAAATTGGGCTCCTTCAAGCGCAGCACCAGCATGGCAAGACGCGCCTTCTGGCCGCCCGACAGCCGGCCGATCGCCTTTTCCTGCATGTCGATGCCGACGCCGACACCGACGAGCAGGCTACGGGCGCGCTGGTCGCCGAGCGAGAAGCGGCGGGACAGCGCGGCAAGCGGCGTCTCCTCGTCCGACAGGCCGGCAAGCGCCTGGTCGCTGTAGCCGAGCACCAGCGAGGGTGTTGCCTTCAGCGTCTCCGGCGCGCGGGAGGGCTCCTCGATCGCCGTGCGGATCAGGTTGACGAGCCGGGTCTTGCCGGCGCCGTTTTCGCCAAGCAGCACGATGCGGTCGCCCTGGCAGATCCAGCGCTTGCCGGTGCGGAAAAGCGGGGTGCCGTCGGGCGTTTCGACATGGACGTCGTCGAGCGTCACCAGGATCTTGGCATGGGTGCCTCGATTGGCGAGCCGGATCGCGCCGGCGGAACGTTCCTGATGCGCGGGCTTTGCCGCATCCTCCAGCCGTTCTGCGCGCTGCTTCAGTTGCTTCGTCTTTATCGTGAGCAGGTCGCTGCCGGAGTTGATGCCGATATTGTTGAGCTTGGCGGCCTGGCGACGCAGTTGCTGCGCCACCTTCATGTCGCGCTGGTAACGCCGCTCCTCCGATGCGTCCACCTCATCGAGAGCGGCGCGCGCCCGCGAATAGGGGAGCGCGAAGATCGGCGATTGCTCTGGCCTCAGGAACAGCGTGCGGTTGGTGGTTGCGTCCAGGAAGGCGCGGTCATGGCTGGCAACCAGCACCGGCACGTCGCGTGGCAGCGCATTCAGCCAGGCCTCCAGCCGGCCGATCTTGGCGAGATCGAGATGGTTGGTCGGCTCGTCCAGCAGCAGCGCGTCTGGCTCGCTGACCCAGACGCGGGCAAGCAGCATCAGGCGCTGCCAGCCGCCGCTCAACTCCGAGACGGCGCGAGTCCGCAGAACCTCCGGCACATCGAGGGAATCGAGCACGATATCGACGCGCCAGCTTTCGTTTTCCGCCTGGTCGGCCGGGAGGGCCGAAAGAACGGCGTCGTGGAAGGAGAGAGGTAAAAGCGACGAAGGCACGTTCTGCTCGACGTGACCGACCGTCAGCCCGCGTGAGCGGGTGATTTCGCCGGCGGTCGGATCAAAGCTGCCGGCGATTGATCTCAGCAGGGTCGACTTGCCGCGGCCGTTGGCAGCGACGATGCCGATACGATCACCGGATGCGACGGACAGGCTAAGACTGGAGAAAAGCGGTGTGCTCAGGCTGACGCCGAGGTTGCGGATATTGATCAAGGCCATGGTCGTTCTCTGGACTGCACGAGCGACGGCGGATCATCCGGGGCGGCACTTCAGGCCGGGGTTTCGGATGGTCGAGCCCGCAACACAGACATGCTGTGCTCGGGCCGCATCGGCTCGGTATTGGAAGACGATGCAGGCGTTGAAACCGAAATGGTTCCGCACTGCATCACTCTGGGCAGACCAGGGATAGGCTCGCGATCTTCGCGAAAGGATGTCTGGTCAGCCCTGCAAACGCATCTGCAGGGCTTGGACGGGGCCACGCTGGCGGTGGTGCCGGAAAAATGTCATCACGTGCAGCCCCCCTTTCTCGAATTTGAACTTACGGCAGCGTCAATAACACCGTCGCGCGCAATTTTCAATGGCTTCGCGCCGGCCCCGAGCCGGTGTGCTCACATCTGCAACCCGAGGAACTTGAACGGTTCGGCCTGCTTGAAGTCGCCGGTCGCGTCGCCCGAATAGGTGTGATCCTGGTTTTCGCCGAGATCGAGCTTCATCACCTTGCCGGTCTCCTTGGTAAAATCGATCTTCTTCAGGTCGACCCAGAAGGTGTTCGGGGTCAGCGCCGACTCGAAGAAATAGAGCTTGCGCTTGTGATCGACCACGGTGCGCCAGCGGGTCGAGGAAATGTTCGGTTCCTCCGGCGTGTTGAGCCCATAGGGAACCGAGACATTGCGAATGACGCTGAAGACGCTGGCCAGCGCACGGTCGGGGTTCTCGTCCTTCGGAATGGCGTTGACGTAGAACGAGGCGCGCGCGAAACGATCGGCCGCGCGGTTCGTGCCCGGCAGCATCACGGTGCCGCCGATCTGCTTCCAGTAGGCGTTCAGGGCCAGTTGCTGGTCGAAGACAGGCGAATTGGTCATCACCTGATACGGGCGACCGTGATGGATCACCTGCTTGCCGCCGATATACTCGACGATGGCGCTGTCGCCGGTCTTGTCCGAGATCGAAAGGTGCAGTGTAGTCAGCCGGTTCTCACCCGGTACGTTGTCGGTGACGATCGTGAACGGTTCTTTCTCAAGCGCCTTCACCGCATCCTCGACAGTGGCGAAGCTGTCGAGCACATATTGCGCCCAGGCGGCGATCGTCAGGCCCGGCTTCGATTTGTCATTGAAGTCAGGGTACTCGGATTCGACCAGCCACAGGAGATTGGCATTGAGGCCGGCCTCGTTGACGCCGTCGGTGGTCGAGACATCATAGCCGGTGGCCACGACGCTTCCATACTTCGCCGTCCATTTGAACGAGTTCGGCCCTGCCTGACCGTTGCGCTCGATGCCGCGCGGCAGGACCCAGAGGTTGGTCGCGACGTCGCTCTTCCAGTCCATCGATCGGGCAGTGATGATATTGTCATCGGGGCCGAGATAGACGAGGCGGGTGCAGGCTTCCGCCGTCGTCTGACCGAGCATGAGAAGGGCGGCAAGTGCGGATGTGACCGATCGGACGGCCGGCTTTACGATGAACGTCATACCATTCTCCTTCGCGGGCAAAGCGTATGCTAGGTATCCGCCAGTCGGTCCTTGAGCGTTGAAGCAGGCCCAGGTTCTAAAACAACATGGAAAAGCCGATCACCGGGCCGTGCTGGTTCACGTCCCAGCGGAACTTGTTCGCGCCCGTGAAGTCGTCGCTTTCGTAATCCTGATAGAGCAACCGGTACCCGGCGCGCAAAATTGTCGGCTGGCCAAGCATTTCGGTCCGGTATCCGAGATAGGCCTGGGCGTTGACGCTGAGCTTTGAGCCGACATCGAAGCCGCCGACATCGGCCTCGGCGACGAGGTTCCAGCGCTCGCCGAGATCGGCGTTGAGCCGCAGGCCGACGAAGGGGTCGGTCCAGTCGGCGCTCTTGCTCGTGTTGAAGCCGGCCACGGACACGTCCGCCTCGAGCTTCGTCCAGCGCAGACCGATCGTCGGCTCGATCGACAGCGTCCGGGGCTTGCCGAAGACGGTGTTGCCGCCGAGTTCCTGCTCATAGACCTGATAGAACGCGCCGAAGGCCAGCGTCGTCATCTTGATGTCGAGGCCGATCTCATGGCTGAGCAGCTCCTCATCCTGGCTGGTACGGACGTACTGGCCGTCGAAATAGACACCCCATTGGCCGTTGGTCAGCTCGATGTTGCCCATCAGCGCCAGGTCGAGATGGTCGAGCGTGTCTTTGAAGGGCACGTCGACATCGGTATCGAAGCCGGCAAGCGATGCGTCCCCCTTGAGGCTCGCCGCCCAGACATAGGGGCTGACGATCACCGTCCAGTCGCCTTGCGGCGCCATGCGCGCCTGGTCGAAATCGGCGGCGTTCGACGGTGTCGAACACAAGAGCGTCACGGAAAGCGCGACGGCACAGCGGGCCATCATTCGTGCGGTTGCGGGTATGCGATGTGCTTGCATGTCTGCCCCCTCAAGCGTCCGTTGGCAGCCTAGCCGGCGCTGCCGCAATTTCAAGTGGCGCAAACCGCGACCGCGCACGTTTCCCCACCGTGCGTATGGAGCCTTATTCCTGCCGCCCTGCCATTGCGCGCAGGCCCCTGATCCGCTAAGAGACGCCGCGACTTTCCGCTCCCCGAAGCGGTGACTGCCGATGTGCGAGAAGTCTCCCAAGCTTTTTGACCGTCGGGCGCCGGCGGGGGCTTTCCTGTCACGCGCGCAAGCGCGCGCAATTTGGGTACCGGTAGAGGCACATGGCACGCATCGTGATGAAATTCGGCGGGACGTCCGTCGCTGATTTGGAACGCATCCACAATGTTGCCCGCCATGTGAAACGCGAGGTCGATGCCGGCCACGAAGTTGCCGTCGTCGTTTCCGCGATGTCCGGCAAGACCAATGAGCTGGTCGGCTGGGTGCAGAACATGCCGAAGGCAACCGGCGCCAACTCGCCCTTCTACGATGCGCGCGAATACGACGCGATCGTCGCGTCCGGCGAACAGGTGACCTCCGGTCTTCTCGCCATCGCGCTGCAGTCGATGGGCATCAACGCCCGCTCGTGGCAGGGCTGGCAGGTCCCGATCCGCACCGACAACGCCCACGGCGCTGCCCGCATTCTCGACATCGACGGTGCCGAGCTCATCCGCCGCATGGGCGAGGGCCAGGTCGCCGTCATCGCCGGCTTCCAGGGGCTTGGGCCCGACAACCGCGTCGCCACGCTCGGCCGCGGCGGCTCCGACACCTCGGCGGTTGCGATCGCCGCCGGCGTCAAGGCCGACCGTTGCGACATCTACACCGACGTCGATGGCGTCTACACCACCGACCCGCGCATCGAGCCGAAGGCGCGGCGTCTGAAGAAGATCGCGTTCGAGGAAATGCTGGAAATGGCATCGCTCGGCGCCAAGGTGCTGCAGGTGCGCTCGGTGGAGCTTGCCATGGTGCACAAGGTCCGCACCTTCGTGCGTTCGTCTTTCGAAGATCCCGATGCGCCGGGCATGGGTGACCTTCTCAATCCGCCCGGTACGCTGATTTGTGATGAGGATGAGATCGTGGAACAGGAAGTCGTAACCGGCATTGCCTATGCCAAGGATGAAGCCCAGATTTCGCTGCGCCGTCTCGCCGACCGGCCGGGCGTCTCCGCCGCGATTTTCGGCCCGCTGGCTGAAGCCCATATCAACGTCGATATGATTGTCCAGAACATCTCCGAGGACGGTTCGAAAACCGACATGACCTTCACGGTTCCCTCCGGCGATGTCGACAAGGCACTGAAGGTGCTCGGCGACAACAAGGACAAGATCGGTTACGACGTCGTCCAGTCCGAAGCCGGCCTCGTCAAGGTATCGGTCATCGGTATCGGCATGCGCAGCCACGCCGGTGTTGCAGCGTCGGCTTTCCGTGCGCTTGCCGACAAGGGCATCAACATCAAGGCGATCACCACTTCCGAGATCAAGATTTCGATCCTGATCGATGGACCCTATGCGGAATTGGCGGTTCGCACTTTGCATTCCGCTTACGGTCTCGATAAGAGTTAATCGACAGACGACCGATTTGGGATTCGCGGCGACTTGGCCGCGCATCCCCTTTGCTGCCGTCCCCTCTATTTCGGGAGACCCCACGCGATGAGAGACCTTTCCGCAGGTCCGCGCGTTCTCCTCAAGCGGTTGCGCGAGTTGATGGCGGAACCGCTGGAGCCGCAGGAGCGCCTTGACCGTATCGTGCGCCAGATCGCGCAGAATATGGTCGCGGAAGTGTGTTCGGTCTACGTGCTGCGCTCCGACGGCGTGCTCGAACTCTATGCGACCGAAGGTCTGAACAAGGCCGCCGTTCACCTGGCGCAGTTGAAGATGGGGCAGGGCCTCGTCGGTACCATCGCCGCTTCGGCCCGGCCGCTCAATCTGTCCGACGCCCAGTCTCACCCGGCCTTTACCTACCTGCCGGAGACCGGCGAAGAGATCTATCATTCCTTCCTCGGCGTGCCGATCCTGCGCACAGGGCGCGCGCTCGGCGTTCTCGTCGTCCAGAACAAGGCGATGCGCAACTATCGCGAGGACGAGGTCGAGGCGCTCGAAACGACCGCCATGGTTCTCGCCGAGATGGTGGCAACCGGCGAGCTCAAGAAGATCACCAAGCCAGGTCTCGAACTCGATCTCTCGCGTCCCGTCTCGATCGACGGCAACAGCTACGGCGAAGGCATCGGCCTTGGCTATGTCGTCCTGCACGAACCAAGGATCGTCGTCACCAATCTCCTCAACGAGGATACCGACCAGGAGCTGCAGCGGCTTGCCGAGGCGCTCGGGTCGCTGCGCATCTCGATCGACGACATGCTGTCGCGCCGCGAGGTGTCGATGGAGGGCGAGCATCGGGCAGTGCTCGAGACCTACCGCATGTTCGCGCATGACCGCGGCTGGGTGCGCAAGCTCGAAGAAGCGATCCGCAACGGCCTGACGGCGGAAGCCGCCGTCGAGCGTGTGCAGAGCGAAACCAAAGCGCGCATGATCCGCCTGACGGACCCTTATCTGCGCGAGCGCATGCATGATTTTGACGATCTCGCCAACCGCTTGCTGCGCCAGCTCTCGGGCTACGGCGCCAAGCTTTCGGCGAGCGACTTCCCGAACGATGCTGTGATCGTCGCGCGCGCCATGGGCGCTGCCGAGCTGCTCGACTATCCGCGCGAAAATGTGCGCGGCCTGGTGCTCGAAGAGGGTGCCGTCACCAGCCACGTGGTGATCGTTGCCCGCGCCATGGGCATTCCTGTGATCGGCCAGGCGACCGGTGCCGTGGCGCTTGCGGAAAACCGCGACGCGATCATCATCGATGGCGATGACGCCAAGGTGCATCTGCGGCCGCTCGCCGACCTGCAGCGCGCCTATGAGGAAAAGGTTCGCTTCCGGGCGCGGCGTCAGGCACAGTTCCGCGCGCTGAAGGACGTCGAACCGCTGACCCGGGACGGCACGCGTATCACGTTGCAGATGAATGCCGGCCTATTGGTCGACCTTCCGCATCTGAACGAGGCGGGTGCCGAAGGCATCGGCCTCTTCCGCACCGAACTCCAGTTCATGATCGCCTCGACCATGCCGAAGGCGGAGGAACAGGAAGCCTTCTACCGCAGCGTGCTGAAGCAGACGGGCGGCAAGCCCGTAACCTTCCGCACACTCGATATTGGCGGCGACAAGGTGGTTCCCTATTTCCGCGCTGCGGAAGAGGAAAACCCGGCGCTCGGCTGGCGCGCCATCCGGCTTTCGCTCGACCGGCCGGGTCTGCTGCGCACCCAGCTCCGCGCGATGCTGCGGGCGGCGGCCGGTGCCGAGCTCAAGCTGATGCTGCCGATGGTCACCGAGGTCTCCGAACTCAGGATCGCGCGCGACCTCCTGCAGAAGGAAATCGAGCGGCAGTCGAAGCTCGGCGAACAGTTGCCGCGCAAGCTGCAATTCGGCGCCATGCTGGAAGTGCCGGCGCTGCTCTGGCAGCTCGACGAGCTGATGACCGAGGTGGACTTCGTCTCGGTCGGCTCCAACGACCTCTTCCAGTTCGCGATGGCCGTCGACCGCGGCAATGCCCGCGTGTCCGATCGTTTCGACGTGCTCGGGCGCCCGTTCCTCAGGATCCTGCGTGATATCGTGCGCGCCGGCGACCGGCACGATACGCCGGTGACGCTCTGCGGCGAGATGGCGAGCAAGCCGCTCTCGGCCATGGCGCTGCTGGGTCTTGGCTTCCGTTCGGTGTCGATGTCGCCGACGGCCGTCGGACCGATCAAGGCGATGCTTCTGGCGCTTGACGCGTCCAAGCTCGGCGCACTGCTCAACGCTGCACTGGACGACACGCGAGATCAGACGCCCGTTCGCCAGATGCTGGTGGATTTCGCCGCGGAAAACGGCATTCCGGTTTAGATTGAAGTGACGCGTCGCAACCTCGTCCGGAGCTGATCCGGCCGGGGCGAGACGCATTGGAGTGAGACTTGGCAAAGCTTCCCGTTGAAAAGATGCGCGAACTGGAACGGCGGTTCGGTGAAATCGAGGCGCGCATGTCCGCCGGCCCGGCCGCGGACGTCTACGTCAAGCTCGCCTCGGAGTATTCCGAACTGCAGCCGGTGGTGACGAAGATCCGCGCCTACGAAAAGGCGACGGCGGAGCTTGCCGACATCTCCGCCATGCTCGCCGACAAATCGACCGATCGCGAGATGCGTGATCTCGCCGAAATGGAAAAGCCCGAGGTCCAAGCGACGATCGAGGGTTTGGAACAGGAAATCCAGATCCTGCTCCTGCCGAAGGATGCGGCCGACGAAAAAAGCGCAATCCTTGAAATCCGCGCCGGAACCGGTGGTTCCGAGGCGGCGCTGTTTGCCGGCGACCTGTTCCGGATGTACGAGCGTTATGCGGCGGGCAAGGGGTGGAAGGTCGAAGTGCTGTCGTCGAGCGAAGGCGAAGCCGGCGGTTTCAAGGAAATCATCGCTACAGTTTCCGGGCGCGGCGTGTTCGCGCGGCTGAAGTTCGAATCTGGTGTGCACCGCGTACAGCGCGTGCCGGAGACGGAGGCGAGCGGTCGCATTCACACCTCGGCGGCAACCGTCGCAGTGCTGCCCGAGGCCGAAGACATCGATATCGAGATCCGGCCCGAGGATATCCGCATCGACACGATGCGCTCGTCGGGCGCCGGCGGACAGCACGTCAACACGACGGACTCGGCCGTGCGCATCACCCACCTGCCGACCGGGCTTGTCGTCACCAGCTCGGAAAAGTCGCAGCACCAGAATCGTGCGAAAGCGATGCAGGTGCTGCGCTCGCGCCTCTACGACATGGAGCGCCAGCGCGCCGACAGCGAACGCTCGGCCGACCGTAAGAGCCAGGTGGGATCGGGCGACCGCTCCGAACGCATCCGCACCTACAATTTCCCGCAGGGACGCCTTACCGACCACCGCATCAACCTGACGCTATACAAGCTCGACCGGATGATGATGGGCGAGATCGACGAAGTCGTCGATGCGCTGCTTGCCGACTACCAGGCGAGCCAGCTGGCGCAGCTCGGCGAGCAGCGGGGCTAGGAGATGGCCGAGACGCTCGCGAGCCTGGTTGCCGAAAGTCGCGATCGCCTGCAGGCGGGCGGCATCGAGCATGCGGCGCTCGACGTCCGGCACCTGATCTCGGGCCTGCTCGACCTGTCGCTGAGCGCGGTCGTGTCGCGGGGCAGGGACCCGGTTTCGGATGAGGATGCCCAGCGGATCCGGGCGGCGGTTGCGCGCCGGCTGGCGCGCGAGCCGGTCTATCGCATCCTCGGTGAACGCGAGTTTTTCGGTCTGCCGCTGAGGCTGTCGAAGGAAACCCTGGAGCCGCGCCCGGACACCGAGACCTTGGTCGACCGCATGATCCCCTATCTGCGCGCGGTGGTCGCGCGAAAGGGAGGTTGCGAGATCATCGATCTCGGGACCGGCACGGGCGCGATTTGTCTCGCGCTTCTGTCTGAGGTTCTTGAAGCCAGGGGCACGGCTACCGATATATCCGGAGACGCGCTGGCAACGGCGACGGCAAATGCCGTCGCTCTCGGACTTGCGGATCGCTTTCGGCCGTTGCTCAGCAACTGGTACGAAAAGGTGGACGGTCGTTACGACGTTATCGTCTCAAATCCGCCGTATATCCGGTCCAGTGTGGTCGAAGAGCTTGAGCCGGAGGTGAGACTTCACGACCCGGCCGCAGCGCTTGATGGCGGAGAAGATGGGCTAGATGCCTATCGCGCCATCGCTTCTCAAGCTGGTCATCATCTTGAGACAAACGGCGTGATAGGCTTGGAAATCGGTTTCGACCAGAAAGAGGCGGTAACGGCGTTGTTTTACGCCGAAAAATTCCGTCTGCGTGAAGAGGCGAAGGATCTCGGCGGCAATGACCGCGTCCTGATCTTCGAACGCGACACAAACCGTTGAAAAAATGCTGCACTGGCGCATCTTCTTTCTTGCAGAGGCAAAGAAAGGGCTTGGAATCCCAGAGGAAGCGGGCTAGTTTGCCCGCGCACTGGGCAGAAGGTCATGGACCTAAGATTCGTTCCGGTATGACCTGGCCACGGGGATTGCTCTCAAGAAAGAGTTGCTAGGGTTCAACACGTGCCTTGTGCGGGTACCTGTTAATTTGACGTCAGTCGGCGCCGAAGCCGCCATTGTGCGAGCGCAACGGTGCGTGCTCTGTCGGGCGGATCCGGCCGGAAGATGAAACCACATGATCATCATTATCAAGAGAATTCGGGTGAATGTACTATGAGGCCAGGACAGCAAAACAAGCGCGGCCGCGGGCGAAATAACAACAACAATAACAACAACAATGGAAGCAACAACAATCACAACCGCAAGGGCTCGAATCCGCTGACGCGGACCTACGACAGCTCCGGTCCGGATGTGAAGATTCGCGGTACGGCCCAGCACATCGCCGAGAAGTACTCTGCACTTGCGCGCGACGCCCAGAGCTCCGGCGACCGGGTCATGGCGGAAAATTACCTGCAGCACGCCGAACACTACAACCGCATCATTGCTGCCGCGCAGGCGCAGATGCAGGATCGTTTCCAGCGTGACGACCGTCAGGACTTCCGCGGCCACGACGCAGCCGACCAGGACCAGGACGATCTGGATCAGGGCTACGCCGACGACATGCCGGCTTCGGGTGCCGCAGCCGTAACGCCTGTTGCCGAGCCGCAGCCCGTTGTCATCGACGGTACCGGCCCGCAGCCGGTGATCGAAGGCACGCCGGCCGAAGTTGCGATGGAAGAAGAAGCTCCTGCCGCTTCCGGCCGAGCCGCAACGCGCCGCCGCAACGCGCCGCGTCCGCGCCGTCCGCGCCGCAGCGCCCAGGAAGGTGCTGCCGACGAGGCTCAGCCGTCGGGTGATGACGCTCCGGAAGCGCCGGCTCTGGCTGGTTCCGAGTAAGCGAAGTCGCAATAGTCAGCCTGCCCGATGCAGGCATCAAAAACCCGGCCCATCGCGGCCGGGTTTTTCTTTGCACGGCAAACGCTGATCAGCCAGTTGCACTGGTTAGCTTTTGGCACTGTCGATGATGAGTGCAGTTAGGTTGCTGCTCGCAGCGGTCTCGTTTGTGCGCCCGCGGATCAGTTCGCGGCCGATCGCCTCGGCCGCGCCGGCGATACCCGTGCAGCGAAGCCTCAGATCGTCCTCGGGGACTTCCGAGAAAGGGGAGAGGGCTGCCTTGATCATGGCGACGTAATCGTCAGCCTGCTGTTGCTGCGTGGCGATCATGTCCGCATTGCCGCGCAGCGCGCCGGAGATCGCCTGCCATTCCTCGCCGCTTTCGACAGCACAGTTGATGTAGACGGAACTGATGATATCGGCGACCGCTTCGAGCCGATTTAATGCACCCTTCAGCGCGACCTTCAGTTTTTCCGTGTGCCGGTCTTCGATTTCCTGGGAGAGCGCGATCAAGAGCCCCTCGCGCGTGCCGAAATGTTCATAGGCGATCGGCTTGCTGACGCCAGCGCTTTCGGCGAGATGGCCAAGCGTCAGGGCGTCGGCGCCCCGTTCGCGCAGGATCTCCCTGGCGGTGTCGAGCAGCTGGGCGCGCCGCTCGGGCTTCGCAAGCTTTCGGCCTTTCGTCCGGCTCATCGATCACAATCCTCTTTTCGCGTCGGCCCATGCCTCTTGAAAGTGGTATTCGGCATCTTACTTACCAATAGTAAGTTACTAATGGTAAGTTCGGTAGGTGCCGCTTACCTCTCGTTTAGGAGATAGGAAGATGTCGAGCAAGTTTCTGCCCGTTTTGATTGTCGGTGGTTCCGGTGTCGTCGGGTCGCAGGCCGCAAGGATCATTCGTCGTCTGCACCCGACGTTGCCGATCGCGATCGGTGGCCGCGATCTTGGCAGGGCCGAGGCGGTCGCACGTGAGGTTGGCGGCGCGGTCGGGGTCAGCGTCGACCTCAGTCGCCCGGATCTCGGCCTTGGCGATGCGCCCCGCTTCAGCGCCGTCGTCATCTTCCTGAAAGACGAAAAGCTGAGTTCGATGCGTTACGCCCAGCGCCGCGGCATTCCCTATATCAGCCTATCGAGCGGCACCTTCGAGGTCGGTCCGGAGATGGCGCAGTATATCCACGCGCCGGACCGTGCGCCGATCCTGCTCGCCAGCCACTGGCTCGCCGGCGCCGCGATCTTCCCGATCCTCGACTTTGCCAAAGCCTATGAAGCGATCGACACGATCCGCATCGGCGTCTTGCTCGACGAAGAGGACATGGGTGGGCCGGCAGCACTTGCGGATTACAACCGCATCACCGGCCTTGCGCCCGCCGCTTTGACCGTCGCGGATGGCAAGTTCCACTGGGCCGGCGGCGAGGATTCCAAGGCGCGCTTCAGAAGCGTTGACGGCGTCGAACTCGAAGCGACCGCCTATTCGCCCTTCGACGTCATGGCGCTTTCGGCCCGTACCAACGCCAGCGATATCCGCCTGGATCTTGCCTATAGCGTGTCCGCGAGCAGGCGGCGCGGCGAACCGTTCTCGACGGAGATCGCCATCGATATCAAGGGCCGCGACAAACACGGCGAACTGGTCGACCGTCGCTATGAGATCGTGCACCCTCAGGGCCAGGCCCCACTGACGGCGCTTGGCGTCGCCCTTGCGGTCGAGCGCATGCTCGGCCTTGAAGGAGGGGCCGCCCCGGCGCCGGGCCTCTATCTGCCGGAGGTCCTGATCGAGCCGGCCTACTATGTGCGGCGGATGAAGGAATTCGGCGCGTCCTTCGCCGAGCGGACCCCCGCGGCATAGACGATCCCGCGGCCGCGTTACCCTTTCGGTGCGCGGCCGCCTCGTGGTTGCAGATTTCCGTCTCACGAGCGCCGAGAGGCTCTTTAATTTCCAAAATCGCTGCCCCATATTCGCTTCGGACGCGTTGATCCGACGTAAAGCGGGGATCGCGCCACACTGACAGGCTTGCCGAATGCGGGAGCCTGATCCTGAAACACCGACGGGTGCCATGATGGGCCTGCCGGGCTATGGAGGTAGAGTATGAATATCGAAAAATATTCCGAGCGCGTGCGCGGTTTTCTGCAGTCGGCGCAGACCTATGCGCTGGCGCAAGGACACCAGCAGTTCACGCCGGAGCATGTGCTGAAGGTACTGCTCGATGACGACCAAGGCATGGCCGCCTCGCTGATCGAGCGGGCCGGTGGTGATGCCCGCGAAGCGCGCGCCGGCAATGACGCAGCGCTTGCAAAGCTTCCCAAGGTTTCCGGCGGCAACGGTTCCGTCTATCTGTCGCAGCCGCTTGCGCGGGTGTTTTCGAGCGCCGAAGACGCAGCCAAGAAGGCTGGCGACAGCTTCGTCACCGTCGAGCGCCTGTTGCTGGCGCTGGCGATCGAAAGCTCGGCGGCCACTGCTGACATCCTGAAGAAGGCCGGCGTCACGCCGACCAAGCTCAACCAAGTGATCAACGACATCCGCAAGGGCCGCACCGCCGACAGCGCCACTGCCGAACAGGGCTTCGACAGCCTGAAGAAATACGCGCGCGACCTGACGGCCGACGCGCGAGAAGGCAAGCTCGACCCGGTCATCGGCCGCGACGACGAGATCCGCCGCACCATCCAGGTGCTGTCGCGCCGCACCAAGAACAATCCGGTTCTGATCGGTGAGCCCGGCGTCGGCAAGACCGCGATCGCCGAGGGCCTGGCACTGCGCATCGTCAATGGTGACGTGCCGGAAAGCCTCAAGGACAAGCGGCTGATGGCGCTCGACCTGGGCGCGCTGATTGCCGGTGCGAAGTTCCGCGGCGAGTTCGAGGAGCGGCTGAAGGCCGTGCTCAACGAGGTGCAGGCCGAAAACGGCGAGATCATCCTGTTCATCGACGAGATGCACACGCTGGTCGGGGCCGGCAAGGCCGATGGCGCCATGGACGCCTCCAACCTGTTGAAGCCGGCGCTGGCGCGCGGCGAGCTGCATTGCGTCGGTGCGACCACGCTCGACGAGTACCGCAAGCATGTCGAAAAGGACGCGGCCCTTGCCCGTCGCTTCCAGCCGGTCATGGTCGAGGAGCCGACGGTCGAAGACACGATCTCGATCCTGCGCGGTCTGAAGGAAAAGTACGAGCAGCACCACAAGGTCCGGATTTCGGATTCGGCGCTGGTTGCCGCCGCGACCCTTTCGAACCGCTACATCACCGACCGGTTCCTGCCGGACAAGGCGATCGACCTGATGGACGAAGCCGCCTCGCGGCTGCGCATGCAGGTGGATTCCAAGCCCGAGGAGCTCGACGAGCTCGATCGTCGCATCATCCAGCTGAAGATCGAGCGCGAGGCCCTGAAGAAGGAAACCGATGTCTCGTCGAAGGATCGGCTCGAGAAGCTCGAACTTGATCTTGCTTCGCTCGAAGAGCAGGCATCCGCGCTGACGGCCCGCTGGCAGGCGGAAAAGCAGAAGCTCGGGCGTGCCGCCGACCTCAAGAAGCAGCTCGACGAAGCCCGCAACGAACTGGCGATCGTCCAGCGCAAGGGCGAGTTCCAGCGTGCCGGCGAACTGACCTACGGCGTCATTCCGAAGCTCGAAAAGGAGCTCTCGGACGCCGAAAGCCAGGAGAACGCCAATGCCAACCCGATGGTGCAGGAGGTCGTGACCCCCGACAACATCGCGCATGTCGTTTCGCGCTGGACGGGCATTCCGGTCGACAAGATGCTGGAAGGCGAACGCGACAAGCTGCTTCGCATGGAAGACGAATTGGCGAAGTGGGTCGTCGGTCAGGGTGACGCCGTGCAGGCAGTTTCCCGTGCCGTCCGGCGTGCCCGTGCGGGTCTCCAGGATCCGAACCGGCCGATCGGCTCGTTCATCTTCCTGGGCCCGACCGGCGTCGGCAAGACGGAGCTGACCAAGGCGCTTGCCCGGTTCCTCTTCGACGACGAGACCGCGTTGTTGCGTGTCGACATGTCGGAATACATGGAGAAGCACTCCGTCGCCCGGCTGATCGGTGCGCCTCCGGGCTATGTCGGCTACGAGGAAGGCGGTGCGTTGACCGAAGCTGTTCGGCGCCGGCCCTATCAGGTCGTGCTGTTCGACGAGATCGAGAAGGCGCATCCGGATGTCTTCAACGTGCTGCTGCAGGTGCTCGACGACGGCCGCCTGACCGATGGTCAGGGTCGCACCGTCGACTTCCGCAACACGATGATCATCATGACCTCGAACCTCGGCGCGGAGTATCTGGTCGGGCTTGGCGAAAATGAGGACAGTGATGCGGTTCGCGACCAGGTGATGGAGGTGGTGAAGTCCGCCTTCCGGCCGGAGTTCCTGAACCGCGTCGACGAGATCATCCTGTTCCACCGGCTGCGCCGGTCGGAGATGGGGGCGATCGTCGATATCCAGCTCGAAAGGCTGCGCAAGCTGCTTGCCGAGCGCAAGATCTCGCTGGAACTCGACGACGATGCCCGCGCGTTCCTGGCCGACAAGGGCTACGACCCGGCCTATGGTGCCCGTCCGCTGAAGCGGGCGATCCAGAAGTTCGTGCAGGATCCGCTCGCCGAGAAGATCCTGCAGGGCGAGTTCCCTGATGGTTCGACCGTCAAGGTGCTGTCGGGCTCGGACCGCCTCAACTTCAAGCGCGGGGCGGGGCCGGACAAGGAAGCCGCCTAAGTCCAGCAGCGCACAAATCAAGAGGCCGCCCTTCGGGGCGGCCTTTCTGTTTGTGCCGATTTTCGAGCAGGGGAGGGGAGCCGTTAGTTGCTCGCGACCTCTGCGCCCGTGCCGTCCTTGTTCAGCAATTCGTCGATGCGGTCGCGTTCCTTCTCGAACTTCGCCAGCGCGTCGCCCGAAAGCGACTTGCCGCCGGGCAGTCGGATGCGCAAGGGGTCGACCTTGTTGCCGTTGACGATCAGCTCGTAGTGCAGGTGCGGTCCGGTAGAAAGGCCGGTCGTTCCGACCCAGCCGATCACCTGGCCCTGGACGACCTTGTTGCCCACCTTGACGTTTTTGGCGATCGCGCTCTGGTGGTTGTAGGAGGACACGTAGCCGTTGGCATGGCGGATCAGCGTCTGGTTGCCATAGCCGCCGGAATCCCAGCCGGCCTTTTCGACGACACCGCCGCCGGCGGCGATGATCGGTGTGCCGCGCGGGGCTGCCCAGTCGACGCCGGTGTGCATGCGCGAGAAACCGAGGATCGGGTGCCGGCGCATGCCGAAGCCCGAACGGAAATGGCCATTCGGCACGGGATTGCGCAGCAGGAACTGGCGGATGCTTTTGCCGTCCTGGTCGAAATAGTCGATCGTGTTGTCGCTCGGATCCTGGAACCGGTAGAAGGCGGTAACGGCATCGCCGAATTTGGCGCGAACATAGAGGAGCTCGGATTCCTCCGTCGCCATGCCGCGTTCGTCGGTCACGGAGAAGAAGGCTTCAAGCGAATCCGTCGGCTTCAGCTGCGCCTGGAAATCGACGTTGCTGGCGAGCAGCTTGACGACGAGGCCGACCATGTCGGCGTTCATGCCGTAGGAAAGTGCCGCACGGTAGATGCCGTCATAGACCCGCGGCAGGTCGTGGCTGCTGGTCATGACCGGCGCGCCGTTGTCGTCGAAGGCGGTGGCGACCGCGTCGAGCCTCGGTGGCTCGGCGCCGGGGACGAAGCGGCCCTTGTCATCGACCGCCATCGTCAGCACATGCCGGTTGCGCGAATAGATCGTGGCCCGCACGATGCGTGCGTCCTGGCCCTTCTGCGTCTCGCCGTTCTGGATGATGCCGATGCGCAGGATATCGCCTTCGGAAAGCTCGCTGGCGCCGAGCGCCTGGCCGAGATAGCTGGCGGCGTCCTCGGCCTGCGCCTTGGTGTAGCCGGCACTGCTCATGACTGTCGCGATGTCGGTCTGGCGCCGCACCGGAATGATGTCGTCGGCGTATTCGGTGGTTTCTTCGTCGATCGTCTCGTAGGCGGCGTCACTCTTGTTCTGCTCGACGATGCGCGCAGTCAGGCCCTGGAGAAGATCGAGCCCGTCACTCTCCGAGGCGAAGCGCTGCGGATCGACATAGTAGAGCGAGGCGACCTGGGTGCTGCCCTCGGTCAGGACAGAGCCGTTGGTGCGGACATTTTCCTCGACCTCTTCCAGCGACATCGAACTGTCGAAGGTGGGGCCGCCGCGCAGCGGGAAGTCGACGGTTTTCAGCGCCACTTCGGAATCGACGTTAGAGCCGTAAAGCGTCCCGGTTCGCGAAACGGGGGATTCCTCGTCTGCCTCTTCCGTCGAGAAGATCGCCAGAGGATCGAAGTCCGGATAGCTTTCCGAGGCCTGATGATTGGCGGCGAGTGCCATCTTTACGTGAACGAAGGGCTGTTTGCGCACCACTTCCTTCTCGCCGTCATGGGTCATCGTCGAGACTTCCATGATCGTCTTGTCGGCCGGCTTGGCAACGAGCTTCGGCGACAGGATGCGGCCGCCGCGAACGGCGATCGCTTGCTCGTCGCCATTCGAACCGGCATCAAGTGCGGCATAGGCTTCGGCCGGGATTGCCAGCTGCTGGCGTCCGTCAAGCGCTGCAAAGAGCGCGACACCCATCAGGAGGCTCGAGGTGATCCCCGTCAGGAAGGTGCCCGATAGCCAGCGCAGCGAAATCTCGCGCCTGTCGGGCGCGCGCCGGCCATGCGCCAGGATCGGTGGCTGGTCGCCAAGCGACCTGACCATGTTCTTGTCGGTGATCATGCCGAACTGAGGGTCCCCGATTTCTCTAAACCGTATTCTTGCCTGCGATACGTTGCGCGAAGGTGTGCATCTTTCACGCGGCGGAGTCAAATCACGCGCGGAGCTGCAAGGGCGATATCCTATATATCCCAAGCCTGTCCGCGCGCCCGCATCCGCGACGCATCTTCGTTTTCGCTTAGATAGGCCGATTGTGAAAAAGGTAGGGCCAAATTGTGTCTCCACAGGCCCGGGGGAGGGGGCAAAACTTTTTTGGGGGCGCAAAGCCCTGCGTTTGTGGGCTTTGTCAGAAATCTGTCATTTTTTCCGAAAATCCCTGTTGACGTGTCGGATGTGTGGGGTCTATAAGCCCGATCACTGACGAGGGCGGCGGCGCTGCTGGCGACGACGACCTTCGCTCTAGAGTTTCCTGGTTGGCTTGGTGCTGATTGAGGGGTTCGGGACGAGAGTTCTGGGCTTTGTGG
>NZ_JACVBC010000026.1:0-47174 GCF_014852205.1 Ensifer sp. ENS06 | reverse complement strand
TGGTTCTGGCGGGGTGGCTGCACCCGTTCCCATTCCGAACACGGCCGTGAAACGCCCCAGCGCCGATGGTACTTCGTCTTAAGACGCGGGAGAGTAGGTCGCTGCCAGGTCTGCAAAGCGCAAGAAATACCGGAAATCTTCTCGACACAAAACTCGGCCAAGCCGAAACGCAAGGGCCGCCACCAAGCGGCCTTTTTGCGTAGGTAAAATCGAAACACACAACGGGATTTTGCTTCGCAAAACCCGGACCGGAAAAAGCATAAACCGCAAGCGGTTTACGCTACCGCGCCAAATCCCACAGGGATTTGCGCTGGACGCGGGGTGGAGCAGCCCGGTAGCTCGTCAGGCTCATAACCTGAAGGCCGCAGGTTCAAATCCTGCCCCCGCAACCAAATCAAAAAAAAGCCCGCATGGAGAAATCCAGCGGGCTTTTTGACGTTTGAACGGCGCGCACAGGGGCGACCCTCATCGGGTGGAGAGAGGCGGCGGCGGTGGCGGCGTCGTCGAGCCCGTACCCAGAGAGCGTTGGACCATGACGCTATCGGCCCAGCGCCCGTAACGATAAGCGACACCCGGAAGCAGGCCGACGCGTACGAAGTTGAAGCGTTCGTGCAAAGTGAGGGAGGCGACATTGTCGGCGTCGATGTAGCCGATCATCTGGCGAAAGCCGGCTGCGGCGCAGGCGTCGATCAGGCCCCGCATGAGCAGACGTCCGACGCCTTGACCGAGATGCTCGTGGTGAACATAGATCGAGTGCTTGACCGTGTAACGGTAGGCGGGGCGCTTGCGAAACAGCACGACATAGGCGTATCCGACCACCACGCCCTCGTTGACCGCGACGAGATGGGGCAAGCGGCGGCTTTTCAGGTTCTTCCGCCGCTCGCGAAGGTCGTCCGGCTGTGGTGCGTCGCCCTCTTCGACACCCTCTTCTATGCCGCGTCGGATGTGCCGGCGATAGATGGCCAGCATGGCATCAACGTCGCTCTCCCGCGACGGGCGAATGATGATTGTTTCATCCTGCGGCATGAGAGGTCACGAAACTCCAAAATTCTATTCAGCGACGACGTAGGTATGAAGGCGTATGCGGCCCGACGCGTCGGTTTGGCGGTAAAGGCCCTGGATCTCGACGTCGAAGCCGGGGAAAGTGTTGAAGCAGGTTTCGAACATCTTGAGATAGTCGATCATTGGCTGAGCGCGCTCGGTCAGTCGCTCGCCCGGCACGATTGTGGCGATCCCCGGCGGATAGACGACAAAAGGTGTTGTTGCGATCCGCCCGGCAATGGCGTCGATCGGCAGAAAGTCGACGTCGTTGCGCACAAGGCAGCGCGCCGCGTCGTGGGGTGAAAGGGCGATATCCGGCAGATGCTCTTCGGAAAACTGCTTGGCCTGCAGCGCGCTGACATTGGCGTCGCGGAAGAATCGATGCATCTCGCCGCACAGATCACGCAATCGCACCCCCGCGTAGCGGCCGGGGCGGCGGCGATAGAACTCCGGAATGACCTCTTCCAGAGGCGCGTTGTCGTCATGAAGCCGTTTGAATGCGACGAGGCCGCTGATCAGTGTGCCCGCTTTGCTTGCCTCGACGCCGGGCGTGAGCAGAAACAGCAGGGAGTTGAGATCGTTTTTCTCTGCGACGATCCGGTTCTCGCGCAAGTACTGCGCAACGATCGGGGCGGGAATGCCGTGCTCTGAATATGCGCCGGTTGCCCTGTCAAAACCTGGCGTGAGCAACGTGAGCTTGTTGGGATCGGTCATCGCGAAGCCCGGCGCCATATCGGAAAAGCCGTGCCATGCAGCCCCCGGGGTGAGGTGCCAGAAGGCCGGATTGGTGGCGAGCTGATCGGTGGCGACGCTCTCCCATGGCACGTCGTGTACCGCTCCGGGGCTTGCCACATCCGGCATGGCCACGCGGTCCGGCACGAAGGGCTCGAAGAACCAGCGGCGCTCGGGCCGACGCTCCTTTTCCTCGAACTCCCTACGCACCGCCCGGATTTTCTTGCGAAGCTCGATGCCGAGCCGGATCGTATCGTCCCACAGCACTTCGCCGGAACGACCCTTCATCATCTGCGCGCCGACATCGAGGGATGCGAAGAGCGGATAAAAAGGCGACGTCGAAGCGTGCTGCATGAAACTCTCATTGAAGCGTCGGTGCTCGACCCGGCGCTTCTGGCCGGTAATGTGCCGATCCTTCATGTGGATCTGCGATGCCTGCGAAAAGCTCGCAAGCTGCTTGTGCGTGGATTGCGTTGCGATGATGCCCGGTGCCTCGGGTCCGAGTTCGGCAAGGCCCATGGCAAAACGACCGGCATAGAGCGGGTGAAATTTCATGAAGCCCGCCCAGGCCTCGTCGAACAGGATGTAATCGCACAGATGGCCGATGGCTTTCAGGATCATCTCGGCATTGTGGATCGTGCCGTCATAGGTGCACTGTTCCACCACCGCCACCCGAAACGGGCGCGGTTTCTGCCAGGCATCCGGGTCCTTGACCAGCGGGTGGGCGCGGATGCGTTCGCGCAGCGCCTCCTCATTGAGCGCGCCTAAATCCATGGGGCCAATGAGCCCATGGGCATTTCTGGCGGTCGGCACATAGACCGGGATGCCGCCGGAGATCATCAGCGCGCCGTGATGGGCCGCCTTGTGATTGTTACGGTCAAACAGCACCAGGTCGCCATCGGTGACCAGAGCGGAAAGCGCAACTTTGTTGGAAGTCGAGGTGCCGTTAAGGACGAAGTAGGTCTTCTCCGCGCCAAAAATCTTGGCGGCTTCCTTCTGGGCGGCGAGCGCCGGCCCTTCATGGGTCAGGAGATCGCCGAGATCGAGCACGGAATTGTCAAGATCATCGCGAAAGACCGCTTCGCCCAGATGCTCCATGAACACGCGGCCGACGGGGCTGCGGCTGTAGAACACGCCGCCGTTGTGTCCGGGGCAGGTCCAAAGCTGGTTGCCTTCCTCGGCGTAATCCACCAGCGCGCCAAAGAAAGGCGTCTTCATCGTCTCGGCATATTGCTTGAGGCGGCTGATGAGGTTTTTCGCGATGAAGGCAGGCGTCTCTTCGGATAGAAAGACATAGCCGTCGATGAAGTCGAGCACTTCGACCGGTACGTCCTCAAAGCGCTTGCGCCGGATGAGAAGGATGATCGGGAATTCGAGACCGCGTCGGCGCATCAGATTAATGAGGGAGGCGGTCTTGCCTTCCATGCCTTTCTTGCCCCAGTCAACCATCATGCAGCCGATGGCCGCGTCAGTCTGGACGGCGATTTCTGCATCCTCAAGGCTCCGTGCGCGGACCACCTCGAAACCCGACCGCTCGATCTCCTCGACAATCTGCTTGTACCTGGCCCCCTCGAGATCCTCGTTGTCGAAGGCGGGTGTCGCGAACAAAAAGGTGAAGCGTCTGAAGTAATCCATCTGTGCCTCCGCCATTTACACGAAGCGAGTTGTTCGTGCGTTTCGTGACGATGTTGTGACGGCGGCTCTGCTTAGACGCGATCTGTGAGCCGCAGGAGGTTGCGGAACGCCCGATGCGGTCTTGAAGTTCCACTGCGGCAAGGCGCGCGCGAAGGAATACCGACGACGGGTCGGACGTCCCTTCAAAGCCCGATCAAGGCGAGCGGATCGCCGCTGCTAGCAGCAAGGGTTCCTATGAGGCATGCAAGTCGCGCGATATCGGAGCGCCCAGGCAAAATCGTTCGAACTGCGCGGTAAAACCTTCGCGCTCAGGAGAGCAGGCCATGACACCGATCCGTGCGTCTTCACCGGAGAATGGACATAACCGCGCCATCTGCCACGGACCATCGCCAAGGTGAAACTGGACCCTGAGCGCTGCCTCGTGCCGCGTCAGCCGGATATGCACTTCGGCGTTCGGCTGCGCTTGCGCAAGCGGGATTACGGACCAGTCCGACGTTCCGTTCGTGACGACAACCGAGAAATGCATCAGGCCGTCGGTGAACTCTATGCCGGTCTTGAGCCAGTGAGTTTCGTCGATAATCAGCATCAGCCCGGCTTGATCGTAGAGCTCGCGATAATCACCGCGCACGACCACCGATGCGGTAAAATCTCCGCTCACCGCCTGCAGTCTGGCATGACCGGAATGGCGCCTGAAGCCATAGAAGGTTGTCTGCCAGAAGTCGGTATTCGCCTCCGTTTTGAGGGTTAGCACGCCATTTTCGACGTTCCAGTTTCGAGGCTCATTCAACCAGGTAAAATCCGTCAAAACTCCCTCCAGCCTTACGATCGGCACGCAGGACGCACCCACCATTGCAGCACATCTATGGCCGAAGCAGGCGTCCGTAAAGGTTTCTGCGCGAAAGGTCGCCACGCCTTTGTGGGCGACTTGTCGGCCGGAGGCGCAGCCTTCACCTGCATTCGTAGCGCCGGCCGTCACGCCCAATGAATGTTCCGCTGCGCGGGTCATAGGAGCGGTAGCGCGCAAGGCACCGCGCATCGCGATCGTTGCGCCGATAAGCTTCCGCCTCGCGCTTCCGCTCGGCTTCCTGTGCCGCACCGATAATGATGGCACCGAGGGCCAAACCGATCGCGCCGGCGGCCAAACCAGCCTTCATATCCTTCTTGTCGTGTTTTTCCTGGCGCTCGCGCCACCGATCGCGCCGCGCCTCCTCACAACGCCACCGGTCTCTTCCGTGAAGGTCCCGACAATGGCGCCAACCTCCATCGTAATCGTCAGCAAGGACGGTTGGAGCTGCAGGCACAGTCGCGCCCAAAGCTGCGGTCAGCGCGAGAACCTTACCGAAGACCGACGCACGCATGGGACATACTCCTTCAAATATCGAATCGACTGTTCAGGAGTCTTGGGGCCACGCGTTGCGAGAACATTGCGGCGAAGCACAGGGTTAAGCCGTCGCGGCCAAGCGATTGCTGGAGCTCGATCTTGGCCACGGATGCGGATCAGAGCGGCGCGTCGGGATCGGTGTATCGGGTCACCCATGCCGGAGGCTCTTCCTCCTTGCTTCCATCCACCTTGAGGTCCCGCTCCCTTGCCCAGCGATACCCCCACATTGGTCCGAACTTGGTGGCAAATCGAGGCGGCTGCCTGTACGCCGGGTGGGCTTGCGCCTCCTCCAGGGAGACGAAGCGGTAGCTCGTACTTCTGAAAAGCCCGAGTATTCGATCGATGGTGGCCGCATTGATGCGATTGGCATGAAGCAGGAGAATGCCGGGCGGTTCGCACCCGAGGACCTTGCGGTTCAGATCCGCATAATACGCAATCTCGACGCGGCTATAGTCTATGTAAGCGTCTTCGATCCTTCGGACCATCGCCGTATCGGATCGCGCCAATGCCCGTTCATATGCAGCATCAAACACATAATCCGACGTATCGATGGTGGATGCCGCGAGATGATAACCGCGTTCGCCAAGTACCCGTTCGAACGCCTCGCGACGTTGATCCGTGTCTCCGAGGTGATTGTAGGGAAACCGGAAGAACCGAAGGGTTCGGCCGGCCTTTTCCACCATCGGCCGAATGGTCGCCTCTCCGTCAATCACTTCGCGACGAAACGCATCGACGTCCAAGGTATTGCTATCGGGGTGGTTCGCACTGTGATTGCCAAGCTCGAATTGGCCCGTGTTCCACGGTTCCAACAGTGTCTGACCGATCTCACCCAGCGCCTGCACACGCCGTTCGACGACAAACCCGATAGCGGGAACGTTACGAACGGCGAGACCGGCCAGAATGGCTTCGTTCGTGGCCCTCGCGACCGCAGCGAGTTCCTGCCCTCCCGCATCGCCTGCGCGGGTATAAGGGAGATCGTCGAACGTGATGGCAACCGTTCTGTCGTGCGGAGAAGGGCAAACGGGTTCGATCGCCTGCGACCGGGCCGGATCTGCCGGTGTCAACAGCAGCACGAGACCCGCCATCACCAGTCTCGTGCGCATTCCATTTCCTCGCTTGGTTTCTCTTTCTGCGCGCGGAGTGCCGTTTTGCGTCGTGTCGCTGTCACAAATGCTCAAGGCCGTTTCGCTCCCTGTTTGAAGTGCGCGGCTTCATGCCGAGCACCGGCCTTCGCCAATCTTCCGTTGATTGGCGAGATCACAGCGCCCGGATTGCCTCAACATTGCGTATGATCCGACAAGCCCAACGACGGTCGCGATCAAACGTGGTAGCTCGCCGTCGTCCACGGCCATTCCACCGCGTGAAAATGCTACCCCCTTCAGGCACGGTAGCGAGCGCCGCCAGGTCTGCCCATCGTTCGACCAGGTCTGACGACCTCGTCCAGACGGTTGCTGTCGGGTCGCATAGAGCTTGATTGCGATCGCCTCGGAGTGGATAAACGCCGGCAAGCCATAGGGAGATTCCTTGCCATGAGAGCACTTGTCCAGCGCGTTTCATCTGCGCGTGTCACGGTAGACGGCGCGGTCACGGGAGAAATCGCCAGCGGCCTGTTGGTGCTCGTGTGTGCGATGAAGGGCGACACCGAGAAGGAAAGCGAATGGCTGGCGCGCAAGATCGTCAACCTGCGCATCTTCAGGGACGATCAGGATCGCATGAACCGTTCCCTGGTCGACGTGGGCGGCTCAGCGCTCGTCGTCAGCCAGTTTACCCTGGCCGCAGAGACGAAAGGCAACCGGCCAGGCTTTTCTACGGCCGCGCCGCCGCAGGAGGGTAAACGCCTCTATGAGCATTTCTCTGCACAAGTCTCGACCCTTGGCGTTGCTGTTGCGAATGGCGTCTTCGGCGCGGACATGCGGGTGGAACTGGCCAATGATGGTCCTGTAACGATCTGGTTAGATACGGCGGCCGGTTGATCGGTTTGGAGTGCGCGAGGACGCGCATCAAAGAAAAGCGGCCGACCGAGGTCTCCATGACCAGGGGTAGCGCATCGCGCGAGCGTCAGGATGGCTGCGCGATGGCCTCGTTCATTTGGGCCTGCTGACCGTAGAACACGCGAATGGCAAGAACGACACCAGCGATGAGTACCGCGACGCCGGCTGCCTCCATCATCGTTGGCCAACGTGCATGGACAACAAGTCCGCCAATTACGCCGAAGGCCGTTTCGGACACGATCAGCTGTGCCGCGAGCGCAACAGGAAGCGTCCTCGACGCGACATTCCAAGCCCACACCCCGCACACGGTCGCCATCAGTGCCAGCGACGTTCCCCATAGATAGAGGGAGCCGGCGGCTTCCCAACCGAAACCGAGCATCGGAAGCTGGAAAAGGTCCATTGCCGCACCGACCGGGTAGAAAACCAGCATCTGGAGACCACCGCCGATCAGGATCAATGCGGACCATATGCCCGACGGCATCGCCGGGCGGATTGCGAGCGCTGCCTGATTGGCGATCGCGAACCATACCCATAGACCGACCGCGGCCAGAGCAAGCGGAATACCAATCCAAAGCGAGCGAACGGAACCGAGACTATCTGCGGTGAACGCCGTGCCGTTGACCAGCACGAGACCGATCGCCACCAGTGCAAGCGGTGTCATCAAGAAGCGCCATGGCAGTGACGCCTGACCCCGGTTTCCAATGACGGCAAGCACAATCGGAACCAGGCCAAGGAAGGCAGGCGCAATGACCGGGCCGGCGTAGATTGCCGCTCCCGTTACCGTCAGGAAGTAGCCGACATAGCCGATGAAGGCCAATCCCGTGGCAGCCATGGCGTTTTGGAACGTCAGGTGGCGCAATGCCGTCTTACGTTCTGAAAACAGAATGAAGACCCCAACCGTCGCCGAGACCACATGCCGGATAAGAGCAAAGTCGAACGTGGAGAAGTCGCCGATTATGAACGGCACGACGAAATTGAGGGAGAAGGCAAAGGCTGCAAAGAGCGCGGCAAACACGCCGACCGAAAACTGCCTGTTCATCATGAGCATAGCCTCAGAGTTCTGATCGAGCTTTGCCGATTTTTCGTTGCCAAGCTCCGTTTCCACGATCCTTAAAGGGATAATCCTTCCCTTCACGCGCTTCGACGCATAAGTTCGCAAGAGGGTTTTCGAAAAATAGAAACATGAACTGGAACGATGTCCGCTACTTCCTTGCAGTGACACGCCAGGGCGGCCTCACCGGCGCTGCGCGTGAAGTGAAAGCGAGCGCTTCGACGGTGGCGCGACGGATAGAGACCCTGGAATACGCTCTGAAGACGCGCCTGTTCGAGCGCCGGCCGGACGGCTACGAGCTCACTGACGCAGGCCGGGCGATGGTCGAGAAAGCAACGGCGATTGAAACTGCCATGCGCGAACTGGAAGGCAGCTTCTGCGGCCAGGACGGGCGCGTCTCGGGGGCGGTTAGGATTATCACCGTCGACACGCTCGCACATCACCTGCTGATGCCAAACCTGCCTGCTTTGCAGGAAGCCTATCCCGATCTTTCGTTGGGCGTTTCGGTCAACGCCACGTCCTTCGCCCAGATTCCACAGCGAGAGACGGATATCGGCCTTCGGCTCTGCCGCCCTGAACAGGGCAACTATGTGGTACGCCGGATCGGCACGATCGCGTTCGGTCTCTACGCGTCGAAAGCCTATCTTGAAAGCCACCCGATCCGGGAAGATCACTTGCCGATTACCGGCCATCGGCTGATTTCGTGGGGCGATCCCCTGTCGTTCCTTGTCCTGCCCAAGACCCTGCGCTCGTGGGTCGAAAGCGGCGCCGCCAACCTGACGGTCGATACGATGCAGGCGCAGGTGCTCGCGATGAAGGCCGGCAACGGCCTTGGCGTATTGCCATGCATCCTCGCGGACACAGACGAGGGACTTGTCCGCGTCAAACCCGACCTTTGCAGGCAGGAGGAAGCCATTTGGCTTGTCGTTCATGAAGGGGTCCGCGACACCAAACGCATTCGTGTTGTTGGCGATTTCCTCGAGACGATCGTGAAGCAAGGCCAGCGCGCACTTTCCGGTCGGGATTCGGAACAACTGCAGGTGAAGTGACGCATCGGGCCAATTTCACCTCTCTGGGGCCCATGCCGATAACGAACTGGGGACGTGCTTTGATCACGCCCCCAGACCAGAGTGCCTAGTTGTCTAGGGCTGCCTGTGGTGTATTGCGGAAACTTATGGCCATGCGATTGTAGGCATTCATCAGGCCGATCGCGATCGTGAGATCCGTGAGTTCGCGCTCGGAGAACACGGCGCTTGCAGCCTCAAAGGCTTCGTCGGGCACGCCCGTCTCAGCGACGCGTGTTACGGTTTCGGCCCAGGCAAGGGCAGCTTTTTCACGACCATCGAACAGATTGCCAGCCTCCTTCCAGGCTTGCACCAAGGCGATCTTCTCGATCTGCTGCCCCTTCTTCAGCAGTTCGCGGGTGTGCATGTCGAGGCAGTAGGCGCAATTATTGATCTGCGAGATGCGCAGATAGACCAGTTCGACCAGCGCGGCGGGAAGTCCGCTTTGCAGGATGTAGCCATAGACGCCGCCGAGCGCTTTGACGCCGGCAGGTGCGATCTGATTGTAGTCGAGACGTTTGCTCATTCGTTTGCTCCTTGGGCTGGTCTTATCGGATGGGAGTGGTCAGTTCTTTTTCGTCGCTGTCGGCGACAAAGACCGCGAGCAGCTTTGCCGACTTGGTCTTGCTGGCATTGCGGCTAACGAGATGCCTGGACGCCGGAGGCTCGTACCAGCTCTCGCCAGCGCGGTAGGTCTGCGTCGGACCATCGTTCACCTTGGATTCTATTTCTCCTGAGAGAACGTAGGCAAAGATGAAGGACGATTTTGCGTGGCTGTGAGGGGCTGACGTACCGCCGGGAGGATAATCAACGATCAGCGTCGTCAGGGTCTTGCCCGGTATGTTGGGTATTTCTTTCGCAAAGTGGGGCGTAACGACGTCGCCCGGATCATGCGCAGCCGCGGGCATTGCCGAAGCGATTGCAAGCGATATGGCGGCCAGGAATTTTCGAGCTTTCATGGTGGTAACTCCGTGATGAGAACTGGAATAAGCGAGCCCGCACGCGATTGGGGGCGGGGCGACGGGCTCGCCTTAGCGAAAGATCATCAGGCGACAACGATACGCAGCGGGTCCGCGGCCGCGAGCGCCGTCGTGCGATCGGCAATCGGGGGATAGATCCACGTGGTGTTGATCGTCGTCTTCAACTTTTTGGCTTCGGCGCCGGACAGCTTGATCTGGCGGTCCCAGCCCTCGGTGTAAACGGCGCCCCATGGACCGAGGTCGAGGCAGGTAACATACTTCTCCTGGCTGTAGGGGATCGGAGCGACGCCCAGGAGATCAGCGGCGACGTTGTGACCGGACGAGCGCCCGAGGTTCTGGGCGTGCTGACAGCTCATCATCGTTCGGTTTCCGAGATCGTCCGTCGCGGCACAGGCAACGTCGCCCGTTGCAAAGACGTTTTCTTGTCCAATGACCTTGAGATTCCGGTCGACGTGAAGCCGTCCGAACGAGTCCTTGTTCGCGTCGATCTGACTGGTGATCGGGTTGGCGCGGGCGCCAGCCGTCCAGATAACCGTGGCCGCCTCGATGCGTTCTCCGGTCGACAGGCTCACGCCGCTCTCATCGATGGCGACGATCGGCGCGCGCAGATAGGTTTCGACACCCAATTCCAAGAGGGCCTGCTCGATAACTGGGCGGGGGCCGGGGCCTAGATCTGGTCCGATCGCAGGGCCTCGCTCAACGATGACGACGCGGATCTTGGCGGTGTCTCTAAGTGCGGCGCGCAAACGATGCGGCATTTCGGCTGCCGTTTCGATGCCGGTAAACCCGCCGCCAGCGATGACGACAGTGTTGCGGGCATGGGTTTCGGGAAGCCGACCCAGGTCGGAAATGTGATCCTCGAGCTTGGCTGCATCGGCAAGCTGGTCGACATTAAAGGCGTGGTCGAGCCCGGGAATGTCCGGGCGGAAGAGGACGCTGCCCGTTGCAAGGACCAGTTTGCTGTAGGTGATCGTGCTATGCCGACCATCTCCATCCTGATAGGTGACGACGTTGTCTGTCGTCGAAATGCCGGTTGCATAGCCCTTGATAAAGCGTACGCCTGCATTGGCGAATATCTCTGACAGGGGCGCCTTCATTTGGGCCGCGTTCTTTTCGTAAAGGCGAGGGCGAACGTGGAGCTCGGGCTGCGGTGCAATCACGGCAACTTCGACGGATCCGTCCGCCTTTCCTTGCTGGTCCAGTAGCCGCATGGCGCCGAGTGCCGACCACATTCCGGCAAAGCCAGCGCCGATAATCAGAATTCGTTCACGCATTTCATTTCCTCAGACAAGGCTTCGCCGTCGACTGGAAAGGCCCAGTCCCAAGACGATTGCCATTTTGATGGTGTCTCCGATCAAGACGGTTTCCGCGACAATCGCAAATGTCATCGAATAACTACGACTAACTTAGTCGGAGTAAATGGGCAACGATAATTGCAGCCTCTTTCGTTGACGCAGTGTCAACAGGGCGAACACGCATCAATCCTTGCTGAAACGCGTGTTCGATGTTATCTCCGACTATATTTGTCGCTGTTTTGGTGTTCCATGGCTCACGTAAGCGCAGGCGTCGAATACGCTCTACACAGTCTCCTCCTGCTTATTGACGCGGAGGAGTTGGGCCAGCCGGCGAGTGCGCGCGATCTTGCCGAACTCCAGAAAATACCCGCCGAATACGTTGCGAAGCTTTTCACGAAACTCCAGAAGGCGGGCATAGTCATTGCACGCGAGGGAATTGGTGGCGGCTTTGCCCTTGCACGCCCCGCGTCCGACATCACTGCACTCGACGTCATTGAGGCAGTCGACGGGCGCAAAGCGCTGTTTGAATGCAAGGAAATCCGAGGACAATGTGCGCTTTTCGCAGACAGCACCCCAGCCTGGGCAAAGGACGGCGTCTGTTCCATTCATGCTGTGATGATCGAAGCGGAGAAGCGGGCACGAGAGGTCATGGCAAGCCACACACTAGCAGCGATTGCCGGACGTGCTGCCTCTAAAGCGCCCAAGGAGCATGCGGGCCAGGTAAAGGATTGGCTTGCGGCGCGCACGCCACAACGCCGGCGCCGCGGCGCCTCGGCAGGAGCCAAGTGACAGAGCGCCGTAAAAAGATACTCTCTCTTGTTGTCCGCGCGTTCTGAGCGCTTTGTCTCGCGGCGGAGGCCAAGAGACGCCGTAGCGCGCAATCAGCGTCAAGAGAGTTGGCGGGGGTATCATGGATCGCTTCGAAGCAATGAAAATGCTGCTCGCAGTCGTTGATGCCGGCAGCATCTCCGCAGGAAGCAGGAAATTGAATGCTCCGCTGCCAAGCGTCAGTCGCAAGGTTGCCGAACTCGAACGGTACCTGGGGGCGAGCCTCATCGTGCGCACCAGCCGCAACCTTCAACTCACCGATGCGGGCCGGGAATATGTCGAGGCGGCCCGAAAGATCATGGGCGATCTGGAGGAGGCGGAGCGGCGAGCGTCGGGCGAATACCAGACACCGCGCGGCACGCTGACGATCACCGTACCGGTCGAGTTCGGCGCCCGCTATATCATGCCGATCACCCTTGGTTATTTGGAGAGGCACCCGGAGGTATCGCTGAACCTCATTTCGCTCGACAGAACGGTCCATCTTGTCGAAGAGCAGGTCGATATCGCCATTCGTCTCGGCGACCTCGCGGACAGTTCGCTCTATGCGGTCAAGGCCGGAGAGTTTCGCCTGCTGACCTGCGCCAGCCCGGCATATCTTGAGCGCCGGGGTGTGCCGACGCATCCGGGCGATCTTGAAGGCCATGACGGAATACTCTTCAACAGGCGGACGTTCTTCTGGACGTTCGATGTCGACGGCCGCCCGATGGAGGCCGTTCCCCGCAATCGTCTTGAGGTGAATACCGCGGCCAATTGCGTGGCCGCGGCGGTCGGCGGAGCCGGCATCGCCCGCTTGTTCGATTACCAGATCCCGGACGAGTTGTCGTCAGGCGCCCTCGTGCCGGTTCTGGAGGGTTTCGACGGCGCGTCGAGACCGATCCACATCGTCTATTCCGGTCAGGGCATGCTCACGTTGAAGGTGCGCTCCTTCATTGACTGGGCCCTGCCTCGCCTTCGCACTGTCTTCGGGCGGAGTGAGGCCTTGAAGGCCTAGTCGGCGAAGGCGCGGCGAACTTCGTCGACTGTTCGTGACGGATCCTGAAGGTGGGGGAAGTGGCCAACACCCTTTAGAACGGCGAATTTCGAACCGGTTCGATCGGCGAACTCCTTGCCCATCTCCGGTTTGATGTAGATGTCCTTTTCGCCCCAGATCACCTTGATCGGGGTCTTGAGCCTAGACAGATTGGCCTCAAGATAATCTTCATCCCGCGTGAAGTGGGCGTAATAGAATGCGAAGGCGTCGGCTGTCGTCACACCGTCGCGCATCCAGGATTCCTTCATGTCCGATTGCACCTCGGACGGCAAGTCGAACTGGTTTTCCGGTGCAAGGCCACGCCGATGTACGTTCTCCAAGATCTCGTCGCTTGTCTTGTTCATATAGGCGCGCGTTGGTGTTGCCGTCGGTTCGGCCTTCAGATTTTGAAGGCTCTCGTACATCCAATGCGGCCTGTTGAACGGCGCAAAGTCGCCGACGATGATCTTCTTCGCGACCGTCGGTTCTTCCAGTGCAAGAAGCAGAGCGGGAAGACTGCCGATGTCCGAGGCGTAGATCACCAAATTCGATCGGTCGATGCCCGATCTGTCGATATAGGCTTTGAGAACCTTGGCGTAGTCTCTTGGTGAATAGGAGAACCGCTCCCGGGAAGGGCGCGACGACTGGCCATAGCCAGGCCAATCGAACGCATGCACTTCGTACTGTGCGCCCATAGTTTCCGTGATCTTCGCCCAGACGCCCAGCGTCTCGGGAAAGCCGTGCAGGAAGAGAACCGTGCCGTTCGGATTGCCCTGACGGGAAACCATTCGTCGGAGCGTTATGTTCTCGTCGATCGTGATGAAGTCGATTTTCAGGGCCGTTGCGGAGCCGATTGGGCCCGCGTGTCCTGGTGCGGTCGATGCCATGATCGCAGAAGCTGTTGCGACGACGGTCTTGAGCGATGCCATGTCTTTAGTCCTTCCGGTCTCTGAATGGTGAGTGTGACCAGAGCATCGGGCATCGAGCAGTCCGTCGGCAGATGCAGTATTTGAGAGGCACCCTCTTGAACTCGGGCAAATTCGCTCTCGAGTGGACGCCAGTGCATTCAAGCGAGAGGATGGCTCTCAGATTTGCTCAGTACCGGGCAGCAGGTGCGATCCGTAGATTCCCGTCATTCATGGATCGCCGGGTTTAGCGACGATCCCGAACGAAGCAGCGAGACGAGACCGTCACTCGCGACGAAAGGACTGAGGAAAATGAACGACATCACGGCCTCCCCGCACAAGGAGATCGCGGAAAAGACAAGAGCGCTCGCCGGCCACTCTACCGTCGGCACGAACGACCTCGATGCCGCAGCGGCTTATTATGACAAGCTCCTTGCCGTCTTTGGCATCGGCCGCGTGCTCGTCCAGCCCGGACGCGCTGTCTATTACGGCCACCGTACCCTCGAATTCGGTGTGACGAAGCCCTTCAACGGAGAGACAGCGGTTGCCGGCAATGGCACCATGGTCGCCTTTGAAGCGCGCTCTCGAGCCCAGGTCGATCAGGCTCATGCCACGGCACTGGAAGCAGGAGGTTCCGACGAGGGTGCTCCCGGTCCGAGAGGCCCGGACGGCGGTGACCCCTATTGTGCCTATTTCCGAGATCCCGAAGGCAACAAGTTTCTCGTCTACCGCAAAGGCCCCGACGAGGTTTGATGATCAATGGAGTGCGGGGGCCGTCGCGCGGAGCGAGCCCCCCGCTCGACCTGTTTCCGCGCATCTTTTGAACAAGAGCTCTGCGCGGATCTCTCCAATGCGCCTTCTGGATTAGCGGACAGGAGTTTTTTGAAATGAACCTGGAAAACAAGGCTGGTGACGGGCCGCTCACGCGACGCTCGTTTCTGTTTCGGGGCGCTGCGATCGGTGTATCCGCCGCGGTGCTGCCCAGAACCGGCATCGCAGCCGTGAACACGACGGCGACGGGCGATGCCATCCAACCATTCAACGTCGACATTCCTGAAAATGCCCTCATTGACCTCAGAAGGCGCCTGGTCGCAACCCGTTGGCCGGACAGCGCGACCGTCTCGGATCGGTCCCAGGGCGTCCAGCAGCGCAAGCTTCGTGAACTCGCGCAGTATTGGCAGTCCTCCTATGATTGGCGCCGGGCAGAGCGCAAGCTGAACGCGTTTCCCCAATTCCTGACGAAGATCGACGGGCTCGACATCCATTTCATCCACGTACGCTCCCGCCATGAGAACGCTCTTCCGCTGATTATGACCCACGGGTGGCCGGGTTCGATCTTTGAACTGCTTGACGTCATTGATCCGCTGACGGATCCGACTGCACATGGCGGCAAGGCCGAAGACGCCTTCCATCTCGTCATCCCTTCAATACCAGGCTTCGGCTTTTCGCAAAAACCAGACACGACCGGTTGGGAGGCGCAACGGATCGCCCGTGCCTGGGACGCCCTCATGAAGCGACTCGGCTATAACAGCTATGTCTCGCAAGGCGGTGATTGGGGCGCAATCATCAGCGATGCCCTGGCGCGTCAGGCGCCAGCCGGACTGCTTGGCATCCACGTCAACAGGGTGGAGCGTTCGACGACGCTTCCAGCGGACGCTGCCAAGGCGTTGAAGAACGGCGGGCCGGCTCCCGAGACCATGTCTGCCGATGAAAAGAAGGTTTTCGACGAGGCTCGCGACTTCCTGAACAATGGTTTCGGCTACGCCTCGATCCTCAGTACGCGCCCGGAAACGATCGGCTACGGCCTTGCCGATTCACCGGTGGGACTTGCAGCCTGGCTCTTGGACAAGATCGCCGACTGGGTGTTCACGCGTGGCGATGCGGAACAGGCGCTCGGCAAGGACGCCATCCTCGACAACATCACCTTGTATTGGCTGACCAACTCAGGGCCCTCAAGCGGACGTATCTATTGGGAGAACGTCAAGGCAGGCGCGAAGCTCACGCCAGCCAAGGTTCCTGTGGCCGTCACCGTCTTTCCGGGCGAGGTCTATCGGCCACCGAGACAATGGCTGTCAAAGGCTTATCCAAAGCTCGTCTACTACAACCGCGCCTTAAAGGGTGGGCACTTCGCCGCCTGGGAGGAGCCCGAAATCTTCGTCGAGGAGATCAGAGCAGGTTTCAAGTCTATGCGCTTTTAGACGACGGATCGCCATTCCAAGAGACCAAGCAAGCTCCGCGCGGAGCCGGCATCGGTATCGGCTTTGCGGCAGAATACTTAAGTCGAGTAGTCAGTAGCCGACGTGCTTGATCCGATGCGATACCGGGATGTCGATGATGGCGAGGAATTTGACGACCGCGTCGAAAGCTTGCGTTAGCGCAACGAGGCCTGACGCCAAACATCTAGCAAGGAGCAGCCGGGTTTCGCGGATCGAGCACATTGGAGGGCTCAAATCATGGTCGAGATGGAACAGAGGGATCTAACGTTATGCGATTGCACGATTGAGGTTGCTGAACTGTTTGCCAGCATCCCGGCTGCTGGCATTGACGACGGCTTTTTGCTCGATCTTCTTAGCGTTCGCCTTGAGGCATCACGGGACCGTCTGACGCGGCCTCATCCGCGCGCGAGGGACGACACGTCATCCGAAAGAAAAGCTCTATGCTGACACTGACAAACCGACGAGTTTTGCGCGTCGAGCGCGACGCCAGTGGCGATTTCTCCGTGCCGGCGGCGACCATGTCGTCGGCGCTGCGTCTGCCCCCGACTGAGCTCAGAAATCGCGTCGGCCGGGGAGAAGTCAAGAGCCAGGTTGAGATCGGTCAAGGGGAGCACCTGGGCACATTCCGGTTGACGCTTCGGTGCGGCGGGCGTCTCTGGAATGCAACCGTATCTTCCGATGGTACGGTGATCGATGAAGTCTTCACGTTCGATCGCGAGCGCTTGGCGAACTGGCGCCGTCGCCACGGCACCAGCGGCAAGGGCCCTTAGCGGTCATTCAGATCTTCAACGATTGCGATCCTTCCGGAATAAAGTTGCGTTTCGACAAAGAACGATCGGAAGAACTGCCCCAGCTTCTCCCTTGAACAACGATCATGGATCGCCCCGCTTTGAAATCGATTGCGGATCATGACCTTTTAGGCGCCAAGGAGAGCACATTGACCGAATACACATTGGACACAGCCGTCGGAGTGATTGCGTGCGAGCTTCCCGGTGCCGCGGAACTCTTCAGACAGCACGGTATCGGATTTTGCTGTGGTGGCGATGTACCGCTTGCGCAAGCGGCCGCGGATGCCGGCATAGAGGCCGCTGATCTGCTCGATCGGCTTCAGGCGTTGGAGCTTGCCGCAAGACGCGAGGCTCCGGATGCTACAGGCGAGCTTATCGCTCATATTCTGGAGCGTTATCACCAGACCCACCGCACCGATCTGGAATGGTTGATCCCGCTTGCCCAAAAGGTGGAGCACGTCCACGGTGCTCATCGCTCCGCGCCACTTGGTCTTGCCGACGCGCTGGCCGAGCTCAAGGACCACCTTCTTCCCCACATGGCGCGGGAAGAGCTTGCGCTCTTTCCGATGATGCGCCATGAGCCCGATCCGGACATCCGACATCTGATTGCCGGCATGCGGGACGATCATGCATGCGAGAGCCGGAGCCTCGCCGTGATCGAGCATTTGACGCATGGTTTTACGCTTCCGGACGGGGCCTGCAGGTCCTGGACGGCGCTCTATGTCGGAGTTCAAAAATTCTGCGACGATCTCGTTACACATATGCATCTGGAAAACAGCGTTCTGTTTCCGCGGTTCGCTGGCATTGATGCATTTGAGGGTTCCGCTCTCTCGCCAGCAGCGCGTTCCGCGGGGTGAGGCCCTGACAGGTCTTTCCGGCATCGCTTTGCCCAACGGGAGGAGGCGGAGCTTCACACATCTCTTTGCACGCAACCCTACCCGGCGCTTAGCGCCGGGCACACTTTCACTGTTTTGAGCTGGCGCCGACGTGCCCCCACGAGGCACCGCGGCGATCAATTTGCTCTTCGCGAGCCGAGCTCACAGGGCGGAACTTGTTCGCACGACGCGCAGTAGTTGTGGGTGGCGGGCTGCCTGCCGTCCCCTGGCAGATATCGCGGGGAGGGCAGGCCACGGGCCGGGCGATCCGACTTCAAAGGTATTGTTCTTGCGCCGGTCGGCCGCCGGCTTGACGCGAAGTCCTTTCCCCAGCTCCACCTGAGCATCAATCCGTGCACGACATGCGACAATCAAGGATTGCAATCAACGAAGCTGTCTTTGTTTGAGCTAGATCAAAGAATGTCCCGCGCCAAAGTTTCAATGCTCCGGCAACGATTTGCGGGAAAACACCCTGGAATGAAACTCTTCCGTCTTGTCCTTCTTCTCTGCCTCAGCCTGTGGGGCGCTGTATCCGCCAGCGCAGCATCGGTGCTTCAGGAGTTTTTGCCGACCACCACAGCCTCCGATCTTGTGCCAGGAGCGGACGGTTTTGGCGCTGTGCGTGATGATGTGGCGGCGGCCCCGGTGCTGAAGGGCGGTCAGACGGTGGCGTGGGTTTTCGTGACCTCGGATTTCGTCGGAACGACCGGCTATTCCGGCAAACCCATCCATACGCTCGTGGCGGTGGACAAGGATGCGAAGATCGTCGGCGTCCGGCTGGTGAAACATTCGGAACCCATCGTCCTCATCGGCGTTCCCGACGCCAAGGTGAAGGCGCTTGTTGCCGGCTACGCAGGCCTTGATCTCGTCGCCGAGGCGAAATCCGGCGGTACGACCCACGAGGTAGATATCATCTCGGGCGCGACGGTGACCGTCATGGTCATCGACGATTCGATCGTCCGGTCCGGGCTAAAGGTTGCGCGCGCGCTCGGGCTTGGCGGATTGACACCGGAAGCGGACAATGCCGGCCCGCGCTTCGAAATCGATCCCGCGGCTACCGCGCCGGCCGACTGGGTCGAGGCAGAAGGTGACGGCACGCTGCGCCGCCTGTCGCTCGACGTTGCGCAGGTCAATGCTGCTTTCGCCGCCCATCCCGATGAGCGCGCCCGCGAGCGCGCGATTGCGCAAGCGCCGGAAACGACATTCATCGAGATGCAGGCGGCACTGGTCTCGGTCCCTTCCATCGGCAAGGCCTTTCTCGGGGCAGCCGAAGAGAAAAACCTTCAGGCTTGGCTTGGCGAAGGCGAACACGCGATCGCCGTGGTCGGACGCGGGCTCTATTCCTTCAAGGGATCAGGCTATGTGCGCGGCGGCATCTTTGATCGCATCGTGCTGATCCAGGACGATGTTTCCGTTCGCTTTCGTGATCGCGACCACCGTCGCCTGGGCGCAATCTCGCTTGCCGGTGCGCCGGAATACAACGAGATGGACCTGTTCCGCATTAAAGCAGGCCTCGGCTTCGACCCGACAAAACCTTTCCGCATACAGCTCCTGGCCCAACGTGAGGTTGGACCGGTCGAAAAAGTCTTTCATACCTTCGATCTGGGTTACCAGCTTCCGCAGAAGTATCTGCGTGCTGTCGTGCCACCACCGATGAAGGACGTTGCAGCCGTTGCTGATCGTGACGAGGGGACTGCACAGTCCGACCTGTGGAAACGCATCTGGGACGACTCGAAGCTGAAGATTGTCGTGCTCGGCGCCATGTTGGTCGTGCTGACGGGCGTGTTCTTCTTCCAGACCTATGCGGTCAGGAACGCGCGAGCGTTCTACATCTTTCGCATCATCTTCCTGACAGTAACGCTGGTCTTTCTTGGCTGGTATGCCAACGCGCAGCTTTCTGTCGTCAATCTGATGGCGCTCTTCGGCAGTCTCGTCAACGGGTTCAGCTGGCAGGCTTTCCTGCTCGATCCGCTCACCTTCATCCTGTGGTTTGCCGTTGCCGCGGCACTCCTGTTCTGGGGACGAGGAGCCTATTGCGGCTGGCTCTGCCCCTTCGGCGCACTGCAGGAGCTGACCAACCAGATCGCACGCAAGCTGCGTATCCCGCAATGGACATTGCCATGGGGCCTGCACGAGCGGCTCTGGCCGATCAAATACATGATCTTCCTCGGCCTTTTCGGGGTCTCTCTGATGAGCGTCGAGCAGGCAGAGCATCTGGCCGAGATCGAGCCATTCAAGACAGCGATCATCCTGAAGTTCATCCGCGCCTGGCCGTTCGTGGCCTATGCCACAGCACTTCTCGTCGCCGGGCTCTTCGTCGAGAGGTTCTATTGCCGCTACCTCTGCCCGCTCGGTGCGGCGCTCGCGATCCCTGCGCGCATACGCATGTTCGACTGGCTCAAGCGCTACCATGAATGCGGCAACCCCTGCCAGACCTGCGCCCACCAATGTCCGGTGCAGGCGATCCACCGGACCGGCGAGATCAATCCGAACGAGTGCATCAACTGCCTGCACTGCCAGGTGCTCTACCAGTCCGAAACCGTCTGCCCCGTCGTGATCAAGAAGATGAAGTCGCGGGCGAAGCTTGCGGCAAGCCCGGGCGGCGTGCCGACCCATCAACCCGCAGCCAAAGTTTAATCGAAGCCAAGGTTCAAGCAAAAAGGAACCAGATCATGGAATCAAAGGAACACAAGGGACTAAGCCGGCGAGCACTTTTCAGCGCGACTGCAGGCAGCGCCATTCTGGCGGGCACTGTAGGGCCGGCCGCACTCAGCCTCGGCGCTGCAGGATTGGCGACACCGGCCCGTGCGGCCACGAGCGCCGACGGCTCGGTCGCACCGGGCAAGCTCGACGACTACTACGGCTTCTGGTCCTCCGGTCAGACCGGCGAGATGCGCATTCTCGGCATTCCCTCGATGCGCGAACTGATGCGCGTGCCGGTGTTCAACCGTTGCTCGGCCACCGGTTGGGGGCAGACCAATGAATCGATCCGGATCCATCAGCGCACGATGACGGAAAAGACGAAGAAGCAGCTTGCCGCCAACGGCAAGAAAATCCACGACAACGGCGACCTGCATCACGTCCATATGTCCTTCACCGACGGCAAATATGACGGCCGCTACCTGTTCATGAACGACAAGGCCAATACGCGCGTGGCGCGCGTGCGCTGCGACGTGATGAAGACCGACGCCATCCTGGAGATCCCCAACGCCAAGGGCATCCACGGCATGCGTCCGCAGAAATGGCCGCGTTCAAACTATGTGTTCTGCAACGGCGAGGACGAGGCCCCGCTCGTCAACGACGGCTCGACGATGACGGACGTGGCGACCTACGTGAACATCTTCACCGCCGTCGATGCCGACAAGTGGGAAGTGGCCTGGCAGGTGAAGGTCTCGGGCAACCTCGACAATTGCGATGCCGACTACGAGGGCAAGTGGGCGTTCTCCACCAGCTACAACTCGGAAATGGGCATGACGCTGGAAGAGATGACCAAGTCCGAGATGGATCATATCGTCGTCTTCAACATCGCCGAAATCGAGAAGGCCATTAAGGCCGGCCAATATGAGGAGATCAACGGCGTCAAGGTGGTGGACGGGCGTAAGGAAGCAAAGTCGCTCTTCACGCGCTACATCCCGATCGCCAACAACCCGCACGGCTGCAACATGGCGCCGGACAGGAAGCATCTGTGCGTTGCCGGCAAGCTTTCGCCAACCGTCACCGTGCTGGACGTGACGAAGTTCGATGCCCTGTTTTACGACAATGCCGAGCCGCGCAGCGCGGTGGTTGCGGAACCGGAACTGGGCCTTGGCCCATTGCACACCGCCTTCGACGGGCGCGGCAACGCCTATACCTCGCTGTTCCTCGACAGCCAGGTGGTAAAGTGGAACATCGATGAGGCCATCCGCGCCTACGCCGGTGAGAAGATCAACCCGATCAAGGACAAGCTCGACGTTCAGTATCAACCCGGCCACTTGAAGACGGTGATGGGTGAAACGCTCGATGCCGCCAACGACTGGCTCGTTTGCCTGTGCAAATTCTCCAAGGACCGGTTCCTGAATGTCGGCCCGCTGAAGCCGGAAAACGATCAGTTGATCGACATTTCCGGTGACAAGATGGTGCTGGTCCATGACGGCCCGACCTTCGCCGAGCCGCATGACGCCATCGCCGTCTCCCCCTCGATCCTGCCGAACATCCGCTCGGTCTGGGATCGCAAGGATCCGCTGTGGGCCGAAACCCGCAAGCAGGCCGAGGCCGATGAGGTCGACATCGACGAATGGACCGAGGCCGTGATCCGCGACGGCAACAAGGTTCGCGTCTACATGACCTCGGTCGCACCCAGCTTCAGCCAGCCGAGCTTTACGGTGAAGGAGGGCGACGAAGTCACGGTCATCGTCACCAATCTCGACGAGATCGATGACCTTACCCATGGCTTCACCATGGGAAATCACGGCGTGGCGATGGAGGTCGGCCCACAACAGACGAGCTCCGTTACCTTCGTTGCGGCCAATCCTGGCGTCTACTGGTACTATTGCCAATGGTTCTGCCATGCCCTGCACATGGAAATGCGCGGCCGCATGTTCGTGGAACCGAAGGGCGCCTGATCGATGCGGCTGTCCGTTCTCCTGATCGGCTTTCTTCTCGCCTCTCCGCTCTTAGCGGCGGAGCGCGCAGTCGTGCCGGGTGCGGGCAGTCTTGCCGCAGCCATCGCCGGGGCTCAACCCGGCGATGTGCTGGTGTTGACCGACGGGGCCTATGACGGCCCCGTCACCATCGACCGACCACTGACCATCACCGGTCCGCGCGGAGCGGTGGTGAATGGGCTTAAGCAGGGTAGCGTGGTGACGATTGCCGCGTCGGACGTCACCTTGACGGGGTTCACCGTCACCGGTTCGGGTCGCATCAACCAGGATCTCGACGCCGGGGTCAAAATCGTTCAAGGCGCCGATCGCGCCCGTGTCGAAAAGCTGCTCGTCACCGACAACATGCACGGCATCGACGTCCATGGCGGCCGCGACACGATTGTCTCCGGAAACGAGATCACCGGCACGCGCAGCGCCCGCATGAACGAGCGCGGTAACGGCATCTATGTCTGGAACAGCCCGGGTACGCTGCTTCAAGACAATATTATCCGCTACGGTCGCGACGGCATCTTTTCGAACGCCAGCGCCGACAGCATCTATCGCCGCAACATCATGCGCGACCTGCGCTTTGCCGTGCACTTCATGTACACCCGCAACACCGAGGTTTCCGACAACATCTCGATCGGAAACCATCTGGGCTTTGCGATCATGTTCTCCAACCGCGCGAAGATCCTGAACAATCTCAGCCTTGGCGACCGCGAGCATGGGCTGATGCTGAACTATGCCAACAATGCCGACGTGTCAGGCAATCTGGTGCGCGGGGGCACGAAGAAATGCCTGTTCATCTACAACGCCCACAAGAACCTGGTCTGGGGAAATCGCTTCGAGAGCTGCGGCATTGGCATACATTTCACCGCCGGTTCGGAAAAGAATGTGCTGACAGGCAACGCCTTCATCGCCAACCGCGAGCAGGTCAAATATGTCGGCACCCGCAATATGGAATGGAGCCATGAAGGCCGGGGCAATTTCTGGTCCGATCATCCGGCCTTCGACCTCAACGGCGACGGCATTGCCGACAGTTTCTACCGCCCCAACGACCTGATGGACCAGATCCTCTGGTCGCAGCCCGCGGCAAGCCTGCTCACCGGCTCGCCGGCCGTGCAGATCGTTCGCTGGAGCCAGCGGGATTTTCCCGCCACGCTGCCTGGAGGCGTGCGCGACAGCGCGCCGCTGATGCGCCCCCTGACCATCCCTGTCCCGCTCGAAATCCTTGCCTATGAGGCCGAGGCCGCAGGGCGCTGGACTGAAGGAAATTACGATGACACCGACGTTGACAATCTCCAGGCTCACTAAGCGCTTCCAATCGGTGGAAGCGCTCAAGTCCGTTTCCCTTGCGCTGGAGCCGGGACGGCGCGCGGCACTGCTCGGCCATAACGGTGCCGGCAAGTCGACGATGATGAAGATCGTGCTTGGCCTCATCCCCTTCGACAGCGGCGAGGTTTCGGTTTGCGGCTCGGCGCCCGGTTCGCCCGCCGCGCGGACCCAGGTGGCGTATCTGCCGGAAAATGTCGCCTTTCACCCGGCTTTGACGGGAGAAGAACAGCTTCGCCACTATCTCGCACTGCGTGGCGAAAACCCGAAGCAGGCCACGGAGCTTCTTGCGAGGGTCGGACTTGGCCACGCGGCGCGGCGTCGGATCGGTACCTATTCCAAGGGCATGCGCCAGCGGGTGGGTCTGGCCCAGACGCTGATCGGCCGCCCCCGTCTCCTGGTGCTGGACGAACCGACCTCGGGCCTCGACCCGGTGTCGCGACGGGACTTCTATGACCTGCTCGACGGGTTGGCCGCAGAAGGAACCGCCATCCTGCTCTCCTCCCACGTATTGACCGAGGTGGAGGCCCGCACCGACAGCATCCTCATCCTTTCCGGTGGGGAACTGGTGGCAGAAGGTACGCTTGCCGATCTTCGCACCCGCGCGGCACTTCCGGTCGCCTTTTCCGTTCGCCCCGCACCTGGTCATGCGTCGGCGCTGGCAGCGACCTTTCCCGAGGGTGTGGAAGGGGAGGACGGTCTCTTGCGCCTTCGCGGTTCGCAGTCGGAAAAACTGCCGCTCCTTGCCCGCATTGCGGCGCTTGGGAGCGCCATTGCCGATCTCGATGTCATCCCGCCCAGCCTCGAGGACATCTACAGCCACTTCAGCCGGAGGGACGGGCAATGAACCGCATCCTTGCCACCGCCGTCAGCGAATTCCGTATCGCTTTGCGCAATCGTTGGGTCTCTATCGCCACCGGCATGATGGTGCTGTTCGCCCTGGTGCTGGCCGCCGCCGGCTCTGCCCCGACGGGCGATGTCGGCGTCGACCGGCTCTCCGTAACGGTCGCCTCGCTCACTTCGCTTGCGGTCTATCTGGTTCCGCTTTTGGCATTGCTGATGAGTTTCGATGCGGTGGCTGGCGAGGTGGAACGCGGCACGCTGCCACTGCTTCTCACCTATCCCGTCTCGCGCCTGCAGATTCTGCTCGGCAAACTTCTGGCGCATCTCGCAATCCTCGGTCTTGCCGTGACGCTTGGCTACGGCGCGGCGGCGCTCGCAGCCGTCTGGTTCGATCCTGGAGCAACCGCGGGGCTTGGCGCCCTATGGCGGCTGATCTGGTCCTCGGTGCTGCTGGGTGCGACCTTTCTTGGCACCGGCTATGCGCTTTCGGCTTTGGCGCGACGGCCGTCGGGGGCGGCGGGCTTGGCCATCGCGCTCTGGCTGGTGGCGGTGGTGCTCTACGACCTCGCCCTGTTGGCGTTGATCGTGACGGATGGAGGTGGTGCCTTCACTACACACGCATTGCCCGTTGCGCTGCTTGCCAACCCTGCCGACGCCTTTCGCGTCTTTAACCTCTCGGCCGCACAGGCCGTTTCTGCCGCAGGCGGACTGGGTGGCGCCGCCGGCACGATCCCGCTCTGGCAATCGGCAACCTCCCTTCTCGCCTGGCCACTCGCCGCCATAGCCCTTGCCGCCGCAGCCTTCCGAAAGGTGACCCCATGAGGACCCGACTTCGCTTCGTGCTCTTCGCGGCCGCTCTGGCGCTGCTTTCCGCCTGCAAGGAGGACGTCGCCCAAAGCATCGTGCCGCAGGACATGACGCCCGAGACCCTCGGTCATTACTGCCAGATGAACCTTCTGGAGCACCCCGGCCCGAAGGCCCAGATCTTTCTGGAAGGAAGCCCGGCGCCGCTCTTCTTCAGTCAGGTGCGCGATGCGATCGCCTATGCGCGTGGGCCGGAGCAAATTGCGCCGATCCTCGTCATCTATGTCAATGACATGGGGGCTGCGGGGGCAACGTGGGACCAGCCCGGTGACGGCAACTGGATCGCCGCCGACAAGGCGTTCTACGTGGTCGGCTCTGCCCGGCGAGGCGGCATGGGTGCGCCCGAAGCCGTGCCGTTTTCAAGCCGCGACGAGGCTGCGGCCTTCGTTCTTGCCGAGGGCGGCCAGGTGCTTGCGCTCGCCGATATTACCGATGCCATGGTTTTGACGCCGGTGGAGACCGGCTCGGAACCGCGAGCGGACGACGAAGACTATCTCGGCCGTCTGCGCGCATTGCCCCATCCAGCCGGAGGTTGACCCCATGCTGCTGACCCGACGCCGCTTGATTGCAATTTCTGCAGTTCTCGCAACGGCGCCCGCCATCGCCCACGCCAGCGCGGCAACCCGCTTCTGGACAGGTCAGGCTCTTGGCGCTCGTGCCTCGATCCGGATTGCGCATCCCGAGGCCGAGACGATCGTCTCCAGGGTCATGGCGGAGATCGACCGTCTGGAAAACATCCTTAGCCTCTACCGTGCCAACAGCGCGCTTTGCCGGCTGAACCGCGACGGTCATCTTCAAGACCCGCCATTCGAGCTTTTGGAATGTCTGTCGCTGGCCAACGCAGTCCACCTGGCATGCGGCGGGCGCTTCGATCCGACGGTACAGCCGCTCTGGACGCTCTGGGCTCAATCGGCTGCAAACGGCACGCGACCCGGCCCGGCGGACGTTGATCGCGTGCGTGGCAACGTCGGCTGGGGCAAGGTCAAGCTCGATGCAGCAGCGATCACGTTGCATCCGGGCATGGCGCTGACGTTGAACGGCATCGGCCAGGGGTATGTCGCCGACCGCGTAGCAGCAATGCTTGAAGCTGAGGGACTGACGGACATTCTGATCGATACCGGCGAGTTCCGTGCGCTCGGGGGACGACCGGGCGGCGGCGGATGGCCCGTCCGACTGGAATCAGGCCAGCGCCTGCCGCTGCGCCAGCGAGCGGTCGCCACCTCCGCCCCTCTCGGCACGACCTTCGATCAAGCAGCCAGAGACGGACATATTCTCGACCCCCTGACCGGAATGCCCGCGCCAGCAAACTGGCGCTCTGTCTCGGTGTCGGCACCGTCCGCTGCCATCGCCGACGCGCTGGCGACGGCTGCATGCCTGATGCCTGATGCCGGATCGATCGTTGCGATGAACGCGCGTTTTGACGGCGTCCGCCTGGAAGCTGTCTCCGTTTAAGGTGGGCGACCAAGGAACGTCATCGGGGCTTGAGAAGGGTCGGATCCGTCTCGGCCCCGATCGGCGAAAGGTAGGCGGCTGCGACCGCAGCGACGATCGCCTGTGACGGTGTTGGTGTTCTTCCTGAGCGCGCCGAACGGGCAGTCCTTGCGGACTACCTCGCCTCCACTGGTCCTGTTCCGCGCCCATCGAGAAGCCAGGCGATGTTGACCTGCAGGATGCCGGCCATCATGTCGAGGCGGTTGGCCCTCGGTTCTGCGCGGTCATTTTCCCAGCTGATCCAGGTCTCTTCGGTAACACCCGCGATTGCGGATATCTCTTCGATCGAAAGCTTGATGGCATCGCGGGCAAGCGAAATGCGGCCACCGATCGTGTCGTCGGTGGCGTCGGCCGTGGCGCGGGGTGCAAGCATGTCGTTCATGATGTCGATGATCCTTCTGTCGGGAGGTACGCCCGCAACGAGATCGCGGGCGTCGGTTGTGGACGCGAGTGGCAGAGCTTAGCCACCGTCCTTGGCGAGCCAGGCTTTGATCTGGTCGGGGTGATCCGCGATGTACTGGTCGACAGCCTTTTCGTAGGAGGTCTGCTGGGCGTTAAACATCGCGGCTTCAAGATCGGCGATCGGCAGCTTCATGCGAGATAGCAGGCCTGAGACTTCCGGATTGTCCTTTTCGATGTCCTTGCGTGCCAGCACGTCCACACGTTCGGCCCTGCCGAGCGCGTTCTTCGGATCCGCTACATAGCGAAGCTCGTACTTGCCGAACATCCAATGCGGGCTCCAGGCCGTGGCGACAAACCAATCCTTCTTGCGCATCGCCCGGTCAATGGTCGTCAGCATGCCGGCCTCGCTGGAGATCTGCAGCTTGTATCCGTCGAGCGCGTAGTTCTTGACTGCCTGCTCGGACAGACGCGTAAGGCCCGCGCCGGGATCGATGCCCTCGATCCTGCCCTTGAGCTTCTCCTTCACATCGTCCTTCTTGAGGTCGTCGATCGAGGCGATGGCGTCTTCGGGAATGTATTTCGGCACCACCCAGCCGAGCCTGGCGCCGTCGTAAACGGTCCCGAGGGTCGTTACCTTGTCCTTCACCTTGGCGAAGTAGTCGGCGTGGGTTTCCGGCAGCCAAGCCATCATCATGGCATCGAGGTCGCCGCGGCTGACACCCTGGTAAAGCGGAGCGATGTCCGTTTGGACCAGTTCGACCTCCTGGCCGAGCTCGTCCTTGATCAGTTTTGCGGCGAGCTTGGTGACGAACTCGGCGTCCGACCAGGCGGCCCAGCCGATCCTGACGGGTGGCTTTTCCTCTGCGGCAGCCGCGCCAAACGTACCGGCGGCAATGCTGGCCGCAAGGCTGATGGTCGCAAGGGTCTTGAACATGGATGTTCCTTTCTTGAACGTTTGCAAGCGGCAGCGCGAACGCTGCCAGATGGATGGGAAAGTCCGCAGCGTCAGGCAGTGACGGGAGAGGTCCGGGGTTGTTCCTGTCGCCGGCGGAACAGGACGCGCCACGGGCTGGCGCGCTCCTTGCCGAAGCTCTGGGTGATCCGGTCGAGAATGACGGCGAGAATGACGACGGCGAGACCGCCTTCGAAACCGGTTCCGACGTCGAGACGCTGGATGCCGGTCAGGACCGTGTTGCCGATGCCGCCCGCACCGATCATCGAGGCGATCACCACCATGGAGAGAGAAAGCATGATCGTCTGGTTGATGCCGGCCATGATCGAAGGCATGGCGTTCGGCAGTTGCACCTTCACGAGCAGCTGCCAGGCGGTGCAGCCGAAGGCGTTGCCGGCCTCGATGAACTCGACATGCACCTGACGGATGCCGAGATTGGTGAGCCGCACGACCGGCGGCATCGAGAAGATCACCGTTGCGATCGTCCCGGGCACGGCGCCAAGGCCGAAGAACATCGCCGCCGGGATGAGGTAGACGAAGGCCGGCATGGTTTGCATGAGGTCCAGCATGGGCCGCACGGATGCCGCGACGCGATCGCTGCGCGCCATGGCGATGCCAAGCGGCAGGCCGATGAGCATGGCAACGAGCGTCGATGCGATGACGAGCGACAGGGTTTCCATCATCGCGGACCAAAGGCCCATGTGTTCGACCAGCATCAGTGAAAGGGCGGTAAAGACCGCAAAGCCGAAGCCGACGCGCCATAGCGACAAAAGCACGAAGATCGCGAGCCCGAGGGCCAAGGGGGCGGCGAGAAGTGCCGCCTGGATGCTGTTGGTCACGGTGCCGATGGCGGCAGCGATCAGATCGAGCAGCGGTGCGAAATTGTCGAGGATGTAGTTGACGGCGCTGTCGACGCCGTCACCGATATCGAAAGTCATGAATTGTCTCCGAAGGACTGGATCAGGCGGTGCGATCGAGCGTTTCGAGTAGCGCGGATTTGCTGATCGAGCCGAGGTAGCGGTTGGCTTCGTCGATGACAGGCATTGGGAACGCGCTTGCAGCCACCTTCCCAAGCACGTTGGACAAGCTTTCCGACGCCGGGATCGGCTCGATATCCGGCAGGAAGGCGCGCCGATAGGGGTCGGCGGCGCCGTCGCGGGCGGTTGCGATCAACGAAGACCGGCTGATCATGCCGTGATAGGTCTTGTCGCGGCCGAGAATGATGGCGACCTCGCGATCGTAGTGTTCCATGCGCTCAAGTGCAGCTGCGGCCGAAACACCCTGTCGCTCGATGATCGTTACCTGCGTCTTGCGGGCGACGTCGCCGGCGCGGAAGACCTGAGAGACATCGACATTGCGGAAGAACGACCGCACATAGTCGTTGGCGGGCTTCAATACGATTTCGTCCGGGGTGCCCACCTGCACGACCTCACCATTTTGCATGATGCAGATGCGGTCGCCGATCCGCATGGCTTCGTCGAGATCATGGCTGACGAAGACGATGGTCCGACTGTGTTCGGCCTGAAGGCGGACAAGTTCGTCCTGCATCTCGGTGCGGATCAGCGGGTCAAGAGCAGAGAAGGCTTCGTCCATGAGGAGCACGGAGGGCTCGGCGGCGAGCGCTCGCGCAAGGCCGACGCGCTGCTTCATGCCACCGGAGAGCTGGTCGGGGCGGCTGTCGTCGTATCCTTCCAGCCCGACAGCGTGCAGAGCCGTCCGGGCGCGGGCCTTGCGCTCGGCCTCGCCGACGCCAGCGACCTCGAGGCCGAAGGCCGCGTTGTCGATAACGCTGCGGTTCGGCAGCAGCGCGAAGGACTGAAAGACCATGCTTATGTCGCGGCGGCGCAAGGCGATCAGTTCGCTGCGCGGCAAGCGTGCTACGTCTTTGCCATCGATCTCGATGGAACCGGAGGTCGGTTCGATCAGGCGGTTGAGGAGGCGCAGCATCGTCGACTTGCCGGAACCCGAAAGCCCCATGATCACGAAGATCTCGCCGGCCCGAATGTCGAAGGTCGCGTTGTTGACGCCGATGGTGCAACCCGTCTCGGCGTGGATCTGCGCCTTCGTGCTGCCGGCTTTAAGAAGGCTCAGCGCCTCGTCCGGCCGCTCGCCAAAAACCTTGAAAACGTTCTTGATACTGATCTTGACCGGTTGCTCGTCGGCCGAGCGGTCGCTCTCAGTTTGAAATGCCATATGTTCTGGGCCCGGCTCCGGAAGCGGGGCACTCTCCTTTGTGTTTGAAAGGCTGATGAAACGATCACCGAAACGGAGAAGCGCACGACCAGAAAGGCCTGCGCAAATACGACATCATGTCGCAATCCGATTGTCTTTTGGCACACTCGTGCAGAAATGTCCACATTGTGAGAATAGAAAACTAAGTCATGGCGGTATTTGTCGCAGAAAATGGAATGCTTTCGCGCATTCTGAATGCGGTTATTCGGTGGCGGATGTGCAGGCGCCCGAAGACGAAAACGCGTTCGCCGGAGAAGCGAACGCGTGCGGCAGGGCCGGTCGTTATTTCTTCAGCTTGCCGTAATCGAATTTTGGTGCCTTGGAGAGGTCATCCTTGTTGGTGTCGACATAGGCCTTCCAAGTGCCGTTGTCGTTGGCAAGTGCAATTGACGCCGGGTCGATGACGACATAGCTCTCGCCCACGCCGAGGAAACCGCCGACGCTTGCGACGATGCCGATGACGGACTTGCCGTCGCCGATGACGACGTCGGAAATCTCGCCGATCGTCTCGTTCTGCTTGTTGTAGATATCGACGCCGATGAGCTGTGAATTGACGATATCGGTGTCTTTGATTTCCACATATTTCAGCGGCATCGTTGCGGTGGTGCCCATCGTGATGCCAGGGCCGACCAGCATCGCATCTGCGCCGTTTGCTGCGGGTTCTTGCGCGAAGGCAGCGCTGGAAACGAGGGCAAGGGAAAGCGCGGCGGCGGTCACATAATTCATGCATATCTCCTGTTCAGTCTCGCCACCGACCGGGGCGGTCGTGGCGGCTTCTAAACGGAGCCTGCTCAAAAAAGTTCCACGGAATCATTGGTATAAGCAATCTTGCGAAGTCTTTGATCTTTTCGCCTTCGTCCCCTATGCCTGCACAATCTCTACCGGAGACCCGCGACCGGGCGGTCGATCGCAGCTATCCCGCCTGTGGCGCGCTGGCACCGGCTGTTCGCACAGGCGCGAGGACCCCGCGGTAGCAACCAATAATTTTCACTTGAAGCAATTTCACCCAGGGTTACTTGTAAACGATTGCTGGATGCGAAACCGCTCTTTGCGAACTGTTACCCGCTCGCCAGTTCCTCGACGCTGAGCGCGATCGTTCCGGTCACAGTCTGGAGAGGCTGCAGGCGGACGAGGCCGCCGTCGCGTTGATCGCGGTGCGCGTTCGGCCGATGGCTCATCGGCTCGAAGCAAAAGAAGCTGCTTGTCGCCGACGGCGAGTAGAGAACGAAGAACCGAAAATGCCCATCGGCCTCGAGCGAAGCGGCAAGCCCCGTTTCCGGCCATTCGATGCGGGCTCGTCCATCCCAGCCGTCGAAGGCATTGTTCAGCCAGTTCGGGGGCAAGGGGGAACCGGATGCAAAGTTCATGTTCTGAGGGATGGGGCCGGGGCGGTCTGGCAGATGACCTTCCCGTTCGCTCCAATATCGGTCGGCACGGGCGATGAGGCGCGTTTCAGGCGTGCGCGGAAAGAATGGATGGAAGCCCAGTCCGTATGGCAGGGCCTGGTCGGCGCGGTTGGTGATGGAGAGCGAGAGGATCAGGCGCGGTCCGTCGATGGCGATCGTCTCTATCGCTTCATAGGCAAAGGGTGTGGCAACGCTTGCCTCCTGGTCCAAGCGAAGGGTGAGCGATTGCCGGTCGCGCTGCAGGATCGACCAGCGTCCAAGCCAGCCGTCTCCGTGCAAAACGAGCGGATCGATCGTGTTTGCTTCCAGCCTGTAGTCGCAACCGTCGAATTGGAAGCCATTGGCCTCAATGCGGCTGCCAAAGGGCACCAGCGGAAAGCAGGCCTCGGCGCCGAACACTTGCGAGGCAAGCCCCGGTGCCGACGTCGGCGCCAGTAAATGAATACCGCGCCAGCGGGCCGACAGGATCGCGCCGCCAAGCGGGCTCACCTCGACAGTGAGCCCTTCTTCGTTTTCGAGGAGGACGATGTCTTCCGTCATGCCCTAACTGCGACGACCGGCGGCGGCCGAGCGCAGATTGTCGAGCAGCACCGCGAGCAGAAGGATCAGACCGCGCACGACATACTGGTAGAAGGCCTGGATGTTGAGCAGGTTCATGACGTTTTCGGCAATGCCCATGATGAGAACACCGACGATCACGCCGGTCATCGCCGCCCGGCCGCCGGCAAGCGAGACGCCGCCGAGCACACAGGCAGAAATGACCGAGAGTTCGAGACCGGTTGCCGCATTCGGCTGGCCTGACGTGATGCGCGAGGCGAGCAGCACGCCGGCAACAGCGCAGACGAGGCCCTGCAGTGCGAAGATCCATATGCGCATGTTGGAGACATTGACGCCGGCGAGGCGTGAGGCTTCCGGGTTGCCGCCGATCGCGAGCGTGTTCTTGCCGAAGACAGTGCGGTTCAGCACGAAACCGAAGACGAGGAAGAAGCAACCCATCACCCAGATTGGCGTAGGGATGCCCAGGAACTTCGACAGTGCCAACTGATAGAAGCTCGGGTCGTTGATGCCGACGGCGCGACCGTCAGACGCAATCAGCGCGAAACCGCGCACGATCTGCATGGTGGCAAGCGTCGTGATCAGCGCGTTGATGCGGAAATGCGCAATCACCACGCCGTTGACGAGGCCGACGAAGCCGCCGCACAGGAGTGCCGCAATCAGGCCGACGAGGATCGAGCCGGAGGCATTCGATGCCATGACGGCGGCCATGCCCGAGAAGGCGACGGTGGAGCCGACCGAGAGGTCGAAGTCACGCGAGGCCAGGCAGAACATCATCGTGCAGGCGACGATGCCGATGGTGACGACCGACTGCAGCAGGCCGAGCATGTTGCGCTCAGTCAGAAAGTTCGGAACCGTCAGCGCCACGATGGCGAAGGCGACGGCGAAGATGACGACCAGACCCTGTTCGCCGAGAAGAAGTTTTTTCAAGGAAGTCATGACGGCTGAACCTGCTCGGTTGGAACATCGGGAAGGGCGGCGGCGAGGATGCGTCTTTCGTCGAAATCGGTGCGCGCGAAATCGGCGGCGATCCGGCCCTGGCACATGACGAGGATACGGTCGGTAATGCCCATCACCTCGGGCAATTCGCTGGAGATGACGACGATCGCCATGCCCTGACCGGCGAGTTCGTAGAGGATTTCATAGATCTCCGACTTGGCGCCGACATCGATGCCGCGCGTCGGCTCATCGATGATCAGCACCTTCACGCCCTGTTCGGAGAGCCAGCGGCCAAGGATGACCTTCTGCTGGTTGCCGCCGGAGAGATTGATGATGTCCTGCTTGCGGGACGGCGTGCGCACCCGAAGTTTGGCGATGAAGCGGTCCGCCAGTTCCGCTTCCTTCTTACGGTTCAGGATGCCGAAGGGCGAAAAGTGCCGGCGCGACGAAATCGCCATGTTTTCTTCGATGCTGCGCCCCTGAACGATGCCGTCGAACTTACGGTCCTCTGGGCACAGGACCATGCCGGCGCGGATCGATTGTGGCGGGTTGTCGGCCGGCACGATCGCGCCGTCGATCGTCACGGTTCCCTGGTGGCGTCTGTCTGCGCCATAGACCAGCCGGGTCATCTCGCTGCGGCCAGCGCCGATCAGGCCGAAAAAGCCAAGGATCTCGCCGCGCCGGACCGAGAAGCTCAAGGGTGTCTTCAGCTTCGGACCGCAGATCGCGTCGACGCGCAGACGTTCCGCGCCGAGATCGCGGCCCCGCCAGCCCCAGATGTTGGAGATCTCGCGTCCGACCATCTCGGCGATGATCTGGTCGCGCGTGACCTTGGAAATGTCAGGATGATGGGCGGCAAGCTTGCCGTCGCGCAGCACAGTCAGGCTGTCGCAAAGCCGGAAGATCTCGTCGAGCCGGTGGGAGACATAGAGGATCACGGTGCCATTCGAGCGCAAGCGTTCGATCAGGGCAAAGAGGATTTCGCTTTCGCGGGACGACAGCGACGAGGTCGGCTCGTCGAGCGCGATGACGCGCGCATCAAGCATGACGGCCTTGGCGATCTCGACCATCTGGCGCTCGCCGATCGAGAGCGAGGCGATCTTGGCGGACGGATCGACGTCAATGCCGATTTCCGCAAGCTTCTCGCCGACGACGCGAAGCAACTGGCGTCGATCGATGACCCCGCCCTTGCCGGGGAAGTGGCCGAGCCAGAGGTTTTCGGCGACCGTCAGTTCCGGAACGAGCTGCAGTTCCTGGTGGATGACGATAACACCGGCGCGAAACGCATCGCGCACGGAGCGATAGCCTTGTGCTTCGCCTTCAATACGGATCTCTCCGTTATCGGCAGACTGGTCGCCCGAGAGCAGGCGGATAAGCGTCGACTTGCCCGCGCCGTTCTCGCCCATGAGGCCATGGACGGCGCCCTTGCGCACAGAAAACGAGACGTCCGACAGCGCCTGGACGCCGGGATAGCCCTTGGAGATCGATTGGAATTCGAGGAAGTCTTGCATATGCGGCTCCGATACGGAACGCCAGGCAGCCGAGCCGCCGGGCCGATAGAGCGGGATGAGGAAAGTGTGCGCGGTTTTCCGCCCGCATCCCGCTCTAAACTACCAGAATCGATCACGTTGATTGTTCGGGGCGGTCCGACCCAAACAATCGTGATCTCGTGTCGCAAGCAGCGATTACTCGATGCCGAGATCCTTGCGTACGGCCTCGTAGTTGTCGCGCAGCGCAAGCTGGCCGGCGGTCAGGGTCAGCTTTTCCGGTTCCTTGCCGTTGGCGATCCACTCATACATGTTGAGTGCGGTCTCGTAGCCGTGGCGCTTCGGCGAGATGATGACGGTGCCGAAGAAGCCGGTCGCTGCAGGCTTCTTGAACTCGTTGATCGCCGAGTCCGCGCCGCCAATGCCGACGCCGATCATGCTGTCGGGAGCAATGCCGACCGTCTCGGTTGCGCGCACGGCGCCGAGTACCGCTTCGTCATTGAGGCCGATCGCAACCCACTTCTTGATGCCGGCGTTCTTATTGAGCACGATCGTCGAGGCGTTAAGTGCTGCCTCCGTATCGGTCTTGGCCTGCGGCGCGTCGAAGATGTTGGCTTCCGGGAAGCCGTTGGCCTTGAGAACTGAAAGTGCGCCCTCAACGCGGTCGACCGCCGTCGGGAGCTGGTCGTAGGAAACGCGGATCGCGCCGACGTCCTTCATGTCCCAGCCACGCTTCTTGATTTCGTCGACCAGGGCTTGACCAACAGCTTCGCCGATTTTCGTCGCCGAAATGCCCATGTGGGGCACGTCTTCGATCGGGCTGCCGTCGGCGTTGACCAAACGGTCGTCGACCGTCATCAGCTTGAGGTCGTTGGCGGCCGCTTTCGCGACGATGCCGGGGCCGAGCTTGACGTCAGGGGTGCAGACGATGAAGCCCTGCGCGCCCTGGGCGCCGAGATTGTCGATTGCCGACTGAACCTTCTCGCCGTCTTCCGCACCGATCTTGACCAGCGTGAAGCCCTTTTCCTTAGCGGCGACGTCGGCGAACTTCCATTCGTCCTGGAACCACGGCTCTTCCGGCTGCTTGACGATGAAGCCGATTTTGACGTCGGCAGCGAACGCCGAGGTTGCCGCAAACACGGCGACGGTACCAGCCACAATGGCTGCCTTGATAAAGCGCATGATGTCTCTCCCTGGTGAACTGCCTCCTGCAGTGAGCATTTGTGTATGATGAATCATCATATTCGTCAATTGCCTTTGTATGATGAATGAGATAGTGATGTATAACGATAATGTGCTTCGCTGCGTTGTCGCCTCCAAGCGTCTGCGCTATGGAGCGACAGGGAGACGGGAGCGGGAGGAAAATGGCGGTGGAAGAGCAGGACTACAGCAACGGCGCGCATGAGCGCGGCCAGCGTCGCCCTCGCGTTCAAAAGAATGTGACGCGCGCCATCGCCTCGGACATCTGCGCCGACGTCTTTCCGGTCGGCTCCTTCCTGCCGCGCGAAAACGACCTTTGCGAACGTTATGGCGTCAGCCGGACCGTCATTCGCGAAACCTTGAAGGTGCTGGAATCGAAGGGCATGGTCCGCGGCCGTTCCCGGGTGGGCACGATCGTCTGCAACAAGGACGAGTGGAACATCCTCGATTCCCAGGTGCTCGAATGGATCGGCGAGCGCATCTTTGAATTCGATCTTTTGAACTGCGTTCTGGAGGCGCGCCGCGCGATCGAGCCGGCGGCCGCTGAGTTTGCGGCCGAACGCGCGACCGTCCAGGAAATTGCCGACCTCGAACGCGCCTGGCAGGCGATGCGTGACGGCGAGCGCGATGTCGTCGGCTTCACCGATGCCGACGTCGCCTTTCATACCTGCCTGCTCAAGGCCAGCCATAACCAGGTCTTCCTGCAACTCGTCGGCATCATCCAGGCGGCGCTGAAGTTCTCGCTGTATGCCTCCAATGAAGTTGCCGAACGTCGTGACGAAGCAATCGATATCCATGGCGAACTGGTCGAGGCACTGCGTCTGCGCGACAAGGCGAGGGCGCGCGACTGTTCCACGCGCATGCTGGATCTTGCCGCCCGCGACCTCAAGCTTGCCGTAGAACGTCACCGGCCCGCCCCGTCGGCGCGCTGAAACCCCTTCCCGGCGGCCGACGTCGTCGCCTTGTTTGACCCAGCGGATATCGCACCATGAAGATCACCAAGCTCACCACCTACATCGTTCCGCCGCGCTGGCTGTTTCTGAAGATCGAGACCGACGAGGGCATTGTCGGCTGGGGTGAGCCGGTTGTCGAAGGCCGCGCCCTGACCGTGGAAGCCGCCGTCAACGAGCTTGCGGACTATCTGATCGGCAAGGATCCGCTGCTGATTGAGGACCACTGGCAGGTGATGTATCGCGGCGGCTTCTACCGCGGCGGTGCGGTCCACATGTCGGCGATTGCTGGCATCGACCAGGCGCTCTGGGACATCAAGGGCAAGGCCTATGACCAACCGGTGCATGCGCTGCTTGGCGGCCAGGTGCGGGACCGCATCAAGGTCTATTCCTGGATCGGCGGTGACCGTCCGTCCGATGTCGCCAAAAATGCCCGCGACGTCGTCGCCCGCGGCTTCAAGGCCATCAAGCTCAATGGCTGCGAGGAGATGCAGATCGTCGACACCTGGGAGAAGGTGGAAAAGGCGGTCGAAACCATTGCGACGATCCGCGAGGCGATCGGCCCGCATATCGGCATCGGCGTCGATTTCCACGGTCGCGTGCACCGGCCGATGGCGAAGGTCCTGGCGAAGGAACTTCAGCCCTTCAACCTGATGTTTATCGAAGAACCGGTGCTTTCGGAAAACCGCGAGGCGCTGAAGGAAATTGCCAACCATTGCTCGACGCCGATCGCGCTCGGTGAGCGGCTCTATTCGCGTTGGGACTTCAAGTCGGTGCTGGCCGACGGCTATGTCGATATCCTGCAGCCGGACCTGTCGCATGCCGGCGGCATCACCGAATGCCGCAAGATTGCTGCGATGGCGGAGGCCTACGACGTGGCGCTGGCACCGCATTGCCCGCTGGGACCGATTGCGCTTGCCGCCTGCCTTCAGGTCGATGCCGTCAGCTACAACGCCTTCATCCAGGAACAGAGCCTCGGCATCCACTACAACGAGGCCAACGACATTCTCGACTACATCTCCAACAAGGAGGTGTTCCACTACGCGGACGGCTTCGTGTCTATCCCGCAAGGCCCTGGCCTCGGCATCGAGGTGGATGAGCAATATGTCATCGAGCGCGCAAAGGAAGGCCATCGCTGGCGCAACCCGATCTGGCGCCACGCCGATGGCAGCGTAGCCGAGTGGTAGGGAGCGCGGATATGGCGGGTCGTCTTGAGGGAAAACGCGTCGTTGTCACCGGCGCAGCGCAAGGCATCGGCCTTGCGATCGCTGAAGCCTTCCTTGGCGAGGGGGCGGGCCTCTTCCTCATCGACCGTGATGGCGACCTCTTGGCGAGCGAAGCCGAGCGCCTGCGTATGTCGGGCGGGAAGGTCGGCTACGCCACGGCCGATATCACCGATGCCGATGCCATCGAGCAGGTCGTCGTTACCGCCGCCCGTGAGATCGGTCAGCCGAATGCGCTCGTCAACAATGCCGGCGTCAACGTCTTCTTCGAGCCGTTGAAGCTCTCGGATGCCGATTGGCAGCGCTGCTTCGACATCAATCTCAAGGGTGCGTGGAATTGCAGCAAGGCTGTGCTGCCGGGCATGATCGAGGCGGGCGGCGGCGTCATCCTCAATATTGCCTCGACCCACGCCTTCACCATCATCCCGCACACCTTCCCCTATCCGGTCGCCAAACATGCGCTTCTCGGCATGACCAAGGCGCTGGGGCTCGAATATGCCGGGCAGGGCGTGCGCGTGAATGCGCTGGCGCCGGGTTATGTCCGCACGCAGAAGGCCGTGGAATACTGGAACAGTTTCCCCGATCCGGTCGCCGCCGAGGCCGATACCATGAAGCTCCATCCCGGCGGCCGCATCGCAACACCGGAGGAAATCGCCAAGGCTGCACTCTTCATGATCTCGGACGAATGCCCGTTCATGAACGCCACCTGCCTGACGGTCGATGGCGGTATGAGCGTGCTGCACCATCCCTGAAGGGCTACTTCGACAGCTTTCCTCCACTTTTTTCGACCTTCGGCCTCACCAGCCGGAGGTTTTTCTTTGCCTTCACGTCAGGCCGGTCATCGCTTGACCTGCAATAACTCCGATTATATGAGAAATGAAAAGAGCGCGAGCGCTCGAGGTAATCGGGGAGGACACATGTCCAGGAAATTAAGATCGCAGCATTGGTTTGGCGGACTGGACAAGGACGCCTTCATTCATCGCAGCTGGATGAAGAACAACGGGTTGCCCGACGACGTCTTCGACGGGCGGCCGGTGATCGGCATCTGCAACACTTTCTCGGAGCTGACGCCCTGCAATGCGCATTTCCGCGGGCTGGTCGAACACATCAAGGCAGGCGTGCTCGAGGCCGGTGGCCTGCCGCTGGAGTTCCCGGTGTTTTCCTGCGGCGAGTCCAATCTGCGGCCGACTGCCATGCTCTTCCGCAACCTTGCCTCGATGGACGTAGAGGAGGCGATCCGCGGCAACCCTATCGACGGCGTCGTGCTCATGGCGGGCTGCGACAAGACCACGCCGTCGCTGGTGATGGGGGCCGCCTCCTGCGATCTTCCTTCGATTGTCATCTCCGGCGGGCCGATGTTGAACGGCCGCTTCAAGGGTCGCACGATCGGCTCAGGCACCGATGTCTGGAAGTTTTCCGAAGACGTGCGTGCCGGTGTCATGTCGCAACAGGATTTCATGGCGGCCGAAAGCGCCATGTCGCGCTCGCCAGGCCATTGCATGACGATGGGCACCGCCTCGACCATGGCGTCCATGGTTGAAGCGCTCGGGCTTGCGCTGCCCGGCAATGCCGCCTGTCCGGCGGTTGATGCGGGCCGCGCCCGGCTGGCGCGGCTGACCGGGCGGCGGATCGTCGAAATGGTTGCCGAGGACCTGCGCCTGTCGAAGATCCTGACCCGTGACGCCTTCGCCAATGCCATCCGCGTCAACGGTGCGATCGGCGGCTCCACCAACGCCGTTGTGCATCTCCTGGCAATCGCCGGGCGGATTGGCACGAAGCTCTCTCTCGACGACTGGGACCGGCTCGGCCGCGATATTCCGACCATCCTCAACCTCATGCCTTCGGGGCGCTATCTGATGGAGGATTTCCACTATGCCGGCGGGCTGCCCGCCGTCATGAAGGAGATTGCCGCGCTTCTGGAACTCAGTGCCCTGACGGTGACCGGCCAAAGCGTCGGCGCCAACATCGAGTCTGTCGAGAACTACAACGACGACGTCATCCTGCCGCTCGATCGGGCCCTGACGTCGAGTGGCGGCATCGCCGTGCTGCGCGGCAACCTTGCGCCTGACGGCGCGATCATCAAGCCTTCCGCGGCGACCCCGGCGCTGATGCAGCACCGCGGCCGCGCTGTCGTGTTCGAAACCATCGACCACTACAAGGCGCGGATCGATGACCCGGATCTTAACATCGACGAGACCTCGATCATGGTGCTGAAGAACTGCGGCCCGAAGGGCTATCCGGGCATGGCCGAGGTCGGCAACATGGCTCTCCCGCAGAAGCTCCTGGAAAAGGGCGTGCGCGACATGGTGAGGATCTCGGATGCCCGCATGTCGGGGACGGCCTTTGGCACCGTCGTCCTGCACACGGCACCCGAAGCTGCGGTTGGCGGCCCGCTGGCCCTGGTAAGGGATGGCGACTGGATTGAGCTCGACGTTGCCGGCCGCCGCCTCCACCTCGACGTGAGCGACGAGGAACTGGCGCGCCGAAAAACCGCCTGGACCGCGCCACCCCCGGAAATGGTCGGTGGCTATCAGGGCCTCTATGTCGAGCGCGTGATGCAGGCCGACACCGGCGCGGATCTCGATTTTCTTGTCGGCGGCCGCGGCCACGCAGTTCCGCGCGAAAGCCATTGAGGAGGCGACGGTGGACGACTTCCGCATCGAAAGCCTTCATGGCATCCACGCCATCCTCTACGCGCTTTTCGACAAGGACGAAAAGCTCGATCGCGCCGCCATGCGCCGCCAGACGGAGATCTGCCTGGCAAGCGGCGTGCACGGCATGGCAGGGCTTGGCCTTGCGACCGAGGCCTCCAAGCTCGACGAGGCCGAGCGCATGGCAATCATGGAGTGGCTGGTCGAGGATACGGCCGGGCAGGTACCGGTCGCCCTGACGATCTTTGGCGCGTCGGTCGAGGAACAGGTGCGCCAGGCGCGCCATGCGGCACGGGCCGGCGCCGACTGGCTGATCCTCCAGCCGCCGATGGTCGGCCAGTTCTCGGCCGCCGAGTACATCCGCTTCTTCGGCCGTGTCGCCGATCAGACCGAGCTGCCGCTTGCCATTCAGAACGCCCCGGCCCTGATGGGACGAGGGCTGACGGCCGCCGATATCCGCGAGCTGGTGCGCCAACACCCCAACATTCGGCTGGTGAAGGGCGAGGGGCCTGTCGTCGACATCGCCCATCTCATCGAGGTTACCGAGGGCCGGCTGCCGGTATTTAACGGTCGTGCGGGCCTTGAGCTGCTCGAGAACCTGCGCATCGGTTGCCACGGCCTGATCCTTGCGCCAGATTCGATCGACTATGCCGTGCGCGCCTACGAGTTCTTTTCAGACGGTTGGGACGAGCACGCGCAAGAGGCTTATCGGCAGATGCTGCCCGGCGTGGTCTTCACCATGCAGGGCATCGAGACGCTGCTTTGTTACGGGAAGCGCCTTTTCGGCGAACGGGCGGGCATAACCATCCACGACCGTGCGCCGGCCATGCGACCGACCGCGATTGGCATCGAGATGACCCGCCGCTACGCGGCCGCGATGGGTGGCTTTTCCTGATCGGGGCGACCGGCTATGAACGGGGCGGAGATGCAATGGAGAGAGTGGGCATGAAGGCAATCGCTCGGGAGGATCGCGGCCTGCCTGCTCGCATCGCAGGCGATATTGGCCGCCGCATCACGCTCGGCGAGCTGAAGGTTGGCGATACCCTGCCGAAGGAAGCCGACATGCTGGCGACGCTCGGCGTCAGCCGCACGACGTTGCGCGAAGCGCTGAAGATCCTGTCGACCAAGGGCTTCATTGAGGCAAAGCCCCGGCTCGGGACACGCGTGCGGGCGGCCGAACACTGGAACACCCTCGATCCCGTCGTGCTTTCGTGGCAAAGTGACGCGGAGGATCAGGCAACGCTTGCCGAAGAACTGTTCGAGCTCCGCCTGTCGATCGAACCGCTTGCTGCACGCCTTGCCGCCAGACGCGGATCTGCGGCCGAGCATGCAGAGATTCGGGCCGCTTTCGCACGAATGGCGGAAGGCGACGCTCGTGTCGAAGACGCGATCGAGGCTGATATCGCCTTTCACCTCAACATCTTTCAATCCGCCCACAACCGCTTCCTCTTGCCGGTTGCTTCCGTCATTCGGGCAGCGCTCTCCATCAGCATCCCGAAGACGATGGCGGCTACAGGCGGTTTCGGCCAATCCCTGGCCCAGCATGAGGCGATCCTCGTCGCAATCGAAGAACGCGACGAGGACAAGGCATTCGAACGCGCTGCAGCGTTGATCGCGTCGACCTACAAGCGCAATTTCGCCTCCTAACCAGTTGCTCCGGCGATACCGCCCGCAAGTTCGAGATCGTCACCGCGGCTCACGGGGAGACCTGATCCAGGAAAATCAGGCGCAGAGGTTCTTCAAGGAGGGTATCGATTTCGGTCGCGAAGGCTTGAAAATGGGGTGTCGCGAAGTGCGCGTCGAGCGCAAGCTGGTCGGCGAAAGCTTCGCGCATGTAGAAGGTACCGGGCTCATCCCGCAGCTCGAACAAGACATAGTCGAGGTTGCCGGGTTCTGCCCGCGTTGGAGCGATGAGACCAAGCAGGCCTTGCCGGAGGGCCTCGCGTTGGTGCGGTTTGGCCTTCAAAATCGCGATGGAGATTACCTTTTCTGTGGTCATGACGGTTCCTTTCGTCGGGCGCTGGTGCGAACGATCTCGGGGTGGTTCTGCGGGTTGGTGCGGTGTGAACGGGTTTGAAATGCCGTGGGCCGATCGAGGTACATACTCATCTAGGAGCCCGGATCGACCAAGAGTGACGATAGTGCCGTGCAGCCCGGTCCGATAATCCGTCACGGACAGAAATGTTATTTCGGAGTTGGCGAATAATCTGTGCTCGCGTTGCCGGATCGCCGGCCTCGGTTCCGGCGGCAGGCCGCTGCGTAGAGCAAATCTCCTAGAACTCGACCGCCGACGTGCCCCTCGTTTTCTATGATCGGATGGCGTCGAGGATGGTCTGTATCAGTCGGCCTGACGGTGCGTTGCGTGGCCTGAGCAAACCGATCTCACGGCTCGGCGCGTTCGGCAGCGGTAGCCGGGCGACGCGCAGGTTGTCGAAGAGCGGCGAGCGCCAGTCGGGCATCAGCGACACGCCAAGTCCAGCCTCAACCATCATCGATATGGCTTCAAGTGAATCAAGCTCCAGCCACTCTCGAGGGAGAATTCGCTGGGTTTGAAGGTAGGTATCGGCCAGTCGGCCACCCCAGTTGCTTCTGTCGTATCGAATGAACGGTTGCTCGCGAAGCAGGCGATCGACGGGGGTCTCTGAAAGGTCCGGGGGGGCCAGGAGTACGAACCGTTCCGACCGGATGAGGTCCCAGTTGAGCGTCTTTGGAATGGGGAAGGGCGGTTTGACAAGGATTGCCGCGTCGATCTTCTCTTCAGCGACACTGTTATAGAGTTCGGCCGACGTGCCCGGCAGCAGGAAGATGTCGACGCCCGGCGTCCTGTCGAAAACCCTCCGCAAGGCGTTCGGAAGCAGGCCGGTCAGAACCGTCGAGATGGCGCCCAGACGGAGTTCTCCGAATGCCTGGTCGTCGCGCGCCAAGCCTTTCAGCTGCCTGACTTCGGCAAGAACGCGCCGGCTCTTTTCCAGGATTGCGACGCCCGCTTCGGTTGGCTTCACCCGCCGGCCTGATCGCGCAAGAAGAGGCAGTCCGATCTCGTCTTCCAACGCCTGGATCCGTTGCGCGACCGCCGCTGGCGTGACGCCCATGCGGCGTGACGCCTCGGCGAGCGAGCCATGCTGGACCACCGCCAGAAAGGTTTCGAGAAAGCGCGTTTCCATCCTTAGTTTTACTATCGTCTGAAGGGATAAAAAGGAAGGTTTTTCTTCCGTTTCCGCCTTGGCATAGTGCCGTCAAACAACAGGAGGAAGAGTTGGATCTTCAGTTGAACAGCAAGACGGCGCTCGTATTCGGCGCCGGTGGTGGGCTTGGCGGCGCGATCGCCAGGTCGCTCGCGGCCGAAGGCGTTTCCGTCGTTGTCGCCGACATCCACGAGGAAAGCGCCACGGCGACGGCAGAGGCAATCAGCGGCGCAGGCGGCAAGGCCATTCCGCTCGTTTGGGACATCGGCGACCTTTCCCTGATCGGTCAGAAGCTCGATGCCATAAAAGCTGCGTTCGGACCGGTCGACATCCTTGTCAACAACACCGGGGGGCCGCCGCCAACGCCCGCCGCCGGACAGTCGCCCGACGATTGGTCGAAATATTTCGACCTCATGGTTCGCTCGGTGATCGCGGTCACCGATGCGGTGCTTCCGGGTATGCGCGAGCGCAAATGGGGACGCATCATTACCTCGACGTCCTCCGGCGTCGTCGCGCCGATTGCAAATCTCGGGATATCGAACAGCCTGCGCCTGGCCTTGGTCGGCTGGTCGAAGACCCTGGCGCGTGAGGTTGGTCGCGACGGTATCACCGCAAACATCGTACTGCCGGGGCGTATTGCCACCGGGCGGATCGTCTTTCTGGACGAACAGAAGGCCAAGCGCGAGAACCGCCCCGTCGCCGATGTCACGGCTGAAAGCACCGGGTCGATCCCGGTCGGCCGCTACGGCGATCCGAAGGAATATGGCGACACCGTCAGCTTCCTTGCGAGCCCCCGCGCATCCTATATCACCGGCTCAGTCATCCGTGTCGATGGCGGGCTGATCAACAGCATCTGATGTGTGAGGTTTCTAATGACACTTGAGCCTCACGTCGTTGAAACTCTGAAGAGCGTCTCCACCGCGACGCTCACTACGGTTCTCCTCAAAAAAGGGCTTCGCAACATCTGGCTGCGCGGCACGAAACCACTGAAGCCCGGCCAGGGACGGGTTGTCGGCAAGGCCTTTACGCTGCGCTTCATTCCTGCCCGGGAAGACCTCGCCACGCCTGCGAGCTGGGCGTCGCCAATCTCCACGCGGGCGGCGATCGAAGCGATGCCAGAGGGCTGCATCGCCGTCGCCGATGCAGTGGGCGTCAGTGATGCCGGCATCTTCGGCGACATCCTGTGTGCCCGCATGGCGAAACGCAAAGTTGCCGGCCTCGTTACCGACGGCGTGATGCGGGACGCCGAGGGGGTGCTGGCGAGCGGCATGAAGGTGTGGTGCAATGGTGTTGCGGCACCGCCTTCAGTCGCAGGCTTGACCTTCGTTGGATGGCAGGAGCCAATCAATTGCGGCGGCGTCGCCGTTCTGCCTGATGATATTGTCGTCGTCGACGACGACGGCGCAGTCCTGATCCCGGCCGCGCTTCTCGAAGAGGTGCTCGCTGAGGCACCCGAGCAGGAGCGTATGGAAGCCTGGATCATCACTGAAGTGGATCGGGGCGTGCCGCTTCCCGGTCTTTACCCGATGAACGCTGAAACGAAGGCCCGGTACGAGGCGTGGAAGGAAAGCCAGAAATGACGTTCAGCACGCAATCCAAGGGCGTCTACGCCATCGCGACGACACCGTTCTTCGAGGACGGCTCGATCGATTTCAATTCGATCGACAAGTTGACAGACTTTTATGAGGAGAGCGGTTGCACCGGCGTCACGATCCTTGGGATCATGGGCGAGGCCCCGAAGCTCGAACCGGAGGAAAGCAGAGCCATCGTCAAGCGGGTGGTCTCCCGGTCGAAGATTCCTGTCATCGTCGGGGTATCCGCTCCAGGTTTTGCCAGCATGCGCTCGCTGGCGCGTGACTCGATGGAGATGGGTGCCGCCGGCGTCATGATCGCTCCGCCACCTGCGCTGCGCACGGATGATCAGATCGTCAACTATTTCGCAGGTGCGGTGGAAGCGGTCGGCCAAGATGTGCCGTGGGTTTTGCAGGACTATCCGCTGACCCTCACGGTTGTCATGGCGCCTGGCGTCATCGCGAAGATCATCACCAACCATTCGTCCTGCCTGATGCTGAAGCACGAGGACTGGCCCGGTCTTGAGAAAATATCAAAGTTGCGCGCCATGCAGAAGGCGGGCGAACTTCGCGAATTTTCCATCCTGTGCGGCAATGGCGGCCTCTTCCTCGACTTTGAGCCGGAGCGCGGTGCCGATGGTGCCATGACCGGCTACGGTTTTCCGGACATGCTTACCGAACTGATGGAGCTTTCTGCGGCCGGGAAAAGGGATGAAGCGCACGATCTATTCGACTCGCACCTGCCGTTGATCCGTTACGAGCAGCAGCTCGGGATTGGCCTTGCCATTCGCAAGCACGTTCTGAAGCGTCGCGGCGTTATCGCCACCGACGCGCAACGCAAGCCAGCCCAGATGCTGACCCCGACAGCGCGGGCGGAAGTGGACTATCTGCTTGCCCGTCTCGCGAGATACGACAGGCGAGCTGCTTTCTAGGCCGCTTCTTCTCCCCGGGGCTCCCGTCCGTCTCTGATCTGAAGCGGCGGACGGGTTTTTAAAGGTCGTTCCCGTTCTGCGACTTGTCATTGCGGTCTGTGCTCGCGCTCGCGCGCCTGATACTCTGACCTTGCCGATTGTCGATACACCTGTTGCAGAACGAGGTTTGACGATGCAGGGCCAGGAAACTTTCCTTGAAAGAACGTTGCGTATCGGTGTGATCGTTGTGGTCGCGATCCTGCTTGCGGCGATCCAGTACGTGGTGTCTTCGCGAGGCCTCTATCCCGTTCTCTGAGAGAAAATCGCGACCTCCTGAGCTGGCGGCTTCGGCAATTATCCTTGCGGACCTGATCTGTATATCGAAACAGCCCCGCCGCCCAACACCGAGATGGATTGGACGCCGGGGCTTGCCTCACATTTAAGCGAGCGTGTAGGCCGTCTTGACGGTGGTGTAGAACTCGGCGGCGTAGCGCCCCTGCTCGCGCGAGCCGTGGGACGAGCCCTTGCGGCCGCCGAAGGGCACGTGGAAATCGACGCCCGCCGTCGGCA
>NZ_JACVBC010000025.1:0-48612 GCF_014852205.1 Ensifer sp. ENS06 | reverse complement strand
CGATCAGCGTCGTCAGGAAGGCCTTGCCCTTGAACTCGAACTTGGCGATCGCCCAGGCGGCGGCCACGCCGAAGACGAGGTTGAGCGGCACGGCGATGGCGGCGACGATCAGCGTCAGGCGGATGGCCGAAAAGGTTTCGGCATCGCCAAGGGCCAGCACGAATTCCGTCACGCCCTTGCGCAGCGCCTCGGTGAAGACGGCGGCGAGCGGCAAAAGCAAAAACAGCGCGACGAAGGCGAGCGCGGTGATCGTCAGCGTCAGTCGGGCAAAGCGGCTTTCGGAGGTGGCGGCGGCCAGTTCCGGCAGGGCGGCGCGAGGGCCGGAAGCCGGACTGAGACCGGGACTGGGTGCTGAAGCGGCGGTCAGGTCATGCGACATAGACATATCTCCGCCGGCTCCAGGCCTGGATCGAGTTGATGAGGAGCAGCATGGCAAACGAGATCGCCAGCATGACCGCGGCAATTGCTGTCGCAGCCGCATAGTTGAACTCTTCGAGCCGGATGACGATCAGCAGCGGCGCGATCTCGGAGACATAAGGAAGGTTGCCGGCGATGAAGATCACCGAGCCGTATTCGCCGACACCACGGGCAAAGGCGAGCGCAAAGCCGGTGAGGCCGGCTGGCAAGAGCCCCGGCAAAAGCACCCGGCTGATCGTCTGGAAGCGGCTGGCGCCAAGGGTGGCGGCGGCCTCCTCCACTTCCTTGTCGATCTCCTCCATGATCGGCTGCACGGTCCTGACCACGAAGGGCAGGCCGACGAAGATCAGGGCAATGACGATGCCGGCCGGGGTGAAGGCGATCTTGAGGCCAAGCGGCTCCAGGAACTGGCCGATCCAGCCGTTCGGGGCATAGAGCGTCGTCAGCGCAATGCCGGCCACCGCGGTCGGCAGCGCAAAGGGCAGGTCGACCATGGCGTCGATCACCCGCTTGCCGGGGAACCGGTAGCGCACCAATACCCAGGCGAGGATGACGCCGAAGACGAGATTGATAACGGCAGCGATAAAGGCCGTGCCGAAGGAGATCTTCAAGGCATTGAGCGTGCGCGGATCAAGCGCCAGCGCCACGAACTGCGCCCAGCCGAGCCCGCTGGCGCGAAACACCAGACCCGACAACGGGATCAACACGATCAGAACCAGCCAGCTCAGCGTGATCCCGAGCGACAATCCAAATCCAGGCAAAACACTCGGCTGGCGAAATCGCCACCGGTTCCCATTGCGTCGCTCCGTCACCTTTCGGTCACCTCTTAGCCCCGCAGCCGCGAGCGGCTGCGCTATCCCCTCATCCAAACCGATCTTCAAACCGCCGGTTGGCCGGCTTGTTCGAGCGCCGGTATCTTTCGGCGCCAAACTACCAATTTCATGGGCTCCAACAACGCAAATTTTTGACGCTTCGGCGGCCGGAAGGGAAACTGATTTTCGCTTCTGACCGCGTCTCAAGAAACACTCTGCTCCCAACTTTGTTCCATGCCTGACATCTAAAATGATGGAAGGCAAACGATGCAGCTGAAAAGTTATGCTATAGAATTTATAGATATTGAATGTTCCTTGCTTACGCGCTTTGTCCCGCTCTTCCATAATCAAGCCATGAATCGGGCGCGGCAGAATGCGCGGCCGTTACTTTGAAACATTCTCGTAAGCGGCTGATGTCATGGCAACAACGCTCATCATTCCCGGGCTGTTCGGATCGGGCAGCGGCCACTGGCAGCGCCATTGGCTCAATGACAATCCGCAGGCGGTTCTTGTCGAACAGGACGATTGGGATCGCCCGAGGCTCGATCTTTGGCGCAACAGGCTCGAACACGAGATCTTCCGGCATGGAACCGTCGACCTCGTGGCCCACAGCCTCGGCTGCCTTCTGGTCGCCAATCTCGTGCGGCGCCCGCTCGCCCGGCAGGTGCGCAGCGCCTTGCTCGTCGCGCCGTGCGATCTCGGTCCGACCGATCGGCTTCATCCGGGCGCCATCGACTTCGGGTCGATGCCCGACCTGCCCTTGCCTTTTTCGAGCCTCGTCGTCGGCAGCCTGAACGACCCCTATATGCCTTTCGACCGCCTGCGTCATTTTTCGACCCGCTGGGGGAGCCGCCTCGTCGATCTTGGCCATGCCGGGCACATCAACATTGCCAGTGGTTTTGGCCGCTGGTCGCATGGCTATGACCTATTGAGGGTGTTGAACGGGATTTCGCGTCGGGAGTTTGCACGTGCGCAGCCGGGCGAATTTTCAGAGCAGTTACCCTTGCCAAACGGCGTGGCTTGAACGCTCCAGAGCATGGCGACGGAGACCGCTTTGCGTGGTCGTGTCACACGGCCCTTGATGTCGGCGCCGTTTCGCGCTCTAATAACGCACAAAGTTTATAGAGTATACCGTCTAGGGATGCGCATGCGCCAAGGTGCCAGGCCAGCCGGGATAGGACATACGGGCTCGACCGTCCTTGCGGCGGACGATATCTTCTCGCGACCCTGCAGATGGTCGCCGATACCCTCACAATTCGGTCGGTGTCTGCGTTGAGGACCGAAACAGCCATGCATTTCAAACTTTGCCGGCGGGGCCGGCCATAGGAGAGTGCACATGACTGTCCATGGATTGTTTGCCAAGACGTCTCCGACGGAAATGAGTTCCACGGGCAAGCCGCATATCGCCATCGTCGGCCGCGGTTTTTCCGGTGTAATGATGGCTATCGCCCTGATGAAGTCTGTGCGGGCCGCCTTTCACGTCCATCTCTTCGATCCGCAACCGACGATCAGTGGCGGGCAGGTCCTGGCCGCCGCCCAGAGCGGCGAAATCCTCAACAGCCGCGTTCGCGACCTTTCGGTGGCCGCCGGTCAGCCCGAAGACTTCAACGACTGGCTCTCGGCCAATGCCGAGTTTCGCGCCGCCGTGCCGGCCGCCATTCCCGGGTTCCAGCAGATCTTCGTGCCGAAGAGCATCTTCAGCGACTATGTTTACCAGCGCTTCTCCGAGGCGCTGACGCGCCGGCCGGATATTTCGATGCAGCTCTCCTGTCAGGCGGTGCTTGGTCTTCGCAAGCAGGCTAATGGGCGCTTTCTCGTGGTGCAGGAGAACGCGACGGTGGAATGCGACGCCGTTGTGCTGGCGACTGGTTTTGGTTTGCGCCGCGGCGAGATGGAAGTTGCCGACGAGGAAAAGCCACTGGTGCGCGCCCGTCGTCTCGTCGTGCCGCGCCACACGGTCCTGCTCGGTAGCGGAGTCCGGGTGGTCGACCGCCTGCTGCAGCTTCGCGATAACGGCTTTGCCGGCGAGGTCACCATCCTCTCCCGCCATGGTTTCCTGCCGCAGCCGCATACCCGTCTTTCGGCAGCGCCGACATTTCCGGTCGAGCCGATGCCGACGCGGCTCGGCGAGATCGTTCGCTTCGTCCGGCAGGCCTGTGCCGAGGCAGAAGAAGCAGGGCTCGGCTGGCAGGCGGCCATGAACGGCCTGCGTCGACGGGCGCGGTCCTTGTGGCAGGCGCTGCCTGAGGAAGAAAAACATCGCTTTAACCGGCACCTGCGGTCGATCTACGACAGCCACCGCAATCGCCTGCCGGCACCCCTCTACCTGCGTCTCCGGCAGGAGCTTGCCAGCGAGCGGACCGTGCTACGCAAGGGTTGGGCCGGCCGGCGCCGTCCGGAAGGGTTGATGGTGCGCTTTGCCGGTGAAAGCCAGGAGACGCTGCTGTCAGCCGACCAGGTGATCGACTGTCGTTGTTCGGCGCCTGACCTTCAGGCGCCGTTGATGCAGAGCCTTTTTTCCGGCGGCCTTGCCGAGCCCGACGAACTCGATCTCGGCATTGCCGTCAGCCCGGCGGGCGAAGTGCTCGCGGGCGGAGGCCCGACGCGCGATCTCTACGCAATCGGGCCGCTCGGCGTCGGCAGCCTGCCCGACATCGATCTCGTGCCGGAAATCGTCACGCAGACCTATGCCGCGGCGCGACTGATCGCAACCCGGAACCGGGTCACTCTGAAGACTGGCTAAGGCTTGCCGCTTAACGCCGCGTTGCCCAGGGCACCAGCCAGCGCTCGATGAGGCGTGCCGCCAATTCGAACAGGAAGGCGACAGCGGCGATCACGACGATGCCGGCGATGACCACGTCGGTCACAAGGAACTGGGCGGCGGACTGGATCATGAAACCGAGGCCGCGAGTTGCGGCGACGAGTTCGGCCGCCACCAGCGTCGACCACCCGGCGCCGAGCGCGATACGGGTTCCCGTGAGGATCGAGGGCAGGGCGCTCGGCACGATGACATGGCGCAGCACCTGCAGCCGCGACGCGCCGAAGGAGCGCGCCGCATTGACGTGATCGGCCGATGCGGAACGGACGCCCGTTGCCGTCGAAAGGATGACCGGCGGTAACATCGCCAGTGCAATCACCGCAATCTTCGACGCTTCGCCGATGCCGAGCCAGATGATCACCAGGGGAAGATAGGCAAGCGGCGGCAGCGGTCGCAAGAATTCGACGATCGGATCGAGGATGCCTTTGCCGAGTCGGCTCGCTCCGATGGCAAGGCCGGCGGGAATGCCGGCGACGAGGGCGACGGCAAGCGCGCCGAAGATCCGCAGCAGGCTGGCGCCGACGTGCTCAGCGAGCGTCGCATCGACAAAACCGGTGATGGCAAGGCTCCGGAGTGCCTGGTAGACGGCAACCGGTGACGGCAGGAACAGCGGCGAGACGAAACCATAGCTGGAGGCAAGGCTCCAGAGGAAAAGCAGTGCCGTAATTGTCGCGAGCGAAATCCAGACAAGCGGCAATGGTGGTCGGTCGGCGCTCTGTTCTGCTTGCTCGTCTAGGTGGCGTGCCGTCGGCATGATAGGCGGCAGGCCTTCAACCGAGATGCTCATGCGGCAATTCCTTCTTCTTCGGCATGGATGAGCACGGTCAATTCGTCCTGCAGCCGGCGAAAGGCGGCTGAGCTGCGGATTTCCGAAAGCGGTGTCCCTGCGAGGTGATCGCGGCCGAAGGTCGTGAAGATTTCGCTGGTGATCCGGCCGGGATTGGGGGCAAGCACGATAACCCGCGTTGCCAGCAGCAGCGCCTCCTCGATGCTGTGGGTTATCAGGAGGGCGCCGACTCTATTCTGTTGCCATATGTCCAGAAGAAAGCCCTGCATACGGCTGCGGGTCAGCGCGTCGAGCGCGCCGAGCGGCTCGTCCATCAACAGAAACTTCGGGCTGGAGGCAAGCGCACGGGCAATGCCGACACGCTGGCGCATGCCGCCCGACAGTTCCCAGACATGCCGCTCGGCTGCATCGCTGAGCCCGACCTGATCGAGAAGGGTTCGCGCCCGCACCAGCCGATCCGCCTTGGAAAAACCGCGCAGGCGCAGGGGAAAGGCGACATTGTCGAGGGCAGTCAGCCACGGATAGAGCGCATCGTCCTGGAACACGACGGCGCGCTCTGCCCCTGGGCCGGCGACCGGCGCGCCATCGAGCCGAACGCGGCCGCTGCTGGGTTTCACGAAGCCAGCAGCAAGATTGAGAAGGCTGGTCTTGCCGGAGCCGGAGCGGCCGATGACGACAACGAACTCGTCGTGGTCGATCGACAGATCGATCGATGCAAGCACCGGCGTGTTCCGGCCGGCATCGGCCGCGTATCGCAATGTGACATTCTCAAGCGAGAGGACGGACATGCTGTTCTCCTGGCATGGCAAAGTGCGCCCGCCCGAAGATTTCATCCGGGCGGGCAGCAATTGAGTGAACGTCAGAACGAGAGCTTTGCCGCTTCCTGCGCCCAGCGGGCGGAAACGTAGGGCGCGTAGTCGGGGAGGACTGCCGGGATCTTGCCCTGTTCGAGCAGGAAGGCCGAGGTCTGGGCGATCGCCTTGACGGTCGCGCCGCCGAGAAGATCAGCGCTCGCCTGCTCTTCGAGCGAGGGGAAGTAATAGCCCTTGAGCAGGTTCGGCACCTCCTCGGGCTTTGCGCCGGTGAGCCGTGCGATCTTCTCGGCCTGCGGCGAGCCCGCGCTCCAGGCCTCCGGCTTGGCGCGGTAGTCCGCATAGGCGTCGCCGGTCACCTTGACGAAGCCGGTGACGATTTCAGGATGTTCCTCGGCAAACTTCTTGCTGACGATCCAGGCGTCGAAGGTCGGTCCGCCCCATTTCGCGACGTCGCTCGATGTCGCAAGCACGGTCGCGGTCTTCTTGATTTCGGAGAGAACCGGATCCCAGACATAGGCGCCATCGATATCACCGCGCTGCCATGCCGCGGCGATCTCCGGTGGCCGGAGGTTGAGGATTTCAACCGCCTTCGGGTCAATGTTCCAGTGTTTCAAGGCGGTGAGCAGGCTGTAATGCGCTGTCGAGACGAAGGGCGTTGCAATCTTCTTGCCGGCAAGCTTTTCCGGCTTGTCGATCCCCTTGACGGCCAGCGCCTCTGCGTCGCTGATCAGGCCGACGACGAAGATTGTTTCGAGCGGAATTTGGCGGCTCGCGGCGGCGGCCAGCGGAGAGGATCCGACATAGCCGATGTCGATCGACCCGGATGCAAGTGCCGCAATCACGTCTGCGCCACCGTCGAATTTCTGCCAGGTGATCTTGGCGCCGGTCACCTTCTCATAGGTCCCGTCTGCCTGCGGCACGCGCGACGGCTCGACGATGGGCTGGTAGCCGATGGTCAGCGTCGTTTCGTCCGCATGGGCTGGAAGGGAAAGCTGGCTCGCCGCCAAGAGGGCGGCACTGGCGGCAAGAAGGGTGCGTCTGCGGATCGTCATCGTATGCTCCTCAACGGTTGCGGCTTCCTCGGGAAGTCCTGACATTATGTTGATTAAAAGCATGGATTTTATGTAGATAAATTATTCCGCTTTTTGTGGCTTTGCAGAGAGCCCATTCCAAATTTGAGATCCGTGGCAGCGCTCTGTGCCATGCATGGAAAGCAGCGTCAGAACTGCACGCCGCCGTAGCGGCCGTTGTGGTAGACGATCGGTTCGCCGGTCCCCGCGGTAATCGCCACCACCCGACCGAGGATGATCGCATGGCTATGGCGCTCGATGATCTCCTCGACCTCGCAATCGATGGCGGCAAGCGCGCCGGCAAGCGCCGACGCGCCGCTGGCAAGCCGGATCCATTCGGCGCCATCGTAGCGAGCGGCGCCCTTGGTGCCATCGACACCGGAGAAACGCTCGGCGACCCTTTGCTGTTCGCGCGACAGAAGGTTGACGCAGAAATGCCGATAGCGCTCGATGACCGGCCAGGTGGAGGATGTGCGGTTGATGTTGACGATCATGGTCGGCGGATCGACGGCGAGCGCGGTTGCGGAGGTCACGGTGGCGCCGGTACGCTCTTCGCCTATCCCTGCGGTGATGACGGAGACGCCACCTGAGAAGTTGCGCATGGCCGCCTTCAGCGCCGGCGTGGTGATCGACCCGTAACCATTGGCGGTCGGAACGATGGCATCGAATGCGGGAGAAGCGGCAAGCGCAATGGTCATGGCCAAATCCTCGAAAAATTTAATCTAATTCCCGGTCGCTCACGGCTGATGCGGGAAAAATTTTTCCTCACATCAAGGATGATCGTCCGAATTCTTATTGTCAATAAATTTTATAGAGTTTATGCTTTTTGGCAATCGAGGGACGCTCTTGCGTGCCTCCGAAGGAACCTGCGAGGAGGCTTGCGCGAATGGGAATTGTGCCCGACGAAATCCCCGAGAAGATCCCTGAAAAGATCAATGTGCTCTGGTTTCTGCCGACCCACGGCGATAGCCGCTATCTCGGAACCACGCGCGGCGGCCGAAACGTGGACCTCAATTATCTCAAGCAGGTCGCGCAGGCCGCCGATACGCTCGGCTACTATGGCGTGCTCATCCCGACGGGGCGGAGTTGCGAGGACAGTTGGGTGGTCGCTTCGGCGCTGGCGCCGCTCACTGAAAAGTTGCGGTTCCTGATCGCGGTTCGGCCCGGCCTGCTTTCGCCCACGCTCGCGGCACGCATGACGGCCACGCTGGACCGTCTCTCGGGCGGACGGCTGCTGATCAACGTCGTTACCGGCGGCGATCCGATCGAAAACAAGGGCGACGGCATACATCTCGCGCATGGCGAACGCTACGAGGTGACCGAGGAATTCCTGAACATCTACAAGGCCGTGCTTCGCGGAGAAGAGGTCGATTTCAAGGGGAACCACTTCGATATCGAAGGCGGGAAGCTCCTGTTTCCGTGCGTACAGCAGCCCCACCCGCCGCTTTATTTCGGCGGCTCCTCCGGCAAGGGCCAGGAGGTGGCAGCGCGTACGATCGACAAGTACCTGACCTGGGGCGAGCCGGTCGAGGACGTTGCCCGCAAGATCGCCGAAGTGCGCGCCCTGGCCGAAGCCGAGGGCAGGGACGTTACCTTCGGCATCCGCCTTCATGTGATCGTTCGCGAAACCGCAAGGGAAGCGTGGCAGGCCGCCGACGAACTGATACAATATGTGGATGACGACACGATTGCTGCCGCACAGAAGGTGTTCGAGCGCATGGATTCGGTTGGTCAGAGCCGCATGAGCCGCCTGCATGGTGGTCGCCGTGACAAGCTCGAAATCGCTCCCAATCTCTGGGCCGGCGTCGGTCTGGTGCGCGGAGGGGCAGGAACGGCGCTCGTCGGCGATCCCGATCAAGTCAGGGCGCGCATGGAAGAATACCGACAAATCGGCATCGACAGCTTTATCCTGTCCGGTTACCCGCATCTCGAAGAGGCCTATCGGTTCGGTGAACTGGTTCTGCCGCATCTGCCGCTGGCCCACGCCATCCCGGCACGCGAGACGTCGATCAACACCGGGCCGTTCGGCGAAACCATCGCCGGCGATCATCGCCCGAAGCTGAAGGTCTCCCAGTCGTGACAGCTGTGCGGCGACCGGTCATTGCCATTGTCGGCGGCGGCTTCACCGGCGCAGTGGTCGCGGCGAACCTTGCACGCCATGCCGCCAGCGACGGCGCCGCCATCGTGGTCTTCGAGCCGCGAGACCGGCTCGGCGCCGGGCTTGCCTATGATAGCGGCAATCCCGCCCATCGCACGAATGTGCCTGCGGCCCGCATGAGCCTCGCTCCTGATGATCCTGACGATTTTTTGAACTGGCTGGCGGCCCATGGCGAGCCGCGCGGCGACCCGGACGCAAGGGCGGCCGATGGCCATCTTTATGTGCGGCGGGCGGTGTTCGGGCGATACGTCGGCGCGTTCGTCGCGCCGTTCGTGCGGAGCGGCAAGGTCGTGCACCGGCGCGAGCGCATCGCGCGCATCGAGCGGCGTGGAGCGCGCTGGAAGCTGACCTCCGACGCTGGGACGGAGCTGCTGGCCGACATCGTCGTGATCGCCACGACGCATCCCTCGCCTTGTGCGCCGAAGCGCGTTGCACAGGCGCTCGAAGGCCACCCGCGTTTCGTCGCCGACACTACGGTCGCCGGGTCTCTTACCTGCCTTCGTCCCGATGATCACGTTCTGGTGCTTGGAAACGGCCTGACGGCGGCGGACGTGATTGCGTCGCTGAGGCTCGCCGACCACCGCGGCTCGATCGTCGCCCTGTCGCGCCGCGGACTTCGTTCGCGAGGCCACGCGGGAAGGGCACAGGAACCCTTCGGCGATTTTGTCGGTACCCCGGCGCGAACCGCGCTAGAACTGCTTCGACGCGTGCGCCTGGCGGTGCGGCAGGCCGCTCTGGCGGGGCTCAGCTGGCATGCGGTTTTCGACGCTTTGCGTAGCCAGGGCGGACAAGTCTGGCGGGCGTTGCCGGTTGCAGAGCGACGCCGCCTCGTGCAGCGCCTGCGACCGTTCTGGGACGCCCACCGGTTCCGCGTGGCGCCGCAGATCGATGACGCGATCCGACAGGCAATCGAGACGGGACAGTTGCGTGTCCTCGGCGCTTCGATCGAAGGCGTCGAGCGCTACGGTCAGGTCATCGCGGTCGATATCCGTCACCGGCAGACGCGCATCCGGGAACGCCTGTTGTTCGATGCCTGCGTCGTGACGACCGGTCCGGCGCATACGGGTGTTCTTTCCAGCCAGGACTGGCTCGCGGATCTGGCGTCGAAGGGCTGGCTGCGCCTAGACAGTGTCGGACTGGGGCTTGCCTGCGATGAGGCGAGTCGGGCGATCGGGACGAGTGGCGTGGCCGAGAGATCGCTGATCGTTGCCGGGCCGCTGGCGCGCGGCACCTTCGGCGAACTCATGGGCCTGCCACAGGTCAACGATCACGCCATCTTCATTGCCGATGAGATCGCCGAGATGCTGGCGCGGCCGGACAGGGCCGCCACCAGCCGCAGGTCGGCGTCATCCGTTCGGCAACGACTGGTCACGACCCTCGACGGCGCCGCCAGGCGTTGAAGCCGGAGCCTCGCCGTCGAGCCGGCGGGACCAATCTTCGACAGCCCGCGTCTGCAGGCGCTTGGCTGCATAGTCCCGCCAATTCGGGGGCAGGATGGCGAGATCGGCGATTTCGGACAGGGCATCGCAGTTGAGCGTATCGACATAGAGATAGTGCCACAGCCGGGCGATCGTCCATTCGGGATAGCGCCGCTCGACGAGTTGCATCCGCTCACCGGGCGAAACCAAGCCGGTTTCGATGACCCGGTAGTACCATCCCGTTCGGCCGGTCTGCTGGACGCGGCGGGACATATCCGGCAGATCGAAACGGCGGTTCAGCTTCCAGCAGGGTTGCCGGCCCTGGCTCACCTCGAGAAGGGCTTTACCAAGGCGAAACCGGTCGCCGACCGCGACATCGCTTTCCGTCAATCCCAAGGCCGAGATGTTCTCGCCGAAGGCGCCCGGCTGCTCCAGCCTGGTTACGCTTCCGAGATCCTTGACCCAAGCCTCGTAGTGGTCGCGCGGGTAATGATGCACGGCCTTATCCGGGCCACCGTGCCTCTTCAGATCACCCTGATGGTCGCCGGCAAAGCCGGTTGTACCGAGATGTACCGGCCCGAGAGCCGGGTGTTTGTCGATACCGCTTAAGGTTCCGCGGTCGTCGATCGGCGTGAGGGTGCCGATGAGCAGGGCGTCGAGCGCAATCGGGGCCTGCTCAACCATCGATGTTCTCCAGCCATTCGCCGATCATCGACGCGGCCGCCGCCTCCAGGCGAGGCCCGTGACGTCGGGCGTCGGCGCGTAGGCCCGGCACGCTGAGCCCGGCGGTCGCCAGTTCGCAGGCGTGACCGACGAGCCAGCGTTCAAAGGCCGCGCCGGCTTGGGCCTCCGGGTGAAACTGAAGGGCGAGCACTGTATTGCCGCGCGCGAAGCCTTGCTGCGCGATCAGCGATGTCGAGGCCAGCAGGTCAGTGCTGGCCGGCAGGTCGTAGGTGTCACCGTGCCAATGCAGGACGGAGACGTCGGCGAGATGGCGGAGAGCCGAGGCCTCGCCTGCGGCGCTAAGGCTCAGCGGCGAAAACCCGATCTCCTTCAGGCCGGAAGGGTAGACGCGGGCACCGAGCGCGCGGGCGATCAGCTGGGCGCTGAGGCAGATTCCGAGCGTCGGCCGGTTGCCGGCAAGACGTGCCTGAAGCATGGCGATTTCCCCGGCGATGAAGGGATAGGCCTCGTCTTCATAGACCCCGATCGGACCGCCGAGCACGATGACGAGATCGGGCTCCAACGGATCGAAAGAGAGGTAATTTTCGTCGCCGACATCGCGGTACTCGATTGCGAATCCCGCCGCCCGCAGCGGTCCGGCAAAGCTGCCGAGATCTTCGAAATGCACATGTCTGAGGGCGAGTGCCATTCTGGTCGTCATCGTCTGTTCTCCCATGCTCAGAGGTTCTAGCCGGCCCGCGCGTCGGGCACGCATCCTTCGCTCGTGCACCCGGCTGAAGTGGCGGTGGCCGCGCTGAAATCGGGGATCGGGGCGGAAAGGAGTGTCGCAAGACGCGCGCCGATGACCATGTCGTCTTCGATGCCGAAGCGGTGGTGTTCGACATGACCGTCGCGTCCGATGATGATTGCCGTCGGCGTGCCTCGCATGCCGTAGCGCTCCATCGTTTTCGGTATCGGTCCCTGCTCGGAAGGCTGGTCGACGGCGATCGGGAAGGTCAGGCGATACTCATGAATGAAAGCCTTCAGCGCCTCGGGTGTCATGACCGCGTGATGCTCGAACACCGAATGCAGGCCGAGGACCTGAAGATCGGTATCCCGAAAAATGCTCTGGACGCGCTGCATCTGCGGCAGTCCGTGCGAAACGCAGGCCGGGCACAGCATCTGAAACGCATGAAGGAAAACGACCCGGCCGCGAAGCTGCGCAAGGCTCGGACGTTCCTGTGTGTTGAACCAGGTCGAAACGGCGAGTTCCGGAGCCGCGGTCCTGTGATTGCTGTTCATTGTTCTCATCTCCAAGACGGCCGGGCGAACGCTCGTCGCCCGACCTTTGCGACATGTGCGGATCAGGCGGCTTCGCGAACGAGCTTCACGCCGGGGAAGTCGACCGGAACGGCAAGCGCGACGTTGATGTAGTTGGTGAACAGGTTGAGCGCGACATGCGCGATGATCTCGACGACGTCCTCGTCATCGAAGCCGGCGTCGCGCAAGGTGCGCACATCCGCGTCGGATACCTGTCCGCGCGCCTCGACGAGCTTCTGAGCAAAGGTAAGGGCCGCCGCCGTCTTCGGATCGGAGGACTTGCCGTGCTGCGCTGCCGTCATCTCCTCGGCGGTCGCGCCGGCCTTGCGGCCAAGTGCGGTGTGCGCCGCCAGGCAATAGTGGCAATCGTTGCGATCCGCGACGGCAACGGCGATCTGCTCGCCGAGCTTGGCGCCGAGGCGTCCCTTGCCGAGCGCGCCGAAGGAGCCCCACATGCTGGCAAGGGCCGCCGGTGAATTGGCGACGGCGCGGAACATGTTGGGTGCTACCCCGAAGGCGGAGCGGATTTCGCCAAGCAGTTCGGCGCTGGGGCCAGTTGCCGAAACGGGGTCGACTAGATTAATTCTGCTCATGGTTTTCTCTTTCTATTTGCTGGAGGGAGAAAATTGCCGGTCCGCCGATGGCAGTCGTCGGACCGGCGCCGACATCATCGTCTGTCCGCTTGCGACGCAGGAAACAGCGCTCGCGAATTCCGATGGTGAAGCTTGTGGCGAGGCGCCGGGGGGGAGCGACGCCTTCGGGACCGCCGGCATTGGCGCCGGCGGCTGGATCGTTTCGCATGATCAGACCGTCTCGCGATTGAAGAGACGCCAGGCCGCCCTTTGTGCTTCGGGTTCTGCCGTTTCGTATTCGCCGCAATCGACGCGCAGTTCCGCCGGTCCGAACGCAGCATCGACGAACGCGCAGTGATGCGGCGCCTTCGGGTCGTCATAGACATGCGGCCGGAAGTATCGACAGTTGACGCACATGCGCTGTTCCGGGATGGCGCCAGCCGCCTGCAGACCACGGATGATCTTGACGAGATGCATGAGCAGATCCTGCTGCTCCAGCCTCGAAAGCGAAGCGATGGCATCCTCCGTGGCCGATGCGAGCCGCCCCGCCTGTCGTACTGCGTCCTCGCCGGCCGGCGTGGTGGCAACCGAAAGGGCGCGCGCGTCGCTCGGATCCGGCCGCTTCTCGACCAGCCCCTTGCGCAAGAGCGCGTTGACCGAGTCCGTCGTCGTCGGCTGGCTGACGCCGAGATAACCGGCGATCTGTTTTACCCGCATTCCGCCGCGTCTACGGGCAACCAGGAAGGTCAGGATCTGCAATTGCGTCGGATTGAGGCCGATCGCTTCCGCACTCGACCAGGCCTCCGTGCGCATGGCCGTCGCTACGCGGGAAAGGCCGTCGCCGATACGGTCGATCAGGGGCGGTGTCGTGTCAGGTTCCTTGCTCATGCGGTCGTTAATATAGGAATCCTATGTATTGTCAATGCCGACAAAAAAGCGGCGCGAATTTGACGCGCATCAAAGTGGAGGGGGCGTCTCAGGCTTAATCCTCTTCTCGAACAACCCGAGCACGGGCTGGTCGCTCAAATGGAGAAGACGATGTTGAATGCAATCAAGAGCGGATTTGGTATCGCGATCGCGGCAATGCTGGTCGCCGCACCGGCAGCCGCCGCGGACTTCGAAGTGCACATGCTGAACAAGGGCAAGGACGGCGCGATGGTTTTCGAGCCGGCGTCGCTGAAGGTTGCGCCTGGCGACACGGTCACCTTCATCCCGACCGACAAGGGACATAACGTCGAAACCATCAAGGGCATGATCCCCGATGGCGCCGAGGCTTTCAAAAGCAAGATCAATGAAAACTACAAGGTGACTTTCACGGCGCCGGGCGTCTACGGCGTAAAGTGCACGCCGCACTACGGCATGGGCATGGTCGGCGTCGTTCAGGTCGGCGATGCGCCGGCCAACCTGGAAGCGGTCAAGGGAGCGAAGAACCCGAAGAAGGCTCAGGAACGCCTGGACGCAGCCCTCGCGGCGCTCGGTAACTAAGCGACTTCTAGCGCTTCGGAGCGGGGTGGGGACAGGCCGCTCCTGGCGTCTGCGCACTGGGTGAGGCGCGGGCGCCATCATGCGGAACCAATGCGAAGCATTCGCGTTGGTTCCGCATGGATCAGATCACTGCCGAATTGTTTCCGCCATCGCAAATTTCCTATCCGGTCATTTTTGCGCGCATCCTTGGGGCGCTGCTGATGGGCGCGCTCATCGGCTTCGAGCGCGAGGTCAAGGCACGACCAGCCGGCCTCAAGACCCATATGCTCGTCTGCCTCGCAGCCTGCACCTTCGGCATCATCTCGATCGAAAGCGTCCGCCTCGGCGGCTTCTTCGACGAACGCGTCCGCATCGATCCTCTGCGCGTGGTGGAGGCGGTCACAGCCGGTGTCGCCTTTCTTGCAGCCGGCACAATCGTCTTGTCTCGCGGCGAGGTTCAGGGCCTGACGACCGGGGCCAGCCTCTGGCTTGCCGGCGCGATCGGCATTTCGGTCGGCTTCGGCCATTGGATCGTTGCCGGCCTGGCGGTCGGTTCCGCCTTCGCCGTTCTCACCATCATCGGCTACTTCGAAGCCAAGGCCGTGCGACACCAAAAGCCTGACGTGGAGCCGGAGGGTAAGGCGAGCGACGAGGGCGGCAAGAAGCAAGCCTAACGATAGGTTTGCGATAGTCCTGAGCGCCGTCTCGAGTCTTAGGGTAATACCCTGCCGTCTCAGGCTAGGTGCAACGCAATGCTAATATGCATGGAAAGGTTGCATCTCGCTGGCGCCCTCGACCCGGCGTCGCTGTCGTGTCTTCAGGGGCGAGCCCATCTGTTTATGGTCCGGTGAAGGCCGCCTGCGCCATATGGCGTGGCGAGGAAATGTGTTCGGCAATCCCGATCGAAACGGCTAAGCTCGTAAGCGGCCTGTTTCCAAGGAAGGTTCAATGGACGCCACCGGTTCCCTTGCTGCCAAGCTGTTGTCGGAGACCCTGATGTTCGACCAGACGTCATTGGCTGCGTTGGAAGCGTTGGCCGCCAATTCCGATCGCGGCATCGTGCGGCGTGGCGAGATCCTGGTCCGCCAAGGCGAGCCGTCGGACCGGTTTTTCGTGGTCCTGTCCGGCCGCTTTACCGTGCACCGGGATGACGTCTCCGACCCTATTGCCGAGATAGGGCAGGGCGAGCTCGTTGGCGAGGTCGGTTTCTTCGCCGGGCTGCCGCGCATGGCTACGGTCGTTGCTGCTCGCGATTCCATTGTTCTTTCGATCTGTGACCACCAGTTCGAAAAGGCGGCGAGTGCCCTGCCGAGCCTGCGCCAATCGGTCACCACGTTTCTGGCGCGACGGTTTGCCAAGCAGTCACCGGCTTCGCCGCATGCCAAGGGCGCCTGCCGGATAAGGACGCTCGCAATTGTTGCTGCCGGAAGCAGCCGGGTTTCTCGCCGCTTCATCGACCTGCTGCGCAAGGCTTTTTCCGGATCCACGCGCACGGCTTTCCTGGCGAGGGCCGACATCGAAGAGCGCTTTCCCGGCGTTCCGATCGATGATCAGCCGGTGCTGGACTGGCTCAACCAATTGGAAGCCAAGACCGGAGGCCTCGTCTACATCGCCGACGACGAACCAAGCGACTGGACGCGTGTCTGCATCCGCCAGGCCGATGGTGTCCTGTTGGTCGGCGAGCCGTCCGGCTCTGCAAAACTCAACCCGTCAGAGCAACTGGCGCTGTCAGTGCACTCGCCATCGAGCGTGCGGCTCGTTCTGGTGCATGACAAGCGCGCCGCAACGGTCGTCGGCACCAGCGGCTGGCTGAACGAGCGCCCCGGACTCCGGCAGCATCATCACGTGGCGCTCGAAGACATTGAGGATGTCGAGCGTTTGGTCCGCTTCATTGCCGGCGAGGCGAGGGGCTTTGTCGCAGCCGGCGGGGGCTCGCTCGGATGCGCGCATCTTGGCGTCCACAAGGCTTTTATCGAGGCCGGCGCCTCCTTCGACTATCTGGGAGGCACCAGTTCGGGAGCGGCGATGATGGCGGGCTTCGCCCGCGGCATGAACGCCGACGAGATCAATCGTGGGACGCACGAGATCTTCGTCCGCAGCCGCGCGTTCCGTCGCCTGACCGTGCCGCAATATGCGCTGCTGGATCACAAGGTGCTCGACCGCACCCTGCAGGCGGAATATGGCGACGTTCTTATCGAAGACCTCTGGCTGCCATTTTTCGCGCTGTCGACCAATCTCAGCACAGGGCAAGCGCATGTCCATCGCCGCGGAAAACTGTGGCAGGCAGTCAGAGCGTCGGGCTCGATCCCCGGCATACTGCCGCCCTTCTTCACGGCCGACGGTGACATGCTGGTCGACGGGGCGATCATGAACAATCTGCCACTGGAACAGATGAAGGAACTGAAGACAGGGCCGAACGTCGTCGTGAGCCTGGGTGGGGGCGGTCCGGGAAAACAGCACATCGACTATGACAGTATTCCCGGCGCGTCCGAACTGACCGTTCGGTTGCTCAACCCCTTCGGCCGCTCGGGCTTGCCGAAAATCCCCAACCTGATCCAGGTCATTGCCGCAAGCATGCTGGCGCACCGGCCGCAGGAGATCGCTCTTGGGGAAAAGGACATCCTGATTTCCCCGCCGGTTTCAGCCGCGATCAGCTTTATGGATTGGAGCCGGCACTCCGAACTGTTCGCCGAAGCCTATCATTGGGCGAAATCATGGATTGGTGAGCGTATTGTCGAGAACGACCCGAGGATGGAAGCCATTTGTGGCCTGCCGGCTCGCTATGGCTCGCCGGAAACACATGGCAGCGCGCAGGCGCATTCCGCGCTCTAGGATGCGCCCTGTCTTCTGGGGCCTGACCGTTATGTAATGCCCGCGAGCGCGTTGAATGCGCAGGGATTTTCGACTGATCTTGCCGCCTCTGTTAAGTTGTCACTGTCCTCTTGCGGTTGTGGTATTTTAGGATAGCCTTGCATCGGGAGAGCCAGTCGCGGTTCTTTCGTTTTGCAGTGAAAAGACCAATGAATAGAGGGCCATCGGAGATATAGCGGCTCGCATTCGAAAATGTTTCGTCCCCGAATTGCACTGCCATTTGGGTTTCCTTGGATGTAACTGCGGGACGTCCCTGGTCATGTGATGCACGGAAGCCGTGTATCGCTTCGTCACAGAGCGCCCATTTGCTTGAAGTGGATCGACGTGATGTCTGACAACAAGAATGCCGGCGCACCTCCAAGTGCACAGGACCTCAGAATGCAGATGCTCCAGCGTGAAATGGACGAGATGGACAAGGAGCGGCGACTAAAATCCATCGAAGAGCAAAAGCTCGCCGACTTTGCCGCGGATTTTCTCAAGAAGCATGTAACGGAAGAGGAAATCGCCATCGTTCGCCGGCTGGTCGCGAACGCCGTGAAGGCCGGCAAGTTCGAAGCGATGGTCTACAGCTTCCCGTCCGAGCTTTGCACTGACAGCGGCCGCGCGATCAACAGCGGCGACCGGGATTGGCCGAACACGCTGCAGGGAAAAGCAAAAGAGTTCTTTGATCGCTATCAGGCCTTCGGCAAGCCAAGTGGCTACAAGTTGAAGGCGATGATCATCAACTTCCCGGGTGGCGTGCCCGGTGACGTCGGGTTCTTCTTGAACTGGGCTCCCGAAAAAGCCTGAGTACGACCGTCCCGGCGTCGCATCGCGTTGTCACGCTGCGGCCCGTCCCCGATCGAAAGTGTTCAAAGCCCGCACCTTTGGTGCGGGCTTTTCAGTCTTATAAAACGTCGGGCACGTTTCTACGCACGTGGTCGTCCGCAGCAAAGTCATCCGGCCGTTTCTGGCGCTTGCCGAGATCGGGCTCCGAGAATTTCACGCGCTCGTATGGGATCGACGAGAGAATGTGCGAGATGCAGTTGATGCGGGCACGCTTCTTGTCATCCGACGGTACGATCCACCAGGGCGCGAAATCGGTGTCCGTCATACGGATCATCTCGTTGTAGGCGCGGGTATAATCCCACCAGCGGCGATAGGATTCGACGTCCATCGGGCTGAGCTTCCACTGGCGCAGCGGATCGGCAATGCGCTGCCGGAAGCGCTTTTCCTGCTCCTTCTCGCTGACGTCGAGGAAGTATTTGAGCAGGATGATGCCGCTTTCGACCATGGCCGCTTCGAAACGCGGCGCGAGCTCGAGAAAGCGTCGGGCACTGTCATCCGAGCAGAAACCCATAACGCGCTCGACGCCGGGGCGGTTGTACCAGGAGCGATCGAAGATCACGATCTCGCCAGCGGCGGGCAGGTGTTGGATATAGCGCTGCATGTAGATCTGCGACTTCTCGCGGTCGGTCGGCGCCGGCAGCGCGGTCACGCGGAAGACGCGTGGGCTGACACGCTCGGTCAGCCGCTTGATCACGCCGCCCTTGCCGGCCGCATCGCGGCCTTCGAAGACGATGACGATGCGCGCGCCTGTTTTCTTCACCCAGGCCTGCAGATGGGCGGTTTCCTGCTGCAGCCGGGCGAGCTCCTTGGCATAGCCCTCGGATGACAAGTCGTCCGAAGTCGTCGCGTCGGCGGCTATTTCGCCTTCGCTCTTGTCTTTGCCCTTTTTCTTCTTGCCGTCATGCTTGCCCATTTTTCCCTCCCGTTCGGACATGGTCATCTGGCTTGATCTCGATAGAACCGGTCGGCTGACCGTCGTTCCGCCCGTACTTGGTCTCGTAAGCGTCGAGCGCATCTTCCATTCCCTCGAAGATCATACCCGGGCCGATCTTCTCGACGACCCCGGAGCGCTCGAGCAGGGCGCGCGCATCGGTATGCAACTCGGCCAGGCCGAGCGTGACGCCGCGGTTCTTCAGGTCGCTCTGCAACTCTCCAAGCATGTCCGCGGCGGTGCTGTCGATTTGCGGGATGGCGCTCGCATCGATCACCAGCCAGCGAGTAGGTTTCGGCAGGCTCTCGGCGATCACCTCGAGGCGCTCGCGGACGTAATCGGCGTTATAGAAAAGCAGACTATCTTGAACCATGCAGGCACCGAAGCCTGGAACCGGGCGTGCCTCGGTCATGCGATGCAGCTTGTAGAAGCCGTCGCGCCCGGGGATGCGGCCCAGCATCGCGTCGTGCGGATACATGGTCTGCAAGATGAGGTACACCAGTGTTGCAGCGATGGCGATGACCACGCCGTTCAGCACGCCGAGGCCGATCGGTCCCCAAAGGGCAATCAGCGCGAAAATGAACTCGATGCGGTTGACGGTCCAGATCCGTCTGAGGCCGTCGATGTCGATCAGGCTGAGCGCCGTTGCCGCAAGGATCGCCCCGAGCGCGGCGACCGGCAGAATGCGAAGGACGTCACCAAGAAAGAGCAGCACCACCATCAGGGTCCCTGCCGCAACGAGGCTCGCGATCTGCGAACGCCCACCCACGGCGAAGTTCACGGCCGTGCGTGAATCCGAGGCGGTCACCGGAAACGTCCCGAACAGTCCTGCCGCAATGTTGGCGGCGCCGAAGCCGCTCAGTTCACGGTTCGGATCGACGCGGTAGCCGCCGAGCGCCGCAAAGCTGCGCGCTGCGATGACGCCGGAACCGAAACTGACGAGGAAGATTGCCGCGCCGCCGGTCAGCAATCCATCGATCGGCAGACCCTCGAGACGAGGCAGGACGAAGGTCGGCAAGCCGTCGGGAATGTTGCCGACGACCGTCATGCCGCGCCCTTCGAAGTCGAAGAGATATGACAACAACACCGCGACGAAGACGACGATAACAGGACCAGGAACGGGTGAGCGATAGAAGCGGGCGACCTGCAGCAGCGCAAAACACGCCAAGGCAAACACCAGAGTGGGCCAGTGGATGGAGCCGGCCTGCCTCAGAAGTTCGAGAATAGGGCTGATCAGCCCGTCCGACTCGATCTGGACGCCGGTGACGCGCTTGATCTGTCCAACCAGAATCGAGAGGGAAATTCCAGCAAAGAAGCCTGTGAGGATCGGGCGCGAAAGAAAGGTCGCGAGCACGCCGAGACGGACGAGGCGTGCAATCAGGCAGAGGATGCCGACGATGAGGGCCAGCAGGGCCGCCGCCGTTACGCGGTCAGCGCCACCGGCAGAGGAGGCGAATACCGTCGTTAGCACGGCCGCCAGCACCGTCATCGTCGCCGCATCCGGTCCGACGATGAGTTGCCGCGACGGACCGAAAAGGGCGTAGGCGACAAGCGGCGTGATGCTCGCATAAAGGCCCGTCTCGGGCGGCAGCCCGGCGATGGCGGGATAGGCGATGGCGCTCGGCAATCCGACCGCGGCAATGGCGACGCCTGCGGAAATGTCACTGCGCAACCAACTTCCCTGATACCCCTTAAGGTTGTCCAGAAGCGGCAGGCGAGGCAGGTTCAGCATGCTGACGGTCCCCGGGGGCACAGCCCTCTTAAAGTGCTCTAAACGCTACAAATCAGGCTGCGCGGGAAGCGCAAACAATGCACTCTACCATTGCGTACATTAGGGTTGCAAAACTTTCCTTTCATCGGCTTCGACAAAAAGAATAAAAGTTGCAGACAATTAGAGGTGGCCTGCCGCGTCGATCCGGCAAGCGCCGGACCGAGGGATCTGCACGAAGTCATGAATCCCGTGTCAGCCGGGCGTCAACGCTTCAGTAGTAGGGGGAGACACACGCCTGGCGCGGACCGTAATACGGCTGGAACGTGTCGTCATAGGCCCTGTAGGACCTGTAACGAGCGTAGCACCAGCGGGTGTGCGCGCTGCCTCCATAATAGGTTTGGCGATAGTAGCGCGGCGCATAGTAACGCGGGGCGGAATAGGTCGGGCCGTAATAGCCTTCGTCATAATAGCCCGGGCCATAGTAGCGAGGCTGCGCGAGCAGCCCGCCGATGATCGCGCCGGTTGCCAATCCGCCGAGCGCCCACGCCCAGTCATCGCCACCGCCGTGGTGATGCCCGTGGTTGTAGCCGCCGTGATAGCCGCCGCCGTGGTGCCTGTACTGAACCGGTTGGACTTGAGATGCCTCGATCTCCGCCGTAACGGCTGGAGGAAATGCCATGGCCGGCGGAACACTCGTCGCTACCGCCGCCAGTGACAAGGCAAAGATTGCTAGCCTCTTCATTGGCTTCACCTTCTTTCCACCCCGCGCCCGATTATAGCGCGGAACCGGTTCGATAGCACTTCGTTTTCCAGGTGCTTCCGCCGCCCGACCAAGCGGCTGTCTATTTGACGACAGTCACGCTCAATACGCCTTCTTCGATCTTTCCGTCTTCATATGGGGAGCGAATGACAAGCCGGTCGCGACCGGTATAGCCGGGGTTCGGCGTATAGTAGGCGACGACGCCATTCACCTTGGTTGTCGCGCATTTTGACTGCTTGCCCACCAGTTTCGGATAGACCGCCTCGTGGACAATCTCCAGGTGGCCATGCTTGGGCTTCTCCGCAATCGTCATCGCCGGATAGTCGATCTGGCTGCAGTTATCGTCGATATGCCAGTTCTTGGCGACGAGCGTCTTCACCCCGCTGCGCGCCGTGATCGATAGCGCCTGCTGCCGGGAATCGTCGGAGGTTGTGGTGCAAGCCGACAAAGCGACAACGATTACGGGCAAAAAGAGAGATCGAAAGGTTTTCATGAGGAATCCTGAGAATACTTTAAGTTTGGATTTAAGTCTCATGAGGGCCCGGGCCGCACCCGTTTCATCGAGATGCACCCCTTGGATCCACACGTTTTGCGTGTGCGATCATGCATTTTTTGGTCTCGGGGGACAGGGGTGTCCTTCGCTCGTCGATCACGTGGCTTTCAAACATTCCGGGCAAACCGGATGAGAACCTCGTTCACGACATCGGGGCGCTCCTGCGGCAGCCAATGGCCGCTGCCGGGCACGATGATGCTTTCCTTGAGCTGCGGGACGAGGGGCGGCATTGCATCGACAATTTCGCGCATCCCGGGGATGGCGAGGCCCGTGTCGCGCTCGCCGACCATGAACAGGGCAGGAATTTCGACCTTTACGCCGGCGAAAGCGGCCTGCAGCTGCCAATTGCGATCGAGGTTTCGATAGTAGTTCAACCCTCCGCGAAAACCGGTCGTGGCAAAGGCGCTGATGTAGGTGTCGAGGTCTGCAGCGGTGAGCCAGTCGGGCATGCTGTCGGGCAGCGGCGCAAGCAGTCCATGCCGGCGCGATACCATGCCGAACGGATTGGGTGTCTGGTCTCCGGCCTGTCGCGCGCCCGCGTCGCCGGAAGCCGCAAAGAGGATCTTTCGCAGCGTCTGGCCGATGTCACGCTCCAGCTCCGCCTCGGCGACATCAGGCTCCTGGAAATAGAGCGTGTACAATTCTGCCTCGTCGGTCCGCGGGAAGATCCGGGTCGGCGGAACGGGCGGCTGGCCCATCATCGGCACGCTCATGGCGACGACGCCGCAGAAACGGTCGGGCCGCATCTGTGCCGCCTGCCAGGCAACGGTCGCGCCCCAGTCGTTACCGACGAGGATGGCCGTTGATAGGTCGAGGGCATCCAGCAGAGCAATCATGTCGCCGACGCTGTGAAACACGCTGTATTCGTCGACCGATGGAGGACATTCCGAGAGGCCGTAGCCGCGCATGTCAGGCGCGATCGCGCGAAAGCCCGCCTCCGCAAGTGCCGCTATCTGGTACCGCCAAGCATGGGAGGTCTCCGGGAAGCCATGGCAGAGCAGAACGGCCGGGCCGTTTCCCTGTTCGATAAAGCCCATGCGGATGGTTCGGGTCTGGATTGTCTGGGCCTGCATCTTCGTTCCTTCTCGACACTCTGATATCGTAATTGTATAAGTTACGGAAACAGGTGGCGTCAAGAGTGCGTAACTTATATTGTTACGCTATGGGGAGTCGAATGAAGCAAGACAGCCGGTTGGCGCGGATGATCCATGTGCTCATTCACATGGCACTGCTCGGGGGACGGGAGACGTCAGAGACCATCGCCAAGATGCTGAACACCAACCCGGTGGTTGTTCGCCGGACGATGGGGGCGTTGAAGCGCAAGGGTGTCGTCGGTTCCGAAGGCGGCCGGGGAGGGGGCTGGGCGCTTCTGCGGCCGCTTGAGGAGTTGACGGTGCTCGATGTGCAGCGGGCGCTGGACGATGGGCAGGTTCTGGCGGCAGGCGTGTCCGAGGACCATCCGACCTGCCCGGTGGAGCACGCAGCGAATGCGGCGCTGGTGGACGCCTTCGAAAAAGCGGAGCGGACCCTGCTGCAGGAGTTTGCCGAACTCAGGCTTTCAACGATTGCGGAGCGTGCGATGAAGGATGCTGCGGGGTCTCAGCGGGCAACGCACCTGGATCATCAAGCCTGAAGGCGCCACGCATGTGGGCGATGAGCCGGCGAAGCGGCAGGATCGAGCGAGCTTGTGGTCAGGCCCTTTCACCAAAAACTGAGCCGGCGGCTCTGCATGATCGTCCGGCAGGACAAGCGGCTTGATCTCGGCCTTCGAAAGACGCTGGCTGCTCTCATATCGCTGGCGGCGCCTGAGCGGCCGGTCAGCGAGCAGGACTAGGCGCGCGATACCGACGACCGTCTCGCCAGCTGATGCTCGCGCCAGATCGTGAAGAGACCGGCGCCGACGACGATGAGCGCGCCGACGATCATGTTGTGAGTGATCGTCTCGCCGAAGAGCATGACGGCGAAGATCACATTGAGGACCAGCTGGAAATAGGTAACGGGCTGGACTTCGGCTGCCGGCAGCAGTCCGTAGGCTTTGATGAGGAAAAAGTGACTGAGGGTGCCACAGACGCAAAGCGCGGCAAGGGCAAACCAATCGGACGGCACCACCTCTGTCCAGTAGAACGGGCCGACCAGCGAGATCGCCACGGCGCCGACAACACCGGCATAAAAGAGGCTCGTGACGGCCGAATCCTCGCGACTGACGGCGCGGGTGGCAATGCTGTAAAGCGCGAAAAGCACGGAGGCTGCGAGCGGCAGAAGCAGCGACATGTCGAAGTGCACGTTGACGGGATTGATGATCACCAGAACGCCGATCAGACCGATCAGAATGGCCGCACCGCGCCGCCATCCCACGGTCTCCCCGAGAAGAGGGATCGAGAGGATGGTGATGATCAGTGGTGTCGCCTGAAAGATCGACTGGCTCATGGCGAGCCCGGCGTGAACGTAGGAAATGACGATGACGACGATTTCGGCGACGAGCAGCAGGCCTCGCACGACCTGCAGCCAGGGATGGCGCGTGTGAGCGGTCTTGCGAAGTCCACCCGATGACGAGGCGGCGAAAGCGAACACGAAGAGCGCAAACGCCCAGAATCGGATCATCGTGATGAACAAAGCGGGGTAGCGGTCGCCAAGATACTTGGTGATGGCGTCCTGGCCAGCAAAGATGCAAATGGCAAGGAAGGCAAACAGATAACCGCGGGTCTTGGGGCTCATTGCACTACAAACTCAGAATCGCTGGCCCCCTGAATAGCATAGTCTTGTCGCCGGGGCTTGAACCAAACGACTTTGGTTTGATGATCCTGGATCCGCGGCAGCAGACGGGCGCGCCGAGCCGGGACTGCCCCCGCGAAGGGGGCAGCCTGCCTCAGCTCAATGATATTTTTCCTGTTCGCGCGTGAGGATCGCCGGAGCGTTCAGACCGGCGATCGGTTGGTTGACATCCGTCGGAATGTCGCCTGACAGCTGCAGGTCGAGATAGCGCGCGCAGCAGACCCTCAGGAATGATGTGAAGTTCCCGAGATCATGCCCGGCATCGATGGACTCGTGGTGCAGCTTGGTGATCAGCTGCGTGACGTTCATACGATCGCGCCGCGCGATCTCCTCAAGCTTCGACCAGAAGAAGTTCTCCAGCCGGACGCTCGTCACCATGCCATCGATGCGCAGCGACCGGGTGGTGCTCTCCCAGAGCCGCGCATCCGCCTTTATGAACAACTCGCACATCTCGCCCCTCCCGTGGCTGCCTTCTCAGGCGGCGTCCGTTTGTAGCAGGGCCGAGGCGTCGAGCACAGCCATGAACTGGCGCAGCCACGACGGATGGGCGGGCCACGCCGGCGCGGTAACGAGGTTGCCGTCGGCGACCGCGTCGCTGATCGCGATATCCGCATAAATGCCGCCGGCAAGTTCGACCTCCGGACGGCACGCCGGGTAGGCCGAACAGGTGCGGCCCTTCAACACGCCGGCCGCCGCCAGCAATTGTGCGCCGTGGCAGATGGCCGCCACCGGTTTTCCCGCCGCGAAGAAATGCTGGACAGCCTTGATGACATCCGGGTTGAGACGCAGATATTCGGGCGCGCGACCGCCGGGTATGACCAGCGCGTCGTAATCTTCAGCGCGGATGGCGGAGAAGGTGGCGTTGAGCGCAAAATTATGGCCGCGCTTTTCGGAATAGGTCTGGTCGCCTTCGAAATCATGGATCGCGGTCGCAACCGTCTCGCCGGCATTCTTGCCGGGGCAGACGGCATGCACCGTGTGGCCGCAGGCAAGCAAGGTCTGAAACGGAACCATCGTTTCATAGTCTTCGGTGAAATCACCGGTGATCATCAGAATTTTCGAGTTTGCCATTTGTTTCCTCCCAAAAAACAATGGGCGGAGCTTAGCAATCCGGCTGAGGCAACGGGTACTAGCGGAATACTACAATGGAAAATTCCGGGCAGGGCCGCGGACTATTTCACGGCCGTCGTTATCTTGGCGATCCCTTCCAGAGTGCGATGGACCGGGCACTTGTCGGCAATCTCGGCGATCTTGGAGCGAAGCTCGTCTGTGACCTCGCCCTCGATCGCTATGACCCGCTCGAACCGGTCGATCTTCCCGCTGTCGGCGCGCTCCGTTGCGGCGCAGTCTTCGCAATCCCGCGCATGGATCTTGGAATGCGAGACCTCCACCTTGATGCGCCCGAGTGGCAGCTTCTTGTGGTCGGCGTAAAGGCGCAGCGTCATGGAGGTACAGGCGGCAAGCCCGATCGACAGGTAGTCATAGGGCGATGGCCCGGAATCGAACCCGCCGACGCTTTGCGGCTCGTCGGCAAAGAGGCGATGCCTGCCGGCTTGAACCGAATTCTGAAATTTGCCTTCGCCCGTTTCCGTCACCTGGACCTGTTCCGCCGGCTCCGTGCCCTGCGGACTGTCGGCCACGAGATAGCGGCTCAGCCACTCCGCAATCACCCGGGCGGCGTAGGCGGCATCGGCAGGATCGGTGAGCAGATGGTCGGCCTTGTCCAGCGAAACGAAGCTCTTCGGATGTTTGGCCGCATGGAAGAGGTCGCTGGCGTTTTCGATGCCGACCGTTTGATCCAGCGGCGCGTGGAGAATGAGAACGGGTTTCCTGAGCGTCGCCACAGCCTCATGAAGGCGCTGGGCGCAAGCGTCGTCGACGAACTGTTTCTTGATCAGGAATTTGCGACCGGCAAGATCGACTTCGGCGGCACCACTTTCCTCTATTTCCTTGAGGCTCGCTCCGAAGTTCTTGAGCACATGGCCGACGTCCGCGGGTGCGCCGATCGTGGCCACGGCGCGGACTTCCGGAATTTCGTTGGCAACCGCAAAGACGGCTGCACCGCCAAGCGAATGGCCAATCAGGAGCGACGGCGCCTCGAAGTGTAGCCGTAGATAGTCGGCGGCCGAACGAAGATCCGCGATGTTGGACGAAAAGTTGGTCGAGGCGAACTCGCCCTCGCTTGATCCGAGGCCGGTGAAATCGAAGCGCAGGACCGCGATCCCTTCGCGCGCGAGTTCGGCCGAGATCTGACGCGCCGCCGCCAGATCCTTGGAGCAGGTGAAGCAGTGGGCGAAAATCGCATAGGCCCGCACCGGGCCGTTTGGAAGGTCGAGTCTGGCGCCAAGGGTAGCGCCGGAATGGCCGGTAAATTCAAGTCGTTGACTATTGAAGTTCATGTGATGCTTCCAGGAAGGAGAACAATCATCCCAAGGTCGCAACGACTGTCCTGAATTCGAATGATGCGGCCGGCGTCCATGTCCGCCGAACCTGGCGGCTGCATGCGGACACGGTTCGCCAGACGCTCGCCGGGGCGTTTGTTACTCCGCGGCGGACCGTCGCGGCAGCACCCAGTTCGGACGCGGGAAGTGGCAGGTATAGCCGTTCGGATAGCGCTCCAGGTAATCCTGGTGCTCCGGCTCCGCCTGCCAGAAGTCGCCGACGGGTTCCAGTTCCGTCACTACCTTGCCCGGCCACAGGCCAGAGGCTTCCACATCCGCAATGGTGTCCTCGGCAATGCGCTTCTGTTCGTCATCGACGTAGTAGATCGCCGAACGATAGGAGGTGCCGATGTCGTTGCCCTGACGGTTTTTCGTGGTGGGGTCGTGGATCTGGAAAAACAGCTCCAGAATCCGCCGATAGGAGGTCTTCGCCGGATCGTAGAATATCTCGATGCCCTCGGCATGGGTTCCGTGGTTGCGATAGGTCGCATTGGGCACGTCGCCGCCGGTATAGCCCACACGGGTGCCGGTGACGCCGGGGAGCCTGCGGATCAGATCCTGCATTCCCCAGAAGCAACCGCCGGCCAGAACAGCTCTCTCGGTCATTCAGATATCCTCCACCTGGTTCGTGAGCGCGTCTTCGCTTTTTCTCCCACTGGCTGCGGGCCAGCGCGGGAGATGGACTGTAATATAGGAACTCCTGCTGCCAAGATCAGGAGGGCGGTTCCAAATCCGCGTTTTGGCTCGGCACGTGTCGCGTTACCGGTGCCACTGCTTTAAAAGGCGATCGATGTCGCTCCCGGCAGCCGACGGGTCGTCGCCCGGCCGATCTGTCCGGTTCCCCCAACAATGGCGGCTCTGGGCATCACGAGATCCTTTGCGAGTTTTCCGCGTTTGACGACCCACAGTGTGAATGTCCGCTGCATTCCGCAGCCGGAAGGAAAGTAGCCAAAGCGCATTCAAATCTACCGTCATGCTGACGGCAAGGCCGCTGAGGACCGGCTTTGTGGCGACAGTTGCGCCAATCGGTGGGCAGGGGCTTTGTCGCCCTACTTCGGGCGGCGGAACTCCGTGTCGCGAGGAGGTTCAACCCCCTAAAATTAACCTATGTTTAAGCATGCGCTTTAAAATTGAGTTCTTCTGTAATAGTATTCGCGGCATGGGAGGGTGTGGGGCTCATTCGCGTCTTCTCTACCGAATGAACGAGGATGCGATGCGCTTTGTGTGATGCGCGGTCGTTTCTGTATGTATTGAATTTCGATCTCAAATGTATTCGTTCCTAGCTGCATAAATTTAACTGCGTAATATCTCTGCGATTTTGCAATGTGGGTCTTTTTAAGTATCTAATTGTGGGCTGGCTTCCATGTGTATTTCCGTGGCATTTGTCGATGATCACCCTATTCTTCTTGATGGTTTAATCAGTGTTTTTTCTGGTAAGAGCGATCTGGAGATCGTTGCGAAGGGCGAGAACGCGGTTGACGCTTTAAGAATTGTCGAAGATCATTCTCCGCGCGTGCTCGTACTCGATCTCAGCATGCCGGGGGATGCCGTTGCGGCCATCGAGTTGATTGCTCGAAAGTACCAGGGCACGCGCATCATCGTCTTCACGGCGAATTCAAGCATAGAAACGGCGATCCAGGTGCTGAACTACGGTGTTGCCGGCTATGTGCTCAAGGGCAGCAGGGCCAGCGATCTGCATCAGGCGATCCGCATGGTCTATGACGGTGAGACTTTCATCTCGGCGGGGTTTGCCACAAAGGTCATCATGGCGATGAAGACCGCGGAGATGCGCCGGCGCGAACAGGCGCAACAACGCCTCAGTCTTCGTGAAGAGCAGATCGTTCGGCATCTGATGCGCGGTAGCACCAATCGGGAGATCGCGCGCTGTCTCGATATCAGCGAAAAGACGGTCAAGCACTACATGAGCGTGCTCATGCAGAAGCTCGATGCCAGGAACCGCCTTGAAGTCGTGCTGGCCGCCCAGCGGCTCGACGTGATCCCGAAGGTTGCCGGCGAGCGCGAGCGGATCAACTAGAGAACGTCGCGCAAAAGTGCGCAGCGGTTTTGCGATAACGACATTCGACAAATCAATAATTCAACGCACCGAGCCAGTCTGAAAGATCGCGACGCCCTTTAGGGCATCCGGCGGCTGGTGAACCGGTGAACGGCCAGCAAATTCGTTTCCGAGGCCGCGTCTTCGGTGAGAGGAATGCACCGACCCTGCCGGCGGTCCGGCTCACGTCTTGCGGCTTGTCGAAAGCTTCAGATGTCGCTGCGCCAGCAGCGCCGCTTCGACCCGGTTCTTGGCGCCGAGTTTGATGAGCAGTCGACCGACATGGAATTTCACCGTCTTGATCTGCACGCTCATTTCCTCGGCGATCGTCCGGTTGGTGCAGCCGCGTCCCAGCAGGCGGAAGACGATCGCCTCCTTCGGCGTCAGCTTGTCGACAAGCCGCTCCACCCGGTGGCCTTCGGTGCGGTTGCGAATGACGCCGAACAGGCGCATGCCAAGTGCGGGCGAAAGATAGGCTCGCCCCTCGGCAACGGTTGATATCGCCGTAATCAAGTCCAGTGCGGGAGCACCCTTGAGCACGTAGCCGGCCGCACCGGCATCAAGTGCCTCCAGCACGTCATCGTCCTCCTCCGACACCGTCAGCATCACGATCTTCGTGGTTGGCCATCGCGTCGAGATTTCACGGGCGGCGTCTATCCCGCTGCCGGGCATGGAGATGTCGAGCAGCGCCACGTTCGGAAGAAAGTTTTCCACGAGCCGGAGGGCATCCTCTTTCGAGCCTCCTTCGCCGACGACGGCAAAGCGCTTGTGCGCTGATAGTGCCTGCAGGACGCCCATTCGAAAGAGTGCGTGGTCGTCGACGACGATGACCGAAGATGGTTCATCCATCGAGCATTCCTCCTCCGAGATCCAGTGTCATCTGGAGCTCCGCCCCGTCCCGTCGATGTACGAACTTCAGCGTGCCGCCAAGGCTCTCCACCCGCTGTTGAAGACCGTGAATGCCGAGACCGCTGCCATCCGGCTTGTCGCTGGAACTGCTCTTGGCAGACGGGCCGCCATGGTCGCGAACGCTGAGGTTCAGAACGGTGCCATCGATGCGGCAACGGATAGCCTGGCCCCGGCCGTTCGCATGCCGGTGGGCGTTGTTCAGGCCCTCCTGAACAAAACGGTAGATGCAGGTCTTGATAACAGGCGGGAGAGGCAACTTGCTGCCGCTGCCCTTGATGGCAACCTGGGTTCCCGTCCGCGCCTCGTGAAGTTTTGCTGCCCGCCCGATCACCTGGTCGAGGTCCAGATGCTCGATATCCGGTAGCAGCAGCGACCGCGCGATCAGGCGGATTTCCTTCAGGGCTTCTTCCAGCGTGCCACATATCACCTCCAGCGCCTCTTCACGCTCGGATCTGGACCGTGCGACGCGTACAGGCTCCGTCTGCAGGATGGCAAAGCCGATAAGCTGCGCCGGACCATCATGCAGATCCGCACCAATTCCGCGCGTCAGACGTTCGTTGGAGTCCGTCATGCGCAAGGAAGCGAGCCTTGCGCGATCGCGCAGGACGCGAATTTCTTCCGAAACCCGTTCGGCCTCCTCGGCGCGCTGCTCCAGCCGCAGACGCTGCCGCTCGATCGTTGCGCTGCCACGATGAACGATTGCGAGCAGCCCGAGCATGATGAGGGTGGATGCGCCGGCAACGACCGTCCAGCCGATCAGGCGAACCTCGAAGATCTCCCAGTGCAGGGTATCCGTATCTTCGTGTATCTCCGCGACAGCAACGACTTCACCGGTATCGGACCGGCGCAGCGGACTGTAGATTTCCAGATACCGCGTGCTCAGGCTGCGCAGCGTATGCTCGCTCGCGGTCAGGTCCGCATATTCCGCGGCAACGTCGCCCTTGAGCGCGCGCAGAAGCCCCGGCGGCGGGTTGAAACGGCGGCCAATCAACTCCTTCGAGGTAGAGTAGGCGACCGACCCATCCGGCAGCCACAGCTCGAAGTAGGGAAAACGATCCTTGAACTGCGGCTCGGCAAAAAGCTCGTCGAGACGAAGCCGTCGTTCTGCCGAAAGCTGGCCCGACTGGGCAATCTCGTTTCCGGCCGGTTCGAGAATGCTCTGCATGAAGAGGGCCGTCGCAGCCGCGCGATCGACCGCCGCATTATGAGACACTTCGCGAGAGATGAGATAGCCGGAGACGGCTGCGACCAGAAAGATCAGCGCGCCGCAGGCAAGCAGGAACTGCATGGAGAGGGTCTGCCGGCCAAACCATTGTCGTATCGGCAGCAGCAACCGACGGCGGCCCACTAGCGCCGGCTCCGCTGGCGCGGCGAACTCATGCGAAATACCCCCTGAATGCTCAGTCACGCTGCGCGATTTCCTCTCGGATTGCGTGCCGCGGAAATGCAGTGCCCCGGCCAAGCCGCCCAGGCGATGATCGCACTATTCTGGCAAATTGAAAGACCTTCTCCAGTCAATTTCTACGGGAGAAAGAAGAACTGGACCTAAGTCCAGGTTTTTCATTGGACCAATGCCATGAGTGCACGTCCACTAGTCCGAAATCCGCTCCAACCTTCGTCGACAATCTCGTCCGACCTTGCGCCGTTTCTTTCGTCGGCGCCGCAGCTCACCATACGAGCATCAGAAGGCCTATTTCGGCTCACGAACGAGACACGAAAAGCAACCGGCGCGCCGGGGAGGACAGCCTCACCGCCGGACGGTGGAACTTTGTTTGAAAACGGGCGGCCGCGATTGCGGGGTGCTCCGATGGAGGGAAAAATGGTAAAGCTTAACCGGAACGACCTCGACTTCATCCTGACGCAGATCAAGATCGCCGAAGCCCACACGGCAGCCATCAACGGCGGCGCCGATCCGCGTGCCGCTCTCGAACAGCTGGTATCGAGCCCCCTTCTTCCCTACGGCCTCCGCACGGTCGATGGCTCATTCAACAACTTCCAGCCGAACATGACACAATTCGGCTCATCCGATGAAACGATGGTGCGGTTGCTGACGCCGAACTACGCGCCGGCCGAAATCAACCCGCGCAACGGGCAACAGACGAGCTATGCCGATCCGACGGGGTCCGTCTACGATAGCCAGCCACGGCTGATCTCCAACATCGTTGCCGACCAGTCGCTCGACAATCCCGCCGCGATAGCGGCAGCGCTTGCGTCCGTCGACATCAAGGGGGCGGAAGCCCTCGGCATTGTCCGCACGGTTATGGATCTGCAGGCAGCTGCACGCGCAGCGCATGCCGCCGTGGCGACGGCGGCTGCGAACGCTGCCGCCGCCGTCGCTGCCGCCAATGTCGTCGTCGCCAATGCTCAGACGGCGCAGGCAACGGCGCAGGCGACTTATGACGCAGCCGTCGTCGTCCAGTCGGGAGCAACGCAGGCGCTCGCAAGCGCCAATGCCGCTCTGGCCTCGGCAATCGCGGCACGCGATGCCCATGCGCCTGTGGTCGCGACCGCCCAGGCGGCTGCCGCCACGGCACTTGCAGCCAGCCAGGCCGCTGCGTCGGCGGTGTCCGATGCAACGGATGCACGCAACATCGCCTTTGCCAATCTGGCCTTGGCCGAGCAGGCGGAGAGCGCCGCCCTCACGGCGTTCCAGAATGCGCCGACACCGCAAAACAGCGCGCTGTATCTCGCGGCTGTGGATGCACGAGAGGACGCTCAGATCGCCTACGATCTTTCGGTCGAGAATCTGGAAGACGCTTCGGCGGCACTGACGACAGCACAGGCGGAGCACGCGACCGCGGTGATCGTCCTGCAAGACGCTGTGGCCGAGCAACAAAGCCTGGCAAGCGCCGTCGACGGTGCCCAAAGCGCTGCAGCAAGCGCCTCTTCGGCGCTGGCGACCGCCGATGCGGTGCTGGACGCGGCAGCGGGGGACCTGGCGGACGCAACGGATGCCCTCGATGACGCGATTGCCGCGCGCGACGCAATTCCGACTGGAAGTGCCGCGACGGCCGCCGCCGAGGCCGCGGCCGCCGCGGCCGATGCCGCTGTCATCGATGAGCTTTCGTCTCACGGTGTGACGATGGATGGCGACAACGTCTTCATCAAGAACGTTGCCGCCGACCTCGGCGACACCGCTTCGTTCAACGGGTTCATGACCATCTTCGGCCAGTTCTTCGACCACGGCCTCGACCTGACCTCGAAGGGCGGCAGCGGCAACGTCATCATTCCCCTGCAGCCGGATGATCCGCTCTATGTCCCGGGTAGTGCGACCAACTTCATGGTCCTTACCCGCGCGACCAATGACCCGGGCGCTGATGGTGTACTCGGAACGTCGGACGACATCCGCGATCACCGCAACGAGACCACACCGTGGATCGATCTCAACCAGGTCTATACGTCCAATCCATCGCACCAGGTCTTCCTGCGCCAGTATGTGCTTGTGGACGGCAAGCCCCTGGCAACGGGCGAGATGTTACACGGCGCAACGGGCGGACCGCCGACCTGGGCTGATATCAAGAACCAGGCAAGAGACCTGCTCGGCATCGAGCTCAGCGACCTGAACGTTCATAGTGTGCCGCTCCTGGTGACGGACCTCTACGGCGAATTCGTTCGCGGACCCAACGGCCTGCCGCTGATGATAACCGTCAACGGACCTGTCGAGGGCAATCTCGCGAACCCGATCGATGCAGTCACGGCGCTGAGCGCCGGCCGCGCCTTCCTCAACGACATCGCCCACAGCGCCGTACCGAGCGGTCCTGTCGATCACGACCGGAACCCGCAAACTGCCCCCGTTGCTGTTGTCGCGGACGACGACGATGTTGCCGGCAATCCGATCCTTCCGAACGCATTCGGCGTCAACGTCACCTATGACGATGAGTTGCTCGACGCCCACTTCGTCGTCGGCGATGGCCGCGGCAACGAGAACATCGCGCTGACGGCGACCCATTCGGTCTTCCACAGCGAGCACAACCGGCAGGTCAGCGCCATCAAGGCGACGGTGCTGGCCGAAGGAGATCTGGCGCTGCTCAACGAGTGGCTGCTGGTCGACGTGACCACGTTCCCGACCAGTTCCACAGGCCTCGTATGGGATGGCGAGCGTCTCTTCCAGGCGGCGCGCTTCTCGACGGAAATGGTCTACCAGCACCTCGTCTTCGAGGAGTTCGTCCGCGCCGTGGCGCCGCAGATCGATGCCTTCGTGTTCTCCCACTCCGTCGAGATCGACGGTGCGATCTTCGAGGAATTCGCCCAGGTCGTCTATCGCTTCGGCCACTCGATGCTTGCCGAAAACGTCGAGATGCTCACGCTGAACGCTCAAGGCGCGGCAACACCGCAGGAGCTCGGCCTGATTGAAGCCTTCCTCAACCCGCTGGCGTTCAACAATGCAGGCGTCGATGCACACGCTGCCTCCGGCGCCATCATTCGCGGCATGACCCAGCAGGTCGGCAACGAGATCGACGAATTCGTGACCAGCGCGCTGCGCAACAACCTCGTCGGCCTGCCGCTGGACCTCGCGGCGGTCAACATCACCCGAGCGCGCGAAACCGGCATTCCCTCGCTCAACGAGGCGCGACGCCAGATCTACGAACAGACGAACGACAGCTACCTCAAGCCCTATGAGAGCTGGGCGGATTTCGCCCTGCACATCAAGAACCCGCTTTCGATCGTCAACTTCATCGCCGCCTACGGCACCCATGAAACGGTCCTCGCCGCCACCACGGCCGAGGCAAAGCGGGATGCCGCCTGGGACCTCGTGTTCGGCACGACCGGTGAAACGCCGGCGGACCGCCAGGCGCGGCTCGATTATCTGAACTCTACCGGCACATGGGCAGCGCGGGAAACCGGCCTCAACAAGGTGGACTTCTGGATCGGCGCCCTAGCCGAGGCGCTGATGCCCTTCGGCGGCATGCTGGGCTCGACCTTCACTTTCGTCTTCGAACTGCAGATCCAGAACCTCCAGAACGGCGACCGCTTCTACTATCTGAGCCGCACGCAAGGGCAGAACCTGCTCAACGAACTCGAGGCCGACAGTTTCGCCGACTTGATCCGCCGCAATACCGACACTGAGGACAGCGGCCTTCACATCAACGGCTCGGCCTTCCAGACGGCCGACTACATCATCACGATGGATCAGACCAAGCAGTGGAACCACGGGCTCGGCAATGCTGACCCGACCCGTGAAGCCGACGTGATTTCTGCGGTCACGGGCACCGATTCCCTCGTCGTTCGCGGCACCAATTACCTGCGCTTTACCGGTGAGGAGCACGTGGTGCTTGGCGGCACGAACACCGGCGAAACCCTGATCGGGGGTGCAGGCGACGACACGATCTGGGGCGAGGGCGGTGATGACCGCATCGAGGGCGGCTTCGGCGTCGACCATCTGCACGGCGGTGACGGCGACGACATCATCACGGACAGCGGCACCGACATCGGCGCAAGCGACGTCATCAAGGGCGAAGCCGGCGACGACGTCATCAATGGCGGCATGGGCCTCGACCTGATCTTCGGCGGCGACGGCAACGACGTGCTGGCCGGCGGGGAGGATCAGAAGACGCTTTCGGGTGGCCAGGGCAACGACTTCATCCGGGCGCCCACCGGGGGTGGCGGCGCCATTCTCGGCAACGAGGGCGACGACTGGATGGAAGCCCAGGGCAATATGACGACGCTCACGGGCGACAATTCGGAACTGTTCTTCAACTCCCGCATCATCGGCCATGACGTGATGATCGCGGGTGAGAACGATACCGATTTCGATGCAGAATCCGGCGACGACATCATGGTGCAAGGCATCGGCGTCAACCGCTCGAACGGCATGGCCGGCTTCGACTGGACCACGTTCAAGAACAACAACTACGACGCCGATGCGAACATGAACATCAGCATCTTCGTCAACCAGCAGAACAACATCCTGCGCGACCGTTATGATCTGGTCGAAGGGCTCTCTGGCTGGGATCGCAACGATACGCTCACCGGCCGCGACGTGGTCATCGGCGGTTACGATCCGAACGGCAATGCGGCTCAAGTCGACGCCGACGCTCCGATCGAGAGCTTCTCGAACGCGCTGCTCGAAAAGAATGTCGACCGGATCGCCGGGCTGCGCGAGCTCGTCGCCCACCTCCAGCGCTTCGACCTCTACAATCCGCACAACCTCGATGCGAACGGCATTCCGATCAACCCGGCGGGCGCAAAGGAGGTCGCCGTGATGGATACGTCCGACGGGTCGGACATCATCCTCGGCGGCGGCGGTTCGGACACGATCCGCGGCATGGGCGGCAATGACATCATCGACGGCGACAAGTGGCTGAACGTACGCATCCTCGTCTCGCCGCGTGAAGGTCAGGGCTGGTCTGCCTTCAGCGTCGACTCGATCGCCGACATCCAGAGCCGCCTGTTTTCGGGCGAGATCAAGCCAAGCCAGCTTCAGGTCATCCGCGAGATTGTCGATGGCGGCAAGGCTGGCGATGTCGACACGGCCGTCTATTACGACAACTTCGAGAACTACGAGATCACCTTCAATGCCGATGGCAGCGTGACGGTCGCCCACACAGACCCCACCGCCGGCGTCATCGACCCGGTAACCGGACGCAATCTCGAGGCCGAGGGGACCGACCGCCTCTTCAACATCGAACGCATCCAGTTTGCCGATCGGGTCCTCGACCTTCGTGGTCCTTCGCTCGACCTGCACGCTTTCGACAGCGGCAATTATCGCGATGCCTTCGGTTCCGCGAACTACGCCAACTCAAACGGATCGGCGACCTGGACTTCGCCATGGATTGAGACGGACGACCGCACGACAAACGTGGCGACGACGGGCGAAATCCGCGTCACTGGCGGACAGCTCGAATTCCGCCAGGACACAGGCGCCGGCTCTACGCCAGCGGGCGCCACGATCACCCGGACCGTCGATCTTTCCATGGTCGGCGCCGGCACTGCGACGCTGAGCTTCAGCTACGAAGAAAGCGGCCTCGACAACGGCGAAACCTTGCAGGTGCAGTTCTCCGCCGATGGCAACAACTTCACGACCATAGAGACGATTACCGGCGCATCGAACGATGGGATGGCAAACCTCTCGCTTGCGGGTCCGTTCACGGCCTCGTCTGCGATCCGCTTCGTCTTCAGCGGCGTGAACGGCAACACCGAAACCGTTCGGATCGACAATGTGAATGTCGAATACACCACGCCCGTCGACGACGGAACGACGGCCTGGAACGCGACCTTCACGGAAAACCAGGCAGCCGTCGGGATCTCGAGCCTCTCGGGCATCACCACGGACGAGACGATCGTCTCGGCACGCGTCGTGCTGAAGAACATGGCAGCGGGCGACGCGCTCTCGGCAACGACGGCCAACGGTCGCCCCGCGGCAATCGCGGTGTCGCAGGCAGTGATTGCCGGGGAACTCGTGCTGCTGCTCACAGGCGAGGCGAGTGCAGCCGATTACCAGCGCGCGCTGGACGCCGTCCGGTTCTCGAACACCTCGGATAACCCAGCCATCACGGCGCGGACCATCGAGGTGACGGTGAATGACGGCTTCCGGGACAGCCAGCCGGCGACCGCCACAATCAGCGTCGTTGCCGTGGACGATCCCATGATCGCCAACAACGATCGTATCGTGACGAACTGGACCAATGGCAATCCCTTCACGATCCCGAGCTGGGCGCTGCTCGCCAACGATGTTGATCCAGACAGCGCCATGGCGATTTCGGCGATCACGCAGGCGAACAGTCTCACGGCAACCCTCGGCCCGGATGGCGTCACGATCAACGACAACGGCGTTGCTGTCGGTGGCAGCTTCACCTACCGCGGAACCGGTACGGATACGGCAACCGTCGACGTGGTGCGCGATATCCTGGGCACAATCGACGGCGGGACCGGCAACGACATTCTCGTCGGCGACAATGCGGCAAACACGCTGAACGGCAACGCGGGCAATGACATTGTCTTTGCCGGTGGCGGCAATGACACGATCAACCAAAGCAGCACTCAAGGACGCGATATCATCGACGGCGGTGCTGGCAGCGACACCTATGTGCTTTCGGGCAGTGCCGGCGCCGAACTGTTCCGCATCTATGCCATCACCGCCGGCCAGAACGCCAACCTGGCAACAAGCCTGAACACGACGTTCCTGGCCTCGACGGAAATCGTGATCACCCGCACCGTCGGCGGCGTCGAAAGCGTCATCGCCGAGCTCGACAACATCGAGGAGATCAGCGTCAACACCCTGAACGTGACGAACAACAACAACAATGGCGGCCCGGACCAGGGCGTCAGTCAAGGCGACACGATCCAGGTCATCGGGAATTTCGACACGACCAGCCTGAACTACTCCACGATCACCGTCGAAGGCTCCGCCGGCAACGACGTGATCGACATTTCGAGCCTGTCTTCGGCGCACCGCATCGTCTTCCGCAGCAATGGCGGTCAGGACACCATCGTCGGCGCGCTGCGGCCTCAGGATGTCATCGAGATCCCGACGGGTGCCAATCCTGCCGACTATGCTGAAACCGACAACGGCGACGGCACCAGAACCCTTTCGAGCGGCACGCACTCCATCACCTTCGTCGGCGACACGCCGAGCCTCGTTTCCGGCGGAGACAATGATGATGATGATGAAGACGAAGGCGGTTCGGACGACGACGGAGATGATGACCACTGCGGCTCGGGTGACGGCTCCGGTGACGCCGACGGCACATCCTTGCCGGTTGCGGCCCGCACGCTGATCGGCACGGCGGCCTCCGATGTGCTGCTCGGTGGGGCCGCCGGCGACATCCTGCTCGGCGGGGCATCGGCTGACATTCTCTCTGGCGACAGCGGCAACGACGTGTTGCGCGGCGAGGATGGCGACGATGTGCTGAGTGGCGGCGACGGCGATGACGTCGCTTCCGGTGGGGCCGGCAACGACGAAGTCCACGGCGGAGCTGGCGCCGACATGCTGTTCGGTAATGGCGGCGACGATCTTCTCTACGGCGATGCCGGCAACGACATCATCGAAGGCGGCGCCGGGGCGGACAAAGTCTGGGCCGGCGACGGCGACGACATCGTGCTTGCCACGCTCAACGACGGTTCCGACAGCTACTGGGGCGGCGATGGCGTCGACACGCTCGACTATTCGGTGGCGACCGGCAACCTGAAGGTGGATCTCGGCAACGGCTTCATGGGCCGCGGCCAGGTGGTGGGGGCCGAGGTCGGCACCGATACAATCTACGGGTTCGAGAATATCATCACCGGTTCGGGTCACGACGAGATCACCGCCTCGACGGCCGTCAACATCATGGACGGCGGCCTGGGTGACGACGTCTTCCGCTTCACGTCGGTGGCGGCGGCCGACGGCGACACGATCTACGGCTTCTCGCCGGGCGACCGGATCGACTTCTCGGCGATCGATGCGAGCAGCGGGCAGGCCGGCAAGCAGGGCTTCACGCTTTCCAGCGGCACGACGCTTTCAGGGGCGGGCCAGATCGTGGTTACGCACGAGACCCGCGACGGTGCCGACGTAACCGTGATCCGCGGCAGCGTCGATGGCGACCAGGATGCCGAGTTCGCACTGACGCTCGACGGCACCCACAACCTCAAGGTCGCCGACTTCAACGGCGTCTCCTGAACATGAAGCACACGTCCCGGCCGACTGACGTCGGCCGGGACGGCATGCGGGGCGGGCAAAAGGGGATCTCATCATGAGCAAGAAGAAAGAGCCGCAACACAAGATCGGCGGCATGCGCGGTATCCTGATTTATCTCTTCGGTCTCTCGGGCATCATCAACATCCTGGCGCTGACCGGCGCCTTCTACATGCTGCAGATCTATGACCGGGCGCTGACCAGCGGCAGCATCTCCACCCTGGTGGCGCTATCGGTACTCGCGGTCGGGCTTTACCTGTTCCAGGGCCTGTTCGATGTCATCCGCTCGCAGATCCTGGTGCGTCTCGGCGCGCGGCTCGATGCGGAACTGGCACCGCTCGCCCACAAGGTGGTGATCGAAATGCCGCGCTTCGGCTATTCGACCGCCGAGGCGACGGAACGCGGCCGCGATGTCGACACGCTGCGCGGCTTTCTCGCCGGCCAGGGCCCGGTGGCGCTGTTCGACCTGCCCTGGATCCCGATCTATCTCGCCTTCGTCTGGCTCCTGCATCCGATGCTGGGTTACCTCACGCTCGGCGGCGCCTTGGTTCTGGCGCTGCTGACGGTGATCGCCGAAGTGATGACGCGGCGCCATTCCAGCCCGACGATCAAGGCCTCCGTGGCGCGCAGCTCGATTGCCGAAAGCAATGCCCGCAACAGCGACGTGCTGCACGCCATGGGTATGACCGGCCGGGCCGTGGCGCGCTTCGAGAAGGCCAATCGTCGCCACCTCGACTGTCAGACCAAAACCTCGGACATCGGCGGCACCTTGTCGGGCCTGTCGAAGGTGCTGCGCATGATCCTGCAATCGGCGATCCTCGGGCTCGGCGCCTATCTGGCGATCCGCGGACAGATGTCGGCCGGCTCGATCATTGCCTCGTCGATCGTGACGGCCCGGGCACTGGCGCCGGTCGACTTGGCAATCGCGCAGTGGAAGGGCGTCGTCGCCGCCCGCCGCAGCTATCACCGCCTCAACGAGACGCTCGGCGTGCTCGACGAACGCGGCGGCAATCTCGACCTGCCGGCGCCGCAGCAGAGCCTTAGCCTCGACAAGGTGACGACGGTTGCGCCTTCGACTGGCGCGGTGCTTCTGAGCGAGGTGAGCCTCGAACTGAAGGCCGGCCAGGCCGTGGGGCTGATTGGCCCGTCGGGTGGCGGCAAGACGACGCTCGCTCGCACCATACTCGGCATCTGGCCGGTGCTGCGTGGGGCTGTGCGCATCGACGGCGCCGATCTCAGTCAGTGGCCGGAGGGGTTGTTCAATCAGCATGTCGGCTACCTGCCGCAGGACGTGGCGCTGATGGATGGCACCGTGTCCGACAACATCTCGCGCTTCGCTGAAGCGCCGAATGCGCGGGCGATCATCCGCGCCGCCAAGGCCGCCGGCATCCACGAGATGATCGTGCACCTGCCGAATGGCTACCAGACCGAGCTTGGTCCCCATGGAACCGCCCTGTCCGCGGGCCAGAGACAGCGCATCGCCTTGGCACGCGCACTCTATGGAGACCCTTTTCTCGTGGTGCTCGACGAGCCCAACTCCAACCTGGACGCCGAAGGTGAGGAAGCGCTCAACCGGGCGATCCTCAATGTGCGCGAGCGCGGCGGCATCGTCGTCATCGTCGCCCATCGCCCGAGCGCCTTGCAGACGGTCGACATGATCGGCCTGGTGCAGGGCGGACGGCTGGTCGCCTTCGGTCCGAAGGAGGAGATCCTGCCGTCGCAAAAGACCCGGCCATTGGTGGTCGAAAAGACCCGACGTGCGGATGCCGGCGGACAACCGCCGCAACGGGTGTCGGCGGCGGCTGAGTGAGAGACCTTAAGAGGTTCGGCCGCAGGCCGAGGAGGATGTCATGGACGAAAAGCTCATCCTGAAGCGCCCCGACAGCCAACAGGCGATCGCGCCGATGAACCGGTACGAGATCGCGGACAAGCCCGGGCGCAAGCGTGGGCGGCTGGTGCTGTCGGCGCTGTTCCTCGGCGCGCTCGGTTCCGTGTTCGGAAGCAAGGAAGGCGAAAGCGAACCGGCGAAGCACGATCCGAATCCCGAGCCGGTCGGTCCCGGCCAGCCGAGCGAGGTGCTCGACATGTCCGGGGCACTCGGGGCGATCGAGGATGCCGCCGCTTACGTGCAGGGGCTTCTGCAAGACCTGGCGTTTCCGGACGAGGCCTTGCCGTCAAAGCTCGGCCGCCTGCGCTCCTCGGTGCGGCTTGCTTTCGACGAGGGCCTGCCCACAACCGATCTCATCGACGAGCGGCCCTATAAGACAAGCGCGCGCCCCGCCAACGACAACGGCCCGCAGGGTTTCGATTTCCCCGGTCTGGCGTCCTTCGGCAGTTCGCCGTCCGGCCGGGTAGAGGACGACGATGCTGATGACGATGACGGCAGTCCCGGTGGCGGCGATGACGACGACGATGACGAGCCGGGTGGTCCTGGTGGTCCCGGCGATGGTGACGACGACGACGGCAGTGCCCGCAGCAATCGCCTGCCTGTCGTCACCGGACGCAATGTGCTCGCCAACGGCCTGATGAACCTCTCGGCCGTCATCCTGTTGAACGACCTTCTCGCCAACACGGTCGATCCGGACGGCGACAGGCTGTCGATCGCCAACCTGACGGTATCGAATGGATCTATTCGCGCCTATGGCGAGGGCATGTGGCTCTATACGCCGGAACGCGGCGATCTCGGTGAGGTCACTTTCACCTATTCGGTCTCGGATGGCACCGGCCGTACCGTCAATGGTGCGCTGATGACGCTGATGGACTGGCCGGCGAACGAGATCAGGGGCACCGAAGGTGACGACGTGATGCGCGGCACGCCGCAAAAGGACATCATTGCGGCCCTTGGTGGCGACGACATCGTCTATGGCCGCGAGTCCGACGACACCATTCTCGGGGGCACCGGCAACGACACGCTCATCGGCGGCGACGGTAACGACACGCTTTACGGTGAGGCCGGCAATGACCGTCTCTATGGCGGGCGCGGCAACGACATTCTGTTCGGCGGGATGGGGGACGATCACCTCTATGGGGAAGAGGGGGACGACATCCTGCTTGGTGAGGCCGGTGACGACTATCTCTCGGGCGGCGCGGGAAATGACCGCCTGTTCGGTGAGGAAGGTACCGATGTTATCGATGGCGATGCCGGCAACGACCTCGTCGATGGCGGGGCCGGTAACGACCGGCTGACCGGTGGCTCCGGCGACGACACGGTGCTTGCCGGCACCGGCGATGACATCATCGTCACTGGCCTCACCGCCGATGAAACCCGCAGCGCATCGCCGCCCGCCAGCGATGGCGACGATCACTATTCCGGTGGCGAAGGCCACGACACGCTCGATGCCAGCAGCGCACAGGAGACGGTCGTCATAGATCTCGTCGCAGGCACTGCCACCGGCGCGGAAATAGGCTCCGATACGATCGAGAGCATCGAAAACGTGATCGGCGGTTCCGGCGACGACCGGATCACCGGCGACGAGAACTGCAACACGCTGATCGGCAATGACGGCAACGACGTCATTGCCGGAAATGCCGGGGACGATACCCTGATTGGTGGCAATGGCGACGATGTCGTCTCCGGAGGCGCCGGCAACGACACGATCGTGGTCGTCGCCTTCGATGGCAGCGGCGACGCCGACGATGACGGCAACGACAGCTATAGCGGCGGCGATGGCATCGACACGCTCGATCTGTCCGCGCTGGTGCAGGCGGTTCTCGCCGACATGGATGCCGGCATCGCCGAAGGCGACGAGATCGGCGAGGATCGCATCGAGGACTTCGAGATCATCGTCGGCGGGCGCGGCAGTGACCGGATCTCCGGTAGCCGCGGTGACGACATGCTGTTCGGTGGTAATGGCGACGACAGGCTGCGCGGCCGCGACGGCGATGACGTGCTCGTCGGCGGTGCTGGCGACGACGAACTGAAGGGCGAAGATGGCAACGACACCTTCGTCGTCGTTCTCCTCCCCGGCACCGACGACGGAGACGATACGATCGACGGCGGTGACGGCGTTGATCGCTACGATGCCTCCGCAGCGACACAGGCGGTGGTGATCGATCTCGACCGCGGCGTTGCCACGGGTGTCGAGATCGGCAACGACAGTTTGAGTTCCGTCGAGACCGCGATCGGCGGCAAGGGCAACGACATCATCGTCGCCAGCAATGCCGTCAACGTCCTGGCCGGTGGCGCAGGCGCAGATATCTTCGTCTTTCGTAGCCTCGCTGCCCTTGCCAATGGCGGGGAGGGGCGCGATGAGATCCGCGACTTCCAGGTCGGAGACCGCATCGATCTGTCGAAGATTGCCGAAGCCATCGGCGGCCTCGCCTTTGCGCCGTTTGCCGATGACGGCAGCCCGACGCCGGTCAACCGCATCACCTTCTACCACGAGACCTTCAGCGACAGCGAGCGCACGGTCGTGCGCGCCGTCATCGATCTCGAGCGCGACGAAGATCTCGAATTTCTGATCGCCGGCCGCCACGCGCTGACCGAGCAGGATTTCATTCTCGCAGCCCTGGATACGGCCGGCGAGCAGCAGAGAGACGCCGTCTAAGCAATCGCAAGCAACACCACCCGCATCAACCAGAGCTGTCACGCGTTACCGGGAGAAGGCCATGATCAGCAGAGAGAACGAGACCAAGACCACCAAGGTCGAAGACAAGATCGCAAAGGACAGCAGCCAGTTTGGCATCACCTCGCGCATCGTCGTCTCCGCTGCCTTTGCCGCCACTCTGCTTTTTGGCGTCGGCGGTTGGGCCGCCCATGCCCGGCTTTCTGGGGCCGTCATCACCCAGGGCCAGGTCGCCATCTCCCAGCAGGTCAAGCTCATCCAGCACCGTGACGGCGGCATCGTCTCCGAAATCGCCGTGCGCAACGGCGACCAGGTCAGGAAGGGCGACGTGCTGATCCGCCTCGACGAGACTCAAACCCGCGTGGAGCTCGCGATCGTGCGCGGTCAGTTGCAGCAGTTCTACGCCATGCGCGCCCGGTTGAAGGCCGAGCGGGATGGCGAGGCCGCCGTCTCGTTCGATGGCCTCGATGTCAGCGAGGTGCTGAAGGTCAGCGAGCTCAAGCTGTTTGAGGCCAATCGCCGGATGATCACCAGCCAGGAAGAGCAGATGCGCCTGCAGATCACCCAGCTCGAAGAGCAGATCCGCGGCCTCAAGGCTCAGACCGGATCGAGCGACGCGGAAAGGGAGATCGTCGAGAAGGAGATCGCCAAACTCGAGACCTTGCTGAAGAGCGGCCTGGTGCCAGTCTCCGAACACCGTGATCTCCTGCGCCAGATGGCCCGGATCGACGGCTCCAAGGGCGAACTCGTGGCGCGGATCGCCGAGGCGGTCGGGCAGATCAGCGAACTGCGCATCAAGCTGCTCGCCATCGATCAGAACACCCGCAAGGAAACCCAGACCCAGATCGTCGGCATCGAGGCCAAGATCGCCGAACTCAGCGAGCGCGAGGTCGCCGCCCGCGACCGGCTGTCGCGCATGGAGGTGCGCGCGCCTGTCGATGGGCTCGTCTACGACCTGCAGGTCCATACCATCGGCGGCATCATTGCCCCCGGCGCCAGCGTGATGTCGATCGTGCCCGAGGATGACGACCTGACCGTTGAAATCCGCATCCCGCCGGCCGACATCGACCGTATCGCGCCGGGCCAGGCCAGCCGCCTGCGCTTCACCGTCTTCAATCAGCGCACCACCCCGGAACTCGATGGCCAGGTCGGTGTGGTTGCCGCCGCAACAACCATCGATCGCGCCACCGGACAACCCTATTATCTCGCCACGGTCGACATCACCCAGGCGCTGGACAAGCTTGGCGACCGCAAGCTGATGCCGGGCATGCCGGTCGAAGTCTATGTCCAGACGGACGAGCGCACGGCCATCTCCTATCTAACAAAGCCCTTCACCGACCAAATGCTTCGAGCCTTCCGCGAGGAATGATTGCGTGCGTCACCGTGGAGGGAACGCGCCGGCACTTTGCCCTTGAGCAGGGGGGCTATAGAGGCGACCATGCATCGTCGCCTCTATAGCGCGCGCGCCTATCAGAAGGACGCCTTGCGCACCTGGCGGACGCCGAGCGTGAGCCTTAAGGTGGTGACGTCGGCTGCGACGAGTGCGCCATGGAGGCGGCCTGTTTTTCCAAGGAAAACGGCGTCCAGGGAAGCAATCACGAATTGCATGGCCGCGGGAAATAAATCTTCACTTGCCGCCTAGCTTCCGATAATGCGCGAGGGGTCTGCGCCTAAGAACCTGCGCGCATGAGGAGAACCATCTTGAATGTCGATGAGAAGCTGGAACCAATTCTAACGGAAGTGCTGAGGCGCAACGCCGGCGAGCTGGAATTTCACCAGGCCGTACGGGAAGTGCTTGAAAGTCTGGGGCGTGTCATTGCCAAGCATCCGCGCTATGCGGAACAGGCCCTTATAGAACGGATCTGCGAACCCGAGCGGCAGATCATCTTCAGGGTGCCTTGGGTCGACGACGCCGGGCAGGTACAGATCAACCGCGGCTTCCGCGTGCAATTCAACTCCGCACTTGGGCCCTATAAGGGCGGGATACGCTTTCATCCTTCCGTCAACGTCGGGATCATCAAGTTCCTCGGCTTCGAGCAAACCTTCAAGAACGCCCTGACAGGCATGCCGATCGGCGGCGGCAAGGGCGGCTCCGACTTCAACCCGAGAGGGCGAACGGATGGGGAAATCATGCGATTTTGCCAGTCGTTCATGACCGAGCTCCACCGACACCTGGGCGAATACACGGACGTTCCTGCCGGCGATATCGGCGTCGGAGGCCGGGAGATCGGCTATATGTTCGGCCAGTACAAGCGGCTCACCAACCGGTATGAGGCCGGGGTGCTGACGGGCAAGGCGCTGATTTACGGCGGCTCGCGCGCACGCAAGGAGGCAACGGGCTTCGGTGCGACCTACTTCGTCCAGCGGATGCTCAGCACCAAGGGCCTCGATTTCGAAGGCAGGCGCGTGACCGTATCGGGATCCGGAAACGTCGCTATCTACACCATGGAAAAGGTCGCGGAGTTCGGTGGCAAGATCGTCGCATGCTCCGATTCCAACGGTTATGTCGTCGATGAGGACGGGATCGATCTCGAATTGGTCAAGCAGATCAAGGAGGTTCGCCGTGAGCGGATATCCGAGTACGCCAGGCTGAAAGGCTCCAGGGCACACTATGTCGAGGGCGTCTCCGTCTGGGACGTTCCTTGCGATGTCGCGATGCCCTCGGCGACCCAGAACGAGCTCACGGGCAAGGATGCCCGCACTCTGGTGAAGAATGGCGTCATCGCAGTAGGCGAGGGGGCAAACATGCCGTCGACCCCGGAAGCGGTTCGCATCTTTCAGGATGCAGGTGTCATGTTTGCCCCTGGCAAGGCCGCCAATGCGGGCGGTGTTGCGACATCGGCTCTCGAGATGCAGCAGAATGCCTCTCGCGACAGCTGGACGTTCGAGCAAACCGAAACACGGCTTGCCATTATCATGCAGTCGATCCACGACCGTTGCGCCGAGACCGCCGAGGAATACGGGAACCCCGGCGACTATGTGCTCGGAGCCAACATCGCCGGCTTCGTGAGGGTCGCCGAAGCGATGGACGCGCTCGGCGTCATCTAATGCTTCTGCTGGAGGGAGCCGGCTTGCGCTGGCTTCCTCCAGTAATTCGTCGAAGCTCTTGGGGCTGAGACTGTAGTACCACCGGTCACGGCTAGTTTCGTGAGCATGGCGCGCGATCCTATGGGGAGGCCGTACCATGCTGCTGGCTGGTCCGGGCTGCGAGACGGTAGCAAGAGCCAATCGGCGCAGATAGAATTTATGAGGCGACGAGACCGTCGAAAACCTCGAGCATGGCATCGCTGATTGCCTGGCCGAGGGCGGCCGCGGTTTGCGACAGGGCTTCCTCGTCTGCGCCCTGGGCTGCGATTGCGAAGGCTGCGCCTTCTCCCGTCACGATTTCCTGAGCGCGCTGAATGGCCCAAAGGGCAAAGTCGTTACGATCGCTGATTTCTACCGTTTCCATGATTTCCTCTGATTGTCCGTGTGGAAGAATTCTTGTGGCTTTGCCGGGCGGCCGAGAGCCCGGGGTCGGCTTCGCAACCCCATCTAACCGTCAACGGCATCACTGCCAAAGCCCTAGAACCGGGAGCAGGGTGCTTTGAAGCCTTAAAATGGCATCCGGGCTATCCGCCCATTTCCGTCGACTGTCAATCAGCAGTCGATGCCGCTTTGCAATTGGCTTGCCTTATCAGAGGCTTCGGGTCATCTTTTGAGAGACGTCGGCCTCCGTTGCGCAGCTGATGTTGACAATCGTAAGCGCCTGTTTGCGGGCCATCTTTTAGCTTACGTCCCGCTCCGGCGCGCGCTCGACGACCGACCGAGCCACCACGCGCCTTTTACCCGATTTTCAGGGGAGCTCGAAGACTACATGTCTTAGGAAGATGCCGAACATACGGTGCGCACGGTCATAGCGTGGGGCCGGGTCGACGCCGTACCGCCGGTGTTGATCCGCTCCAGCAGACGACGGACCTGACGGGTGCTCAGTTCAAGCACGCGCGCCGCCGACGCCAACGTCATGCGTCCGGCGATCACTTTCGACAAAACCTCAATCCGTTGCAGATCGCGTTCGCTCATCGCAATCAATCCCATCCGCAATCTCCCAGGTCATCAAAACCCGGGGAGAGTGACATTCCAACTTTGCAGGATCAGGACACTTTAACTTTGCGGCTACAGATTTTGTGGCAGCCAAGTTGAACTGTCCACGTTGGCGCAAAGTAGAAATGTCACTTTGGGCGCGTCGCCAGCCATTTAGACATGCGACACTCGACATCTCCGCTGGCGCTGAGGCAAGCCCCCGACCGGA
>NZ_JACVBC010000024.1:0-55513 GCF_014852205.1 Ensifer sp. ENS06 | reverse complement strand
TGCGCGCAAGGATCTCGTCGGCGGTCTTCCTCAGGATCGCGTGGCGCTCGAGAATACCCGAGCGCGACCAGGCCGGAAACGCCGCCTTGGCGGCAGCGATCGCTGCGCGCGCATCCTCGGCTGACGCGCGGGCGTATTCGCCGACCACGTCGTTGGTATCGGACGGGTTGATGTTGCGGAACGCTTCGCTACCGGCGATCCATTCCCCATCGATCAGGTTTTTCTGCACCATATCTATCCTCCGCGGCGCTCACACTTTGATCATGTCTCTGCTTATCGGATGCGATGGATCCGGCAGAAAGAACAATCTTTCGACCCCGCCATTGCCAAAACGGCAAACCTAAATTCCGACCCGAGCGTTGCCGTATCGGCAATACCAACCGCTAAAAATTGTGCTTTATGAGATGCCAAATTCCATCATCATCGCTCCCATAACAAGCAAGGGGAACGATATGTCTCGTTTTATGATGAACCGCCGAGGTTTCCTTTCGAATGCGGCCGCAATGGGCGCGATTGCCGCAACCCATAGCCTCATCAATGTTTCACCAGGCCTTGCGGCCGATTCCGCGACGATACGCATGCAGCTCGGTTGGCTGCCATCGAACGGGCTTCTCGGAGAGCTCGTGGCCCGCAAGAAGGGTTACTACGCCGAGAAGAGCATAGAGCTCGAAATCGTGCCCGGCGGACCGAATGTCGATGGTGTTGCGGGTGTTGCCGTTGGCCAGTCGACCATCGGTCAGATTTCCTCCAGCCCGTCAGTCATGCTGGCTCGTTCGGCCGGCGCACCGATCAAGGCATTTGCCGCCGGCTACCAAAAGCATCCCTTCGCCTATTTCTCTCGCAAGGCAAATCCGATCGCCAAGCCTCAGGACATGATTGGCAAGACGATCGCCGCGATCCCGACCTCGGTCATTCTTCTGCGCGCGCTTCTCGCCAAGAACGGCATATCGGAAGACCAGGTCAAGATCGTCAACATGGGCTCGGACATGAACCAGCTCGTGACCGGCCAGGCCGATGCGGTCTGTGGCTGGCTGACGAACGTCAACGCCCTGAAAGTGCTTGGGGATGACCGGGTCGATCTGACGCTCTGGGATGGCGGTATCCGGCTTTATGCCAACGTCTACTATACCACCGACGACCAGTTGCAAAATCACGCGGACCAGCTCGCAGCCTTCGTATCCAGTTCGGCGCGCGGGTGGGGTTATGCCCGCGACCATCAGGAAGAGGCCGTCGACATCCTGCTTGAATCCTACCCCAACCTCGACAAGGCGAGCGAGCTGGAGGCCATCGGACCGCTGATGAAGTTCGTGTTCAACGAAACCACCGCGAGCGAGGGTTGGGGAGGCATGGACCAGGCAAACTGGGCGGAGCAAATCAAGACCTATGCGGACCTCGGCCAGTTCACAGGTCCGGTTCCCAACGTCGACGACGTCTACACAATGGCAATCCTGGATGCGACAGCCGATGTCCGCAAGAGCGTAGGATAAGGCGATGTTGGAAACGCTTATCAGACCCGGCCAGGCTTCGCTCGGCAACGCCGCGGTGTCGGTGAAAAACCTTCACATTCGCTTTGGCGCGGATGATTCAGGCTTCACCGCACTCTCCGATGTCTCGGTCGAGATACCGGCCGGCTCGCTCGTGACAATGCTCGGCCCATCCGGCTGCGGCAAGTCGACTTTGCTGCGTACGGTCGCGGATCTCGTGCACATCACCGACGGTTCGGTGTCCGTCCATGGCCAGACACCGCGCAAGGCGCGCGAGGGACGCGATTTCGCCTTCGTCTTCCAGGAAGCGACGCTGCTGCCGTGGCGCAATGTGATCGACAATGTGCGTCTCCCGCTGCTGGTGGGGAAACGCGAACCGGGCGCGACCTATGCCGATCCGGAAGAGCTTCTCGCCCTCGTGGGCTTGAAGGGGCGCGAGAAGGCGATGCCGCACGAATTGTCGGGCGGCCAGCGCCAGCGCGTGGCGATCGCCCGGGCACTGGTGACCCGCCCGCGTATTCTCTTGATGGACGAGCCTTTCGGCGCGCTCGACGAGATCACGCGCGACAAGCTGAACGAAGAACTGCTGCGCCTCTGGCAGGAAACCGGCACGACGATCCTCTTCGTCACCCATTCGATCCCCGAGGCCGTCTTCCTCGGTCAACATGTGCTGATGCTCGCCGCCCATCCCGGCCGCGTCAAAGAGTTCATGAAAGTCGACTTGCCCTACCCGCGAACTCTCGCGATGCGCGACACGGTCGAGTTCATCCAGGTGACCGCCCACCTGCGCAAACTTTTGGGAGAATGCTGATGGCGAATGCCCTTCCTTCACAGGCGGAAGGCCGCGCTTTGACCGACGGCAACCGGTTCCGGATACTCGATGGTCTTGCCGCTGCGATCCTGCGACATCTTCCGGCGACACTCGCGATCCTTGGCTGCATCCTTTTGTGGCAACTCGTCGTCTGGGGTTTTTCGGTGCCGACCTTCATGGCGCCCGGACCGGTCGACGTCATCAAGGCCTTCGGCGAAAACGCCGGCGTGCTCTGGACGAACTTCTGGCCGACGCTCATGGAGGCCGTTCTCGGTTTTATCTTCGGCAATGTCATCGCCGTCCTTCTGGCGGTCTGGTTCGTCTATAGCCCGCTCGCGGAACGCGCCTTCTATCCGATCGCCGTCATCATCAAGTCGATCCCGATCATCGCGCTTGCCCCGATCCTGGTGCTGCTTGTCGGCAACGGCATCGCGCCGAAGATCATCATCGCCGGCCTGATCTGCTTCTTCCCGACGCTGGTCAACATGGTGCAGGGACTGAAGTCGGCGAGCCCCGCAATGCTCGACCTGATGCGCATCCTGTCTGCCAGCAATTCCGAAATCTTCTGGAAGGTTCGCCTGCCGGGCTCGCTGCCCTTTCTGTTCGCCGCGCTGAAGATTGCGGCAACCAGCAGCGTGATGGGCGCGATCGTCGCCGAATGGATCGGCTCCAGCTACGGTCTCGGTGCGCTGATCATCGAGGCGACCTACAATTTCCGCTCGCCGCTGCTTTACGCGACGGTGGTGATTGCGGCCTCGCTTGCCGTGGTTCTCTTCTTTGCCGTCTCCTACGCGGAATCGAAGATCGTCCGCTGGAAACCGACGACAGACCACTGACCCCCAAACCCTTTGCTGCCGGACCTGGATAACCGGGTCCGGTCAACCGACGAAGTCACTGGCTGTGAGCTCCTCACATTTCGCCGGACACGTCCCCTATGGAGGAACGACCATGGAAACAATCAGAGAACCCCTGCGCAATGCCCGGGTCGTCGACCGCTCGGACGTCGTCGTCGTCGGCGGTGGACCGGCTGGGATCTCCGCCGCGGTTTCGGCGGCACGCACCGGAGCCAGCGTCACGCTTATCGAACGCTATCCCTATGTCGGTGGCCTTGCCGCAGGCGGTATGGTTCTGGTGCTCGACGACATGGTCAACGGCGTCGAAATCACCGTGCGTGGCATCTGCATGGAAATGATCGAACGGATGAAGACGCTCGGCCTTTGCGTCACGCCGACGGATGGCGACCGCCAGCTCGATATTCGCGATACGCCGGAAGCCTGGCAAAGATGGGCGCGCTGGGGCCTGTTCGACTTCCACACGCCGTCTGCGCCGCACCCGATCTGCTATGCGGCCGCCTTCGATCCGGACGCCTTCAAGCGCGTCTCCTATGACATCCTGCGCGAATCCGGCGTGAAGCTGAGGACCCATAGCTGGTTCTCCTCGGCGATCGTCGAGAACGGCACGATCAAGGGTGTGGTTTGCCAGACGAAATCCGGCCGCGAGGCCATCATGGGCGACGTCGTCATCGACGCCTCGGGCGACCTCGACGTCGCGGCCGATGCCGGCGCCCAGCATACGGACGGCAATTTCATCCTGACGACGGTTTCCCGCTGGGGGGGCATCGACACTGAAGCCGCCGAGCGCTTCGAATTTGAGGAACCCGAAAAGTTCAAGGCAATCGACCACGAGGCCAAGCGTCTGATTGGCGGTTGCTGGTCGTTCTGGTGGCTGAAGACCCCGCTGCCGGGCGTCATCTGGCTCAACTGCCCGCACATCCCGAAGCTCTCTGGCCTCCGTGTCGAAGACTTAACCTATGCGGAACTCGAGGGCCGTGGCCGCATTGCCCGCCTGCTCGACTTCGCCCGCGCCAACCTGCCGGGCTTCGAAAATGCCCATGTGATCGACTTTGCGCCGCAGACGGGCGTGCGCCAGTCGCGACTGCTCCAGGGCGAATATGTCGTCACCAAGGACGACGTGATGAACCGCCAGCACTTCACCGACACAGTGTGCCGTGGCCGCGACTACTACACGCCCTATAGGGCCATGCTGCCCAAGGAGGTCGATCAGTTGATCGTCGCAGGCCGGCATTATTCCGCGACCATTCAGGCGCAAAAATCGAGCCGCGAGATCCCGCCCTGCATGGCGATGGGCGAGGCGGCCGGTGTTGCCGCCACCGTCGCGCTCAATGCCGGCGTCAAGGTGCGAGACGCCGACGTCAAGGCGATCCAGAAGCAGCTGCGGGCGCAGGGCGCCGATCCCGGCGACGTACCATCCGAAAATGCAACCTATCTGGAGGCCGCAGAATGACGTCTCTTCCCCTCGACGGTATCCGCGTCGTCGACTTTACCCAGGTCATGCTTGGCCCGTGCTGCACGCAGATGCTGGCCGATTACGGCGCCGAGGTCATCAAGGTCGAAAAGGCCAAGATCGGCGACCTCTCGCGCTGGTCGCTGGGCTCCGACCCGGATGGCCTCAACAATCCGGTTTTCTCCTCGCTCAACCGCAACAAGAAGAGCCTTGCACTCGACCTCAAGCAGGACGAGGCGCGGGCAGCCGTCCGCGCGCTGATCGACACTGCCGACGTGGTCGTCAACAATTTCCGTCCTGACGTCATGGAGCGCATGGGTTTCGGCTATGAAGAGCTGAAGCGGACAAACCCACGGCTGATCTACGCCGTCGGCACGGGCTTCGGCCTTGAAGGCCCCTACCGGCACAAGGGCGGGCAGGACATCTTGGCGCAGGCGCTTTCGGGCGTCATGCGGCGCAAGTCCGACGCGAGCCATCCGCTGTCGATCTACGCGACGCCGCTTGCCGACTACTCGGCCGGCATGCACCTGGTGCAGGGCATTCTGCTTGCCTTGCTGCATCGCGAAAAGACCGGGCACGGCCAGCAAGTGGCGGTCAGCCTCTACAGTTCGATGCTCGCCATGCAGATGCAGGAAGGCACCACGCACATGATGCGGGAAAAGGACCTGAACTGGGGCGCCTTCCCGCTGACGGGCGTGTTCGAGACGACCGACGGCGCCATCGTCATGGTCGGTGCCTTCAAGCAGAATCCGCTGCGCGACATCTGCAATGCCCTTGAGATCGAGGACCTGTCCCTCCAGCCGCAATTTGTCGATTTCGACGCGCAGATGCAGCGCCGTCCGGATTTGCAGCAAATCTTCCGCGAGGCGTTCGCAAAAAACAGCAGCGCCCATTGGCTCGGCCGCTTGGAACAGGTGGACATTCTCTGCGCACCGGTACGCTCGCTTCCCGAAGCCCTTAACGACGAACAGACGACGATCAACGGCATGATCCTGGACGCGGGAGAGACGAAGGCCGGTCCGATCCGGCTGGTTGGTTCGCCGATCGACATGTCGGCGGCGACCGTGACGGTTCGCATCGCGCCGCCGACGCTCGGCGAGCACAATGACGAGATCCTTTCGGGGCTTTCGGTTCGTCAGGGAGATGCGGCATGAGCGTCACTTTCGTGGTAGAGGATCGCGTCGCAAGCGTCACTCTCAACCGTCCCGAGCGGATGAACGCGGTGGATGCCGCAACCGAGCGCGAACTGGATGCGATCTGGGAGGAGATCGAAGCACGCGACGATATCAGCTGCGTCGTCTTGACGGGCGCCGGCGAACGGGCGTTCTGCGCCGGGGCGGATCTGAAGGGGGCTGAAAAGACCGGCCTTGATTACTGGACCGAAAGCCGGCCGAACGGCTTTGGAGGACTGGCCTTTCGCCGCTCTCTGGATGTTCCTGTCATCGCGAGGGTCAATGGCTATGCGCTCGGTGGTGGATTCGAGATGGTTCTCGGCTGCGATATCGTCATAGCTTCGACGGAGGCGGCCTTCGGCCTGCCCGAGGCTCGCGTCGGGCGCCTGCCGCTCGATGGCGGCATGGTGCTTCTTCAGCGCAGGGTCCCGCACAACCTTGCCATGGGTGTGCTGTTGACCGGTCGGCGGTTCTCGGCCGCCGAGATGCACGCCTTTGGTATCGTCAACGAACTTGCCGAACCGGGCGAGCTCGACGCGGCCGTCTCCCGCTGGGTGAAGGAAATCGTCGCCTGTGCGCCGCTCTCGCTGCGCGCCATCAAGCAGACGGTCAATCGCACCGGACACCTGTCTCCGGCGGAAGCCCAGGGATTACGCACGCCCGCGCTTGTGAAGGCGCTGAACAGCGAGGATGCGCTGGAAGGTGTGCGCGCTTTTCGGGAGAAGCGCGCGCCCGTTTGGAGGGGACGGTGAGCGTGTTATAGGTCGGGGCCTAGGGGAGGAGGGGTCCAATCGAATGCACGCCAGCATCCTGAAATACTTCGTCTCGGTCGCTCGGTCCGGGTCCATTCGCAAGGCCTCCGAGGAGCTTCATGTCGCATCCTCGGCGGTCAGCCGGCAGATCAAGAAACTGGAGGACGAGCTTGGGATCGCGCTCTTCGAGCGGCTCTCGAATGGTCTGAGGCTGACTGTTGCCGGGGAAAACGTGCTGCGCCACGCCCGGGTGACGCTGGAAAATTTCGAACTGCTGCGCAGCGACCTCGGCGCCCTGCAGGGGAAAAAGACCGGTCGCGTGCAGATGTCCTGCCTCGATAGCCTGGCGATCCAATTCCTGCCGGACATGGTCAACGCGTTCCACAGTATCCATCCCGGCGTGAGCTTTCACATCCACACCGCCGGCCACGGCAATATCAGCAGCCTGGTCGCCGAGGGCGATGTCGATATGGGCCTGACCTTCGATCTGGCCCGGCCTGACGATACCGAGATGCTCTTTCGCGTGCCGATGCCGCTGATGGCCTTCGTCGGACGGGAACATCCGCTGGCCAAACAGCGGCAGGTTTCGCTTGCCGAATGCGCCCAGTACGACCTTCTCCTGCAGCTCGACACGCAACCGATCCGCTCTCTCATCGAAATCGAACTCTCGGTCTTCGAGCGGACCGGGCGGCCTTTTGTTCTCTCGAACAGCCAGATGATGCTCAAACCTTTCATCCTGTCCGGTCAGGGCGTGGCTTTCTTCACGCCGATCGGTTTCCTCGCCGAGATCAGATCGGGCGATCTCGTCGCCATACCGCTTTCCGGCTCGCGCCTTCAGAACCTGCATGTCGGGATTCTGGTGCAGCGACGCCGGCAGCGCACGCATGCGGCGGAAGCCGTCATCGAATTTGTCGGCACGGAACTGCAGAGGTTCAGCGACCAGATCATGGAGGCGATCCATCCATGAATACAGCATCCGTTCCCGGGCGACTTCTCTTGCGACCGGGCCACGAGGCCGCAGGGCGCACGCAAAATCTGTTGGATCATTTGCCTGAGAACGCCTCATGGACGACGATCCCGGCTGGTGCTCTGCTTATGCCGCCGCCCGTCAACGCCCATGACCATGGTTATGGCATCCGCACGCTCGATTTTGGCAACGCGGACGATGCCCTGGAAGTGTGGATCCCGGGACTTCGGCTTCGGCCGCGAACCGAGCCCTATCTGGAGGCGCTGGTGGCCTTCTCAAGGTTGGCCCAAACGGGCGTCGGCGCGACCATGCATTGCCATAATTCTTTGAACATCGACCGTCTCGTCGACGAGGCAGGCGCGGTCATGCGCGCGGCGTGCGACGCAGGCATAAGGCTTGCGCTTTCCTGCCCGCTTCTCGACTACGATCCGTGGGCCTATGACGGCGGGCCTCAGCGATTGCGGCCATATCTTGATCCGGCAGACTGGGACGATCTCAGCGGCTCGATCCCGAGCTATGCGTCGCCATCGGTGCAGATCTCGGCAGCCGACGCGGTCGCTGCGGCCAACACAAGTCCGTTGCTCGATGTGCAGTATGGTCCGATCGGGCCGCAATGGTGTTCCAACGCACTGCTCGAAGCGATCGCCGAGGCCTCTCACGCAACCGGCCGACGCATTCACATGCATCTCCTTGAAAGCCCGAGGCAGAGGCAATGGCTGGATCGGCGCTTTCCGCAAGGGGTTGTCCGATACCTCGACGAGATCGGCTTCCTGTCGCCCCGCCTCGCCGTCGCCCACGGCGTCCAGCTGCGACCGGACGAGTTGGAGCTGCTGGCTGCGCGCGGCGTGCAGCTCGTTTCGAACCCGTCGGCGAATTTGCGCCTGCGTTCAGGCGTGGCGCCGGTCGCCACCATTCCGCCAAGCGGCCCCGCTTTCGCGTTCGGCCTCGACGGAACGGGCTTTGACGATGACCAGGATCTCTGGCGCGAATTGCGCCTTGCCCATCTGCTGCATGGCGGCCGCGACCTGACGCGAACCTTTACGGCGGGACGTGTCTTCGATGCCGCGATCCATGTCGGCGCCAAGGTGGTGAACGCCCCGGCGAACGAAGACCTGGTGCTCGTGGACTATGCTGCGCTGATTGCCGACAGCCTGATGGACGACCTGGATGAAGCGGAGGTGCTGCTTACCCGGATGACCGCCGCGGATGCAAAGGCGCTCTATGTCGGCGGACAGGAGATCCTGTGCGATGGACGGTTGACCCGGGTCGATTTCGAGGCTGCCCGGGCCGAACTCCTGCAGCAGGCGCGCGCTGACCTTCCGCGGCTGACCGCCGAGCGCGGACGCGTGACCAAACTGGCCGCGGCAACAAGGGCCTATTACGCCAGCTGGTGAGCGCGGCGACAAGGCGGTAGGCGTCACCCTCTGGTCTCCTATAGGGGGCGGACTTGCTAAGCGATCGCGGCTGCCTTCTCGAAGGCGGCAACGAAAGGATGGTCCTGCGTCGTGGAGCACTCCTTGCTCCAGCCGCCGGGCGACCCCATCCCCGTGACATCGGACCCGAAGAACTCCTTGTTCACAGCGATGAAGTGGCGCTGGTTGTTTGGTATCTCCTGATCCCAGGCAATGGCATCGACGGGACAGATCGAAAGACAGAGCCCGCAATTTATGCATTCGTCGGGGTGGATGTAGAAGGTGCGGCCACCCTCGTAAATGCAGTCCACAGGGCAGGCGGCGGTGCAGTCGCCATCCTTCACGTCGATGCAGGGTTCGGTAATGACATAGGCCATCTTGCGGATCTCTGAAGAGTTGCTTGCACGGCCAATTATCCAGAGTTTCCCTTGCCGAAGAAGCACAGATATTCGCAAGGTCGATTGCCAAAAAGGCAACGTCCGGGGCCCGTTCTCTCGTGGTTGGGCCTGTCGCCATGGAGAAGTGCTGCACAAGCGCGAGCCGTGGAGCGCGCGTGATCGCCCGGCCGCGGAGTGTCGGCAGGTCACGCCGGCGGAGGATCGTGGCAGGGGGCTTGTTCGCCTGTCGGCTAGGGCTGCCGGAGAATGCCTCTCAGGATCGTCTCGGTGATCGTGGTGGCTGCCTTTTCATAGTCATCGGCTTTCAATCGGGGCTTTCTGAGCGCATCGACGGCAACCGGTTCGAAGTCCGAGTAAAACTGCGTCGACGCCCAGAGCATGATGAAAAGGTGGCGCGGATCGACCGGCAGCATCTTACCGGCGGCGATCCAGCCCTCGACGACGGCCACATGGGTATCCGTGACCTGGCGGATGTGCTCGCGATCCTTCCTGGACAGGAAGCGCGCGCCCTGAATGATCTCGCTGGCAAAGAGTCGGGATTCGGCCATGTTCTTGCGCGTGTATTCCAGCTTCGCCTTGATGTAGAGCTTGAAAGCTTCCGCCGGCTCACGTTCGGGCGAGATGTATTTCAGCGCATCATCCCAGCTGGCGAGCAGATGGGCGATGATGGCGGTATAGATCTCCTCCTTGGACGAGAAGTAGTAGTAGACATTTGCCTTGGGCAGCCCCGAAGCCTCGGCAATCTCGGCGATGCGCGTGCCGTCGAAGCCCTTGCGGGCGAAGATTTCGATCCCGGCCTTGATGATGAGCCGCATGTTGCGTTCGCGGATGCGCTCGTCGGGATCTCGTACTGCCCTTGCCATATGGTTTCGCCTCCATCTCGCTTCGCACCAGGCAATCGTGCGTGGTGGCGGGACTGCTTTCGCAATTGCCGCGTTTTCCAGCGAAAAGCAAGCGTATCGACCTTCGCCAGAAAGTTGACGATATGGTCAGAAAAACTTGACCGAGTCGTCATTTTTTATCTTTTTGAAAGTTGACACTTTGGTCAGCTTTTGTCTAGTCTCACCTTCAACGAACGGAACAGGAGCCGTGATGCCGATGCGCTTGAGGGAGGCAATGGCGGAAACGTTTGCAGGCTGGGAGAACGACCTTCCGCCTGTGTGGCGCGATGCGCTCGGCGCCGTCGGCGACGATTTCTCCCGTATCGATGCGGACCTTGAGCTTGAGCCATGGGAGCCGATCTTCCCGGTGCGACGCGGCAGGGTTTTTCCTGGCCAGCCACGGGGCGCGCATGCGCTGGCGGCGTTCGACGGCATTGCACCCGATGGCGTGCGCTGCCTCGTGCTTGGGCAAGATCCTTATCCAGAGCCGGGTTTTGCGACGGGGCGCGCGTTCGAGGCGGGCAATCTGGCCGTGTGGGGCGAGCTGGACAAGATGTTCTCAAAGAGCATCCGCGCCTATATGCAGCTGATCGCGGCTGCACGCCTCGGTGACGAGGATCTCGCGCGCGATTTCAGCCGGTGGCCGGATGTGCGGCATCTGCTTTGCGATCCCGCAGGGTCGTTCGAGGCGCCGAGCCTGATTGCAGATCGTTGGGTCAAGGAGGGAGTCCTCCTGCTCAATGCGTCGCTGACGCTTTCTCGCTTTCGCGTCGATATCGATCCGCACCAGTCGCGCGGTCACCTTGCCTTCTGGCGGCCGTTGATGCTGCGCGTGGTCGAAACGCTTTTGGCTCGCGGTAAGCCGGTCGTCTTCCTCGGGTTCGGTGCCGCGGCGTCTGACATCTTTGCAGAAGCGGGCGTTGCCGAGGGACGCATGGGCCATGTCGCCTATATCCAGCGCGAACATCCCGCCTTTGCCGACAAGGTGCTCGGCCGGGAAAATCCTTTCCTTCTTAGCAATTCTCATCTGGAGGCGATGGGTGACCGACCCATCGCATGGTGACCCATGGCGCGTAACCCGGAATATGATTTCATCATCGTTGGTGCGGGCTCGGCCGGTTGTGTTCTCGCCAACCGCCTGTCGACGGATCCGGCAAACCGCGTGCTTTTGGTCGAGGCTGGCGGCAAGGATCGCAACCCGCTGTTCCGGTTACCGATGCTGATGGGCAAGCTGTTCCATTCGGGCATCTACAACTGGCATTATCACACAGAGCCGGAGCCCCATCTCAATGGCCGCTCGCTCTATTGGCCGCGCGGCAAGGTGCTGGGCGGGACCTCTACCATCAACGGCATGATCTACGTGCGCGGCAATCGCCATGACTACGATCGCTGGTCGCAGCTCGGGCTGCCTGGCTGGTCCTATGACGAGGTGCTTCCGGCGTTCCGACGTTCCGAGACCCATGTCGAGCGCAAGGACGCTTTCCACAGCGGCGACGGAGAACTCACCGTCTGCCGGGCCCGCGGCAACAATCCGCTGATGGACGTGTTCTGCGAGGCGGGCATCCAGGCGGGTTACCCGGCCAATGATGACTTCAACGGAGAGACGCAAGAAGGCTTTGGCCGCTACGACTTCACCATCCGCAAAGGAAAGCGCTGGTCCACGTCTTGGGCGTTCCTGCGTCCGGCCCTCGGCCGTAAGAACCTTACTGTGCTGACGGGGGCGGAACTCACGCGTCTGATCATCGAAGGCGACCGGGCGCGCGGCGTCGAATATCTGAAGGATGGCGTCCTGGGACGCGCCCGGGCGGCGCGGGAGGTGATCCTCTCTTCAGGCGTGGTCAATTCGCCCAAGGCGTTGCTTCTGTCCGGCATCGGGCCGGCCGACGAGCTTCGGGCGCTTGGCATCGCGCCGGTGCTGGACCTGCCGGGCGTCGGCAAGAACCTCCAGGACCATGTCGACTGCGTCATGAGCTGGGAATGCCGCGAGCCGATCACGCTGTTCAGCGACCTGCGGGCGGACAAGCTCATCCCCGCGGTCGCCCAGGGCATGTTGTTCGGCGAGGGCGTCACCACGACGTTCCCTTATGAGGCCGGTGCCTTCATCCGTTCGAACGATGGCCTGATTGCCCCCGACATTCAGCTGCATTTCATGCCGGCGCTGGAAAAGACGGCCAATCTGCACTTCCCCAACCCGTTCCGAAAGAAGCAGGCGGTGGAAGCCAACCACGGGTTCACGATCCGCGTCGGCCCCGTCAATCCGGTGAGCCGCGGCGAGATCACGCTGCGCTCGGCGAACGCGACGGACAAGCCGAAGATCCAGGCCAACTACCTGCGCGACGATTTCGACGTCCGCACAATGATCGATGCCATCCGGCTGACCCGCGATATCGTCGGCCAGAGGGCTTTCGACCGCTATCGCGGCAAGGAGCTGGCCCCGGGACCGGAAGCGCTCGACGATGCCACTTTGACACGCTGGCTGCGGGCGACCGCGATGACGACGTTTCATCCGGTCGGAACCGCCAAGATGGGCAACGACCGCATGGCTGTGGTGGACGCACGGCTCAAGGTGCGCGGCATCGAGGGGCTGCGGGTCGCGGACGCCTCGATCATGCCTGTTATCTCAAGCGGCAACACCAACGCGCCAGCCATCATGATCGGCGAAAAATGCGCCGAATTCATCCTGAACGCATAGGGAGCAATCTGATGATCCTGGAACACCGCACCTACACCTTCAAGCCCGGCACGGTCGACAAGTGGATGAAGAAGTACGAGGCGGACGGCTTGCCTGTGCAGAAGCGCCATCTGAACAAGTTCGTTGGTCTCTATGTGTCGGAACTGGGCACGCTCCACACCACCGTTTTGATGTGGGCCTACGACAGTCTCGCGGACCGAGAAGCGCGCCGGACGGCCATGTATGCCGACCCGGACTGGCAAAAGTTCATCTCCGAAGTCTGGGCGCTGGACGCGATCCAAAAGCAGGAGGTGATGATCATGAACCCCGCCTCCTATTCGCCGCCCCTTTGAGACGGGAAGCGGTGTGCAGTATCGCCTGCGCACCGGCATGCGCATGAGAAACCACAAGACAAAAAGAGGGAACAATCATGACAGACAAGACCGGAAATAGCGCACAGCACATGATGCATCGCCGGACATTTCTCCAGGCGAGCGCGGGTGCCGCGGCGCTGGCCTTTGCGGCGACCATCGTCCCTGAATTCGCCCGCGCGTCCGGAGGGCTGGTCGCCCTGGTGCACACGCAGGCCGCAGGCGACAATGGTCCGGTGGATCAGATGATCGCCAAGCTCAAGCAGCTTTCGGAAGAAAAGGGTTTTGAGTACCGCGCCATCTACGCGCAGGACCCTGCAACCTACGAGACGGTCTACCGCACGCTCGGCGACGCCGGCGCGGCGATCATCGTCTCGACCTTCAACGAAGTGGCCGAGCCCTTCAAGGCGCTCGCGCCTTCCTACCCGAATACCAAATGGATCCAGCTGTTCGCCGATCCCTTTGAGCCGGCAATCCCGAATGTGGTGACCGTCTCCTACGACTATTATCTTGGCTGCTATCTCTCGGGTGTCTTTGCGGCCAAGATGACGTCGACCGGCAAGACCGGCTTCATCGGTGGGGTTTCCATCCCTCCGCTCAACGCAGACTTCAATGCGTTCAAGGCCGGCGTGCATTCCGTTCGACCGGATGCCACGGTTATCGCCGCCTTCGCAGGCTCGTTCCAGGACCCGGCAAAGGGCCAGGAAATCGCGACCCAGATGTACAATGACGGCATCGACTACATTCAGACCGACGCGGCGGCCACTGACGGCGGCATCATCGCTGCGGCGAACGAAAAGGAAGGCCGCATGGTGAGCTGCCTTGCGCCGGGACAGTATGAGCTGGGCCCGAAATCGCTGATCTCGATCGTCAGCCTCGACTTCGGCGTTTCGCTCTACAACGAAACCGGCAAGGCGGTCGGGCCCGAATGGAAGGGTGGTGCACACGAGCATACGGGTCTTGGCACAGGCGTCATCGACTTCATTCTCTCGCCTGTCTTTGCCGAACAGGGGCCGGCGGACCTGAACGCCAGGGCGAAGGAAGCGCTGGTCGAGGTCGACAAGGTTCGTGCCGGCATCCTCGATGGATCCATCAAGGTACCTTTCAACACGACACTCTGAGCCTCCGACGCTGGCCTGCGCCAGATCGGGGTTCTGGAATGATGTCGACACAGGCCTTCCCTTTCAGGGGAGGTCCATCGGGGTCTCGCGGATCGTTTCCAGCCCTGTTGACGGCCGCGACCTCCCGCTCTTGATGGGAACCACAGCATGTCCACTTCTGCGCAATCGGCCCTGGAGTGCCGCAACGTCACCGTCAAGTTCGGAGACGTGACGGCGTTGTCGGAGGTTTCAGCTTCGTTCGCGCTGGGCCAGATCCACGCGGTCGTCGGTCAGAACGGTGCCGGCAAGACAACCTTTGCCCGTGTTGCGGCCGGCCTGGTGCAGCCGACTTCCGGCGCCGTCAACGTGATGGGACAAGATATCCGGACGGGGCAGGTCAGCGAAAGCCGAGCTGCCGGCGTGGAACTCGTCCACCAGAGCTTTGCGTTGCCGCCGTCCTTCACTGTTGCCGAAGCCATGGAGTTTGGCGCAACGGGCAAGGGCGGCGTCTTCAGCCGCAGGGGTCTCTTAGAAAAATGGCAGGCGCATCTTGCGGGTCTTGACGTCCAGGTCGATTTGAACCGGCGGATCCGGGACCTCCCGATCGAGACACAGCAGGGCATAGAGATTGCCCGCGCGCTGGTCACGGATGCACGCGTCCTCATTCTCGACGAGCCGACCGCGGTCCTGTCGCCTGCGGGCATTGAGATGCTGTTCGCGCGCGTTCGCCGTCTTAAGGAACGTGGGGTCACAGTCATCCTCATCCTGCACAAGATCCGCGAGGTGCTGGGCATCGCGGATACAGTCACGGTGTTGCGGGGCGGCCGCAAGGTCGAAGGGCCGCTGCCGGTGGCGGAAGTTTCAAGTGAGCGTCTGGCCAACCTCATCGTCGGCGAAGCCGTAGCAAAGACGCTCGATCGGCAAGACCGCGATGCATTGGTCGGAACGAAGGCGCCAACCCATGAGGACGCCGATCAGCAGGTGCATGCGACCGGTCCCGCCATCCTTTCGATGAAGGCTGTCTCCACCAGGCCGGATAGCGGGGGTATCGCTCTCGATGGCGTCGACCTCGAGATCCGCCCGGGCGAGATCGTCGGTATCGCCGGGGTGGAAGGTAATGGGCAGAAAACCCTGGTACGGGCGATCTCCGCGCTCGCAGATCTCGAAGGCGGGACGATCAATCTCACCGGGCACGACGTGACCCGGCAGCCTCTGGCCGCGCGCCGCAAGATCGGCCTTCGGATCATTCCCTTCGAACGCAATGTGGAGGGCCTCAGCCTCACGAGCTCGCTCTGGCAAAACTGGAGCGCGCGGGAACTGTTGCAGGGGAGCTTGCTCAAGGGCATTCGGCCCGTTGCGATCCGCCAAGCTTGCGACCGGTCGCTAAAGGCGTGGAGCGTCCACTATAACAATTCCGGGCAGAGGGCCGGTTCGCTTTCGGGCGGCAACGCGCAGAAGGTGATCCTTGCCCGGGAAATCGATCCTGATGCGAAGCTGATCATCGCGGCCCAGCCGACCCGCGGCCTCGACATCGGGGCGACCGCCTTCGTCTGGCAGGCCTTGCGGCAAGCGCGCGACCGTGGCGCGGCCATCCTCTTGATCTCGTCGGATCTCGACGAGCTCTTCGACATATCGGATCGCGTCGTGGTGATGTTGTCGGGACGCCTGAATGGCGAGTTCCACGCGCCGTTCGACATAAGCCTGGTGGGGGCGGCCATGACCGGTGCCGCGGCGGGAGCAAGCGCATGAAAGACAGTCTCATCACCGTCATTCGCAGCCTGATCTTTGTGACCTTCGCGCTCATCCTCTGCGCGCTCGTGTTCCAGCTTGCCGGCTACAACGCGCCGGTGACACTTTGGGCGGTGCTCGACGGGGCATTCCTCAGAACAGGGGCGATCGAGCAAAGTCTCCGATGGGCACTGCCGCTGTTCATAACGGCCGTCGGTGTGGGCATATCCTTCCGCGCGGGCTTCTTCAACATCGGTGCCCAGGGGCAGTTCTATGTCGGCGCGATCTCAGCCGCCTTCGCAGCCGAAGCGGTGAGAGGCGGCCCCGCCTTCCTCGTGATCCCGACCCTGCTTTTAGCCGGCATGATCGGCGGTGCACTCTGGGCGCTCTGGCCGGGATTGCTGCGGCTTCGCTCCGGCACCGACGAGGTCATCACCACGCTCATGGGGAACTTCATGGCCGGCCTGCTGCTCGTCTATGTCACCTCGGGGCCGCTCAAGGATCCCTCAGGCTCCGGACAGCAGGCATCGAGCCGTCCGCTCGATCCGGCCTACCGCATCTCGGATTCTCTCGGTCTCTCGCCAACGATCATTGCGATTGCGGTCGCTGTCGGCATCCTCATGTGGCTGCTGGTCAACCGGACCGCCTTCGGGGTTCTGGCAAGCCTTGCCGGCCGCAACGGCACGATGGTGGAGTGGCAGGGCGCGCGCCTCTGGAAGCTCGGCCTCTCGAGTTTCCTGATATCGGGGGCGCTTGCGGGCCTGGCCGGTACCATCGAGTTCATGGGGCCGAACGGCCGCGTCGCCTCGGGCTTCCTGCCGGCGCATGGGTTCACCGCAATCCTGATCGCGCTCGTCGCAAACCTCTCCGTTCTCGGGACGGCGATGGCCGCTGTCTTCTTCGGCGGTCTCGCCTCGGCGGCCCTTTATCTGCCGATCATGGCCGGGTTGCCGTCGGCGGCGATCGATATCATCAATGCGGCGATCGCACTGTTCATAACCGCGAAGTCGACGTTCATCGACAGGGTGCTGCGTCTTGGAGGGCGCAAGACATGAACGAGATCATCATCTCCATTCTGCGTTCCGGGACACCGCTGATCTATGTCACGCTCGCAGGGGTCATTGCCCAGCGGGCAGGGGTCTGGAACCTCGGCCTCGAGGGACTGATGATTATTGGCGCCTGCGCCACAATTCTCGGCATCATGCTCACCAAGTCCGTGGGCGCGGCCATCCTGATCGCCATTCTCGCCTGCGTACTGGCCTCGGTGCTTCTCTGGTTCGTCATCGACAGGCTGAAGGCCAATCCGATTATCGCCGGCCTTGGGCTGACGGGCCTTGGCATCGGCGGTACGGCGCTGGCCGTCCAGTCGATCTTCGGCACCCAGGCAACCGTGACGGCTCCCTTCGGCATCCCAAAATTGGGCCCGGTCTTTGGTTCCTATGGCGTGCTTTCGGTCGCGGTCGCGGCCATGCCCTTCGTCGTCTTTTCCATGTGGGTGCTGTTGCGGCGTACGCGTTTTGGCCTGCGGCTCGCCGCCTGCGGGGAGCATCCGTTTGCCGCCCGTGGCGTCGGCGCCAACCCTTCGCGCATGCGGCTCGCAGCACTATCGATCGGCGGCGTCCTGTGCGCCATAGGCGGTGCGGAACTTGCCGCGGGCAGCCTGCAGTTCTTTGCCCAGGGCATGACGGCCGGTCGCGGCTTCATGGCGTTTGCGGCGGTCATCTTCGGCGCGGCCCATCCGGTTGGCGCCACCTTCGCCGCCCTGTTCTTCGCCATCGTCGGCGCCATCGGCATCCGGGCACAGTTGACGTTCGGCGACAGGATCCCGCACGACCTCCTGCAGGCCTTGCCCTATCTGGCGACGGTATTCGGCGTCTGGCTTTCGGGAAAACTTCGCGGCGGAGCGAAAGCCGCAAGCTCCTTTGCCGAGCTCAGGGATCAATAGTTGCGATGTGCGACGGGCGCCACCATCGGATCGGTCACTAACTTTCGGGACGCTGTCATGAGCGAAATTCTCATCCGCAATGCGACAATCGTTGCGATGGATTACACGCACGGCGCAACGCCATTTGCCGCTGACATTCTGATCGAAGGCACCGAGATCAGATCCATCGGCACGGGTCTTGCGGCTAGGCCGGACGCTCAGATCATCGATGGGCGCGGCAAGCTGGTCATGCCGGGGCTGGTCAATGCCCATACGCATTCCAGCGAGACATTCCTGCGGGGGCGTTATGAGCGCATGCCGCTCGAGCTTTGGCTGCTCTATGCCTATCCGCTGCTGATGAACGACCCGATCGGCGAGCGTCTGCTTTACCTGCGCAGCCTGTTGCTGGCGATGGAATCCCTGCGCAACGGCGTCACGACGCTTTGTGACGATTTCTTCGACCCGCCACGGCACGATCTCGACCGGCTTGCCACCGTGTTTCGCGCCTACGACGATGCCGGGATCCGCGCCAATGTTTCCAGCGCGGCGATGAACGTGCACATGCTCGACGCGCTGCCTTTCGCCCGTGAAGTGATGCCAGCGGTGCTGCAGGATCTGCTCGATTTCGGCCCGCCGATGTCGGCTGAAGCTTATGCGGATTATTGCCGGGCTGCCTTTTCCAGCCTGCACGGCATGTCCGGTCGCCTGCGGTTCATGATCGCGCCATCGGCACCGCAGCGCTGCACGCCCGATCTTATGGCGGCCTGTATGGACCTGGCGGTGGAAAACCATGTGCCGTTCCACACGCATGTGCTCGAGACCAAGACGCAGGCGGTGACGGGACTTGTTCGACACGGCAAGTCGTTGATCGCCTATCTGCACGACCTCGGTCTTTTGAACCGCAACACCACCATCGCACACTCGGTATGGGTCAGCGACGAGGACATCGAGCTCATGGGACGTGCGGGCGTCTCCATCGCTCACAATGCCGTCTCGAACCTGAAGCTTGGAGCCGGCATCGCGCCGATCCGCCGCCTGCTCGATGCCGGCGTCACCGTTGGTCTCGGCACCGACGGCGTTTCGTCGAACGATACATCGCGCATCTTCGACGTCATGCGCGTCGCCGGTCTCGTACATAGTGCTGCCGGTCCCAACTATGAGAGATGGCTGAAGGCGGACGAGATACTCGCCATGGCGACCATCGGCGGCGCGAAAACGGCAATGCTGGAGCAGGTGACAGGCTCCCTCGAAGTCGGCAAATCGGCCGATCTCCTGGTCCTGAACATGCGCAACTATCCCTTCCAGCCTCTCAACGATATCGCCAAGCATCTTGTCTATTCGGAAAATGGATCCTCGATCGAAACGGTCATGGTTGCCGGACGGGTTGTGATGCAGGACGGTCGCCTGACCACGGTGGATGAACAGGCTGTACTCGATGAGATTTCCGAGCTTGTACCGGCCCATCTGGCCGAACACGCCGAGCTTGAGCGTCGCAATGCGATCTTCGAACCCGCCATGGCACAAATCCATCGCATGGCGACGGGGATGGATATCCCCCTCAAACGATACCAGGGCGATATGGTTTGAAGTAAACTGGCGGAGCAGATGACCTCGGCCAAGGGTGTCGATTGTCCGATTGCGCAAGGAAATCCGCGCATTCTGGCCGTATGAGGCCAAACGGGCCCGGCCTCTGCACCGAGATACTGCGATCCTGGCATGACCTGCTGGACCACTTTATAAAAAGTGGTCCTTGTCGATCCACGTGTTCCCCGGTCTGTTCAGCCAGCAACAAGAAGGAGGAATGCCGTGGTTGTAGACAAAGGCGGGATCGTATTTGCAAACGGTCAGGGAGAATTCTGGACGGATGAACGGTGCTACATCACCGAACTGCACAATTGCGACGCGTCGCCCGAGGCGTCGCTCGCCGTAGCTCGCGTGGAGGTCGGGGTGACGACGCAATTGCACAGCCTCACCGGGGTGATCGAACGCTACGTCCTTCGCCAGGGGGAGGGCATTCTTGAGGTTGATGGTGTCAAGCAGAAGCTTCGCGTCGGCGATCAGGCGGTTATACCAGCCGGTGCGGCGCAGCGCATCGAAAACACAGGCTCGGTCGACCTTGAGTTCTATTGCCTGTGCACGCCGCGCTTTTTCCCGGATTCCTACGTGAACCTGGAATAGTAGCTAAGCGTTGCCCCCTAGCCGGCGGATTTTCCGCCTGCCAGGCTGCAGATCGTTTCGATTGCGAACTGCATGGTTTGCAGCGGGCGCACAAAGGGCAGGCGTATGACGTCGCCGAAATTTTCCCGCGCCGAATAGCCGGGTCCGGCAGACAGGAACAGGCGATGGCGTTGGGCTTCCTGGCACAAGGCCACCGCATCGATGCCGGGCATGTGGATCCACATCGCCGTCCCACCCGAGGGGCGCGACCAATGCCAGTGGCCCGGCGCATGATCTGCGATGATCCTCTCTGCCGCCTCCAGATGCTCGGTAATCTCACGGTGACGATAGATCCGTGCTTCACGGATGTTTTCGAGAAGCCCGACGGCCAGGTGCTGGTCGAACATCGAGCAGCCGAGATCGTTGACCGCCTTGAAGCTCGCCAAGCGCTTCACGACCGGTGGCGCGGCACGGATCCAGCCAATGCGCAGGCCACCCCAAAACAGCTTCGAAAGCGTGCCGATGGTTGCGACAAGCTCCGGATTGGCCTGTCCTGCCACAGGGCGCGGCGTTCGTCCGGCGATGGTCGAAAGCTCGTTCTGCGCGCCATCCTCGATCAGGAACGTGGGATAGCGCTCGATGAGGTCGAGGAGTTCGCGTCGGCTCTGATCGTTGAGCGAACGACCCGTTGGATTGTGCGCCTCGGGAAAGAGGTAGAGCAGCCTCGGTCGGTTTTTGAGCGCCTTCTCCAATTGGCCGATATCAAGGCCTTCATCGGTCACCGCGATCGGAACGATCCGGGCGTTGCGGCGGCGGAAGGCTTCGAGCGAACCGCGATAGACGGGGTCCTCGACCACCACCGCGTCCGACGCATCCACCATCGCATTTGCCAGCAGCCAGACGGCCTGCTGCGCCCCGCTGGTAATCAGGATATTGTCTGGATGCGTCGGCAATCCGAGGTCCGCGTAATAGCGCGCGATGGCCCAGCGTAACGCCGGCAGGCCGGATGCATCGTAGCCGAGGCCTGCTGCCACACTGGCAAGGTCCGCACCTTTCAACGCTGTAAGCAATTCGGTCAGGATGGGTGACGGCTGCAAGGCGCCGCTCGTCATATCGATGTCCTGCGGCAGCGCCCGGATCTCGCCGGCCAGACGCGTGTGCGCAGCTCCCGACGGCGCCGCGGCAGCGACGATGCGGTGGCCGCTGCCATGGCGGCTGTCGAGGACCCCGGCGTCCCGCAGCGAGCCATAGGCCGCCACGACCGTTCCGCGACTGACCGCAAGCGCCGTTGCAAGCGCCCGTTCCGACGGCAGGACGCCGCCGACGGGCAACTCCCTTGCCGTAATCAATCTGCCGATCGAAAGACTGAGTTGCTCGCTGACCTTGCCGTGTAAGGTTCGCCAGTTGCCGATAAGCCGGCTGATGCGGGCGGGAGAAATCCTGTTCATGCGTGATCCACTTCTCGACAAGTGGACTTTGTCAGATCCCCGCGACTGGAGCAACTTGGTTCCCGGAGAACAGAGAGGAAGAGTTTCCAAGGGGAGGCTCAAAGGGAGGATACATGGGTTCCTTTGCCACGAGGGGCGAACATGCCCCGTTGGCCGTGAGGCAAGTTGCGCCGACGCGCTCGCATGCGAACAAGCGCTATCTGGTGCTTGGCGGCGCCGGCGGTGCCGGCAAGGCGGCTGCTGGATTGCTCGTTGCTGAGGGGGCCTCGGTTGTCATCGGCGATGTCCGTGCGCAAGCCCTGGAAGAGGCGATCGCGAGCCTGGGTCACGACTCCAAGGTGCTGTCTGGCGTCGTCGTCGACCTTTCCGATGCTAGTTCGATCGCAGCTGCGATCAAGGAAGCGGAAGCGCGCCTTGGTGCAATCGACGGGTTGGTAAACTGCGCGGCGATCGTTCGCCATGTCGATCCGCTCGAAACGCCCTGGAGCGATTGGGAGCGCATTTTCTCCATCAACGTCTACGGCGCGTTCGAGGCAGCCCGGCTCGTCGCCAAGGCTATGATTGCCAAGGGCATCAAGGGAGCGATCGTCAATGTCGCTTCGGAGGCCGGCAAGAAGGGCCATACACAATCGCTCGCCTACAGCGCCAGCAAGGCGGCCATGATCAATTTCACCCGCGTCCTGTCCGAGGTGCTCGCGCCGCAGGACATCAACGTCAACTGCGTCTGCCCCGGTGGCATGGCGACGGACATGTTGCGTGAGGTGGCTGTCGCCTATGGCGACCTGGTCAAGCAGGCGCCCGACGAGGTCTTCAAGCAGCTCGTTAGCTCGCAGTTGCGTCGTCATATCGACCCGGTGGAAGTGGCGCGGACGATCTCGTTCCTGCTCAGCGACGATGCGATCATCATTCGCGGCCAGGCGATCAACGCCGACGGTGGCGATACGCCGTACTGACCGGCGCGCCGGATAGACCGGCGCCGCAGCGTTCCACCCATTCGCGACACACTTGCTCATGGAGTCCAAGATGACGACTGCCAGCAAATTCCTGCATATCTGCCTCGGATCCTTGCTCGCCCTTACCGCGACGACAGCGTCCGTCAGGGCCGACGACACATCCTATGTCCTGGTGACACCAAGCCGCATCGGCGTGAATAAGTTCCTCGGCCTCGGCAAGACCGGGATCGAAAAAGCCGCCGAGGCCCAGGGTGCGAAAGCACGCATATTCGAGGGCACGGACCCTTCGACCCGTCGCCAGAACGTTCAGGCCGCCATCGACATGGGCGCTCCGATCGTCACGGTCATGGGCTTCGAGTTCGGCGACATCATTGCCGATCTGGCACCGGAAAACCCGGAAACGAAATTCGTAATCATCGACACCTGCATTCCGGAAGCGCCGGAGAATGTCTACTGCGCGGTGTTCCGCGAACAGGAAATCGCTTATCTCGCTGGAGCCGAAGCCGCCTTGACGTCGCAGAGCAAGACGGTGGCCGTGATCGGTGCGCTCGATATTCCGTTCCTGCACCGCTACACGGATTCCTACGAACTCGGCGCAAAGGCTGCCAACCCCGACATCAACGTGCTGCCGACGGCGTGGATCGGCGGGGACAATCCCTTCCAGGATCCGGTGCGGGCACAGACCCAGGCGGTCCTGCAGCTCTCCAACGGAGCAGACCGCATCTACGCGGTTGCGGCCGGCAGCAACGGCGGCGTGTTCAAGGCGGTGGCGGAAAAGCCGGGAGCGATGGCGATCGGCCTCGACGTCAACCAATGCGGCGACGCGCCCGGCGCCATACTCGACAGCACGCTCAAGCGCGTGGACGTCATTCTTCCCGCAACCATCGACGGCATTCTGAAAGGTACGGCCAAGCCGGTCGAGAGCTTCGGTCTGGCGGAAGGCGGGCTCGAACTCATTGCCATGTCCGAGGATCTGGCCGCGTCCGGCTGCATGATCGCCAAAGCGCCTGATGTCATCGGCAAGCTGACCGAGATCCAGGCAAAGATCGTGTCGGGCGCCATCACCGTGCCTGATCCTATGGCCCAATAGTGGTCCGGGAGCTGAAGCAATGACCTTGCTCCAGATGAAGGGCATCTCGAAGCGATTTGGCAGCCTCGTTGCCAATGACGAAATCGACCTTTCGGTCGAAAGCGGCGAAATCCATGCCTTGATGGGAGAAAACGGGGCCGGAAAATCGACCCTCATGAACATCCTGTATGGGTTGCTCAAGCCGGATGCCGGCGAGATCCGGATCGATGGCAAGGCGATGGACTTCGCAAGCCCGCTCGGTGCGATCGCCGCCGGCGTCGGCATGGTCCACCAGACGTTCAGGCAGTTTCCCGACCTGACCGTCTGGGAGAACCTGGTGTTCCAGAACGAACCGGGACAGGGGCCGTTTGTTTCGGCCGCTGCCGCGCGCGACGTTGTGCGGCAGCTCGGGGAAAAACACGGCCTGGAGATCGATCCCGACAGCCGCGTGCGTGATCTGGCGGTGGGCATTCGTCAGCGTCTCGAGATCCTGAAGGCGCTTTCGCGCCAGGCCAAGATACTGATCCTCGACGAGCCGACGGCGGTGCTCACGCCGCAGGAGCGCGACAGTCTCTTTGCGGCGATGCGCCATTTGGCAAGCCAGGGTATGGCTCTCATCCTGGTGACGCACAAGATCCCCGAGGTCATTGCCGTCACCGACGAAATCACCGTGATGCGTGACGGCCGGGTCTCTGGCGGGCTGACGACCCGGCAGACCAATGAGGCGGAGATCATCCGCGCGATGGTCGGGCGCAATGTGCCACCGACGGTCGCCGCCAAGGTCACGTCGACCGCGCAGCCGATGCTTTCTGTCCGGAACCTTTCGGTGCGAAAGGGCGGCGTGGCCGTGGTAAACGACGTGACATTCGATGTGCGTCCTGGCGAAATCGTCGGGATCGCCGGCGTTTCGGGAAACGGGCAGCCGCAGTTGATTTCGGCCGTGACCGGGCTTGAGGCTTCGACCGGCGAGGTTGTCATCGCGGGGCGGAACGTCTCGGGGCTTTCGATCGCCGATCGCCGCGCCGTCGGCATTTCATATGTGCCAGAAGATCGTCATCTGACGGGCACGGCACCGGCCGCTTCGATCGCCGAGAACATTGCCTTCGGCACGCACCGCACAGCCGCGGTCTCGAGCTACGGATTTTTGAAGAAGCAGGCGATCCGCGCGCAGGCGCGCAAGCTCATCGAACAATTCAAGGTGAAGGCAGCGTCGGAAGAGGTGCCGATCGGATCTCTGTCCGGCGGCAACATGCAGAAGGTCGTCATCGCGCGTGAGATCGAGCACGGGTCGCCGCTGATCGTCATCGAAGAGCCGACACGGGGCGTGGACGTCGGCGCGATCGAGTTCATTCACAAGACCCTGATCGCCGAACGGGACAAGGGCCGGGCCATTCTGGTGGTCTCGTCCGACCTTGCCGAACTGCTGGCGCTCTCAGACCGGATTCTCGTGATGTTTGAAGGCCGTATCGATGCCAGCCTCAGTGGGAAAGACATGAACGAGGACACCATTGGGAGATGGATGATGGGGGGAGCGGCAGGGGCATGACAGGAGTTAGTCTCGAGACGAAATCTCGATTGGCGGCAATCTTGCTGTCCATCGCGGTCGCCGTCGTGCTTGGGGGGCTCGTCGTCCTTTCGACCGGCGCCAACCCCCTCTCGGTCTATCAGGAAATCGTCCGGGGTGCACTCGTGGGGCGCGGTCTGGGTGAGACGCTCAGCCGCTCGGTCCCGTTGATCGGCATGGGGCTTGCAGCCGCAATTGCCTTTCGCGCCGGCCTCATCAATCTCGGCGGTGATGGGCAGATGCTGGTGGGCGGGCTCGCGGCCGCGCTCGTCGCGCTCTATGTTCCGGCGCCAGGTGCCGTACGGGCAGTGCTCGCCTTGACGGCTGCCATCTGCGCGGGCGGGCTTTATGCCTGGGTCGCCGCCGTGCTTCAGCTTGGCCTCGCCATCCCGTTCCTGATTACGAGCCTGCTACTCAGCTACATCGCACGCGGCGTGACTTCCTATCTGGTGCGCTACCCGCTGCGTGATCCTTCGACGGGCATGCCGGAAACCTATCGCGTCGCCTCCGCGGCGCGCCTCCCGAGCAGCATTTTCGATCTGCCGGTCAGCTTCGGAACGTTGATCATGGCCGCGGTCGCGATTGCCGTCATCGTCAATGACAAACGTGGCGTCCATGGTTTCGAGTGGCGAATAACCGGCCTCAATCCGCGTTTCGCCGGCTACTCGGGCACGAACCTGCCGCGGCAGACGCAGCGGGTGGCCTTCCTGAGCGGCGCTCTGGCCGGTCTGGTTGGAGCGCTATTGATCCTGGGGCAGCAGTACCGTTTCACCGACGGGGCCTTGCTTGCACCGGGCTATACCTGGTCGGGGCTGATGGCTGCGGTTCTTGCGATGGCGAGCCCGATCGCGACGGTCGTCACCGCGGCGTTCTTCGCAGCGCTGCAGGTGGGAGGCTTCGCCATGGAGCGGGCGCTCGGTCTTCCTGCAGTCCTCACATGGGTTCTTCAGGCGCTGATCATCCTGTGTCTCGCTGCGCGTCCCGTGTTCTTAAAGAGGCGGTAGACCATGCTCAACATGCTTCTTTCGCAAGTCCTCGATCTGATGACGCCGGTGCTGCTGGCCGCGATGGCCGGAACTTTGTGCGAGCGCGCAGGCGTCTTCAACATCGCACTGGAGGGCAAGATGCTGGCCGGCGCGTTCGCTGCGGTCGCGGCAAGCATCGCCTTCGGGTCGCCGATGCTTGCGGTTCTGTTCGCCGTTGCCTGCACCGCGATCTTCGCATCTCCTCTTGCGCTCGGCGGCGCCCGTTTCGGCGGCGATCCGATCGTGATCGGTATCGGGCTGAACCTGCTTGCTGCCGGGCTGACGACCTATCTTCTGAGCGCGCTCTTCGGCGTGACCGGCACTTTGGTCGATCCCGCGGTCACCGCCTTGCCGCGGTTCGGCATCGGCGCGCTGGCGGAACTCCCCGTCCTCGGTGCGATCGTCGACGGGCACAATCTGCTGGTCTATCTCTCATGGCTGCTCGTGCTCGTCCTCAACATCTACCTGTTTCGCACGCGATGGGGCCTGCGCTTGCGGGGGATCGGTGAAGTGCCGTCTGCAGCAGCAGCAATGGGCGCGAACGTGAACCGCTATCAGACTGCAATCGTCCTTCTCGCCGGCGCTCTGTGCGGACTGGCGGGTGCGCAGCTGGCGCTCGGCTCGGTTGCCCTTTTCGCCGAAAACATGACAGCCGGTCGCGGCTGGATCGCGGTGGTTGCCGTCATGCTTGGTCGCGCCCATCCGCTCGGCATAGCGCTCGCCTGCTTCGGTTTTGGCCTCGCAGACGCGATCGGCCTCAGGCTGCAGGGCCAAGGCTTGCCGAACCAGATCACCGATATCGCGCCCTACGCGATCACCCTGTTGGCGATGATCGGACTCGGCCTGCGCGGGGCGATGAGAAAGATAAGAAATACCTGAGGAGGAATGAATGAGTATAGCCAAGACGATTTATGTAGCGGGCACTTTCGACACCAAGGGTGACGAACTGCGCTACGTGGCCGAGCTGATCAGGGCGCAGTCGATGCCTGCTGTTCTGGTGGATCTTTCGACCGTCAAGCCCTCAGCGGATGCCGATATCGGGGCGAAACAGGTCGCCGGTTTCCATCCTGACGGCGTCGGAGCCGTCTTTACCGGGGATCGCGGCAGCGCCGTTTCGGCCATGGGATTGGCGTTCGAACGGTTCATCCTGTCGCGTGACGACGTCGGAGGCATCATCGGGCTTGGCGGATCCGGAGGAACCGCGGTCGTCACCCAGGCCATGCGCGCCCTGCCGGTCGGAACGCCGCGGGTGATGGTCTCGACGGTGGCGGCAGGAAACGTCAGCGCCTATGTCGGCCCGAACGACATCGCCATGGTGAATTCGATCACGGATATCGCCGGGCTCAACCGCATCTCGCGAACCGTCCTTGCCAATGCGGCCAATTCCATCGCCGGAATGGTGCGCAACCGGCGCGACGCCGAACAGGACGACCGGCCGGCGCTTGGCTTGACGATGTTTGGCGTCACCACGCCTTGCGTCACCCAGGTCGTCGAGCAGCTGCGCGACCGATACGAATGCCTGGTGTTCCACGCGACCGGCATCGGCGGGCAGTCGATGGAAAAGCTTGCTTCGTCCGGCTATCTTGCAGGCGTTCTCGACATTACCACCACTGAGGTGTGCGATCTGCTGTTTGACGGCATTTTGCCGGCGACCGAAGAGCGGTTCGGCTTCCTTGCCCAGTCGAACCTCCCCTATGTCGGATCCTGCGGCGCACTCGACATGGTGAACTTCGCCGGCCTCGAGACGGTTCCGGAGAAGTATCGCCACCGCAATCTCTATGTGCACAATCCGCAGATCACGCTGATGCGCACCACGGTCGAAGAGAACGTCGCAATGGGCAAATGGATCGGCGAGCGCCTGAACCGCAGCATCGGCCCGGTTCGCTTCCTTCTACCGACGGGCGGAGCGTCGCTGCTCGATGCACCGGGCCAGCCTTTCCACGACCCGGAGGCCGACGAGGCCCTGTTTACCGCCATCGAAAACACGGTGCAGCAGACTGACGAGCGTCGCGTTCTGCGCGTGCCGCATGCGATCAACGCGCCGCAATTCAGCTCCGAAATCCTTCGTCATTTCAACGAAATCAGTAGAGGCAGTTCGTATGAAGTTTGAAAGACGCCAGTTGCTGGACAAATTTCGCCAGCAGATCAAAGCGAAGATCCCGATCATCGGCGGCGGCGCTGGCACCGGCCTTTCGGCCAAATGCGAGGAAGCCGGCGGGATCGACCTCATCGTCATCTACAACTCCGGCCGCTACCGCATGGCAGGACGAGGGTCGCTTGCCGGCCTGCTTGCCTATGGCAACGCCAACGAGATCGTGCTCGATATGGCACGCGAGGTGCTGCCCGTGGTCAAGCACACGCCGGTTCTTGCCGGCGTGAACGGCACGGATCCGTTCTGCAACTTCGATTTCTTCCTGGACCAGCTGAAGGCCGTCGGTTTCGCCGGCATTCAGAATTTTCCGACCGTGGGCCTCATCGACGGCACCTTCCGGGCCAATCTCGAAGAAACGGGCATGGGCTACGCCCTGGAGGTCGACCTCGTTCGCCTGGCGCGCAGCAAAGACATGCTGACCACGCCTTACGTGTTTTCGGTCAATGATGCCCGGGCCATGACGGAGGCGGGAGCAGATATCGTCGTCGCCCACATGGGGCTGACGACCGGCGGTGCGATTGGGGCTGACACGGCGCTGACGCTTGAGGCTTGCGTCGATGAGGTCAACGCGATCGCGGCTGCGGCCCGAAGCGTCAATCCCGACGTTATCGTCCTTTGCCATGGCGGCCCGATCGCCGAGCCGGAGGATGCCCGCTACATCCTCGAGCGGTGCCCGGGTTGCCACGGGTTTTATGGCGCATCCAGCATGGAACGTCTTCCGGTCGAAAAAGCCCTCGTCGCGCAGACGCAGGCCTTCAAGAAACTTGTCATCCAGCAGTAGGAGGGAAATGTGGCAAAGGCATATGCAAGCGCAGTGATCGACGCGCCGATTGAGACCGTCTGGAAGGTCGTTCGCGACTTCAACGGCCTGCCGGGCTGGCACCCGGCCATCGCCAGCAGCGAAATCGAGGAGGGACGAAGCAGCGCCGAGATCGGTTGCGTGCGCTCCTTCTATCTCAAGGACGGGGCGCATGTTCGCGAGCAGCTCCTTGCCCTCACCGATAGCGACTACGCGCTGTCTTATAATTTCGTGAAGCCGGCATTTCCGGTGACGAACTATGTCGCGGGGATCAGGCTGCTTCCGATCACCGATGGCAACCGCACCTTTGCCGAATGGACCGCCGTCTTCGACGAGGCACCGGAGGACGCTGGCAAATACGTGGAGATCATTTCCACGCATGTCTTTGCAGCCGGCTGGTCGGCGCTTCAGGCGAAGCTCGCCGGCTAGACGCGTTCGTCTGGCGGGTGGCGCGGCCATTGCGCCGCCCGCCGAATGCCTTGCGGTCGCAACGGCCGCCGGTTGAGGCCGCGTGCCAACGCTGCCCACATCAACTCAATGGTGGCGGCCGAAAGAGTTTTTTGCCGACACCACTTCATCCAGGATCAACAGGACGGACGTCTGCTCCGCCGATGGGGCGATCGAACCCCAGCATGCCCAATGCCGCCTCGCGCCTCTACCGGGGTAGGTGAACGGCAATCCGGATCGGCCAGCGTCGCGGCTGGCGGCCGCTCAAGTGGATCGCCACGACCTAGAGCCATCTTAGTGATCACGGCTGCTCGTACACCCGGCCGATACTCCTCATCTTTGCCTTTCCGTTTCCCGGGACGGGCCGCCCGACCCTGCAGTTAGCAGTTTCGCAATAGGGTCTGCTGGGCGGAACCGTTCGTTCGCTGCTGCGTTGGGACTAGCCTCTGACCGCCACAAAAGTCGGAGGCTCGGGTGATGGCCCCGCTTGTGCCGCGTCGTAAGGCGCGCCGTTCCTACAGCGCCAACGGGCGCTGGGGTCTCCCAGTAACAGGAGTGAAAATCATGTCGATGCCTTCCAAACTTTTCGCAACGGTGGCCCTTCCAGTCTTCGCCGCATCATTCGTGATACAGCCGGCGCTGGCCGAGAGCCTGAGGGTGCCGTTCCAGGTCGCTCAGGAAGCCGTCGACCAGCAGTCACCCGAGGATTTGCTGCTGCTCAAGAAGCGCAATAAGCAGCAGGACGCGGGGGAAGGGCAGGTAGAACAGCAGCAACCGCAGGCCGAGGAGCCGCAGCGCCAGGCAGAAGAGCCGTCTCGCAAGAAGCGCAAGCAACAGGCTGAAGAACAACAGGCGCCCGAACGCAAGAAGCGCAAGCAGCAGGCAGAAGAACAGCAACCCGCCATCGAGGAAGGCGCTCCGCGGCAGGCTGAAGAGCAACAGGCGCCTCAGCGCAAGAAGCGCAAGCAGCAGGCAGAAGAACAGCAACCCGCCATCGAGGAAGGCGCTCCGCGGCAGGCTGAAGAGCAACAGGCGCCTCAGCGCAAGAAGCGCAAGCAGCAGGCAGAAGAACAGCAACCCGCTATAGAGGAAGGCGCTCCGCGGCAGGCTGAGGAACAACAAGCACCTGAACGCAAGAAGCGCAAAGAGCAGGCAGAAGGACAGCAATCCGCTATAGATGAGAGCACTCCGCAGAACGCTGGGGAAGCGCAGGTACCGGTGCCCAAGAAGCGCAAGCAGCAAGCTGAACGTCGGCAGCCGGAAGAGCAAAAGCCGGCGCCACAGACCGGTGAGAGTGAGCCGCAGCCCGTTCCAGGGTCTGAACAGCCCGCCACGGCCGAGCAGCGCCAGAGTGAGGAGCCTCAGGCCAAGCCTGCACCTGTTGTCGTCGACAAGCGCACGAAGGCAGACAAGCGCAAGATCGCCCAGGATCCTGCGGCGACCGACGAAACCGTTGTGCTTCCGGTCGATAACGGCGCAGCTGTGCTCGATAGTGACAAGGACGCCGACAAGTCCGGAGGCGACCAGGGGCGCGAGGCTCGGCGCAAGCAGCGCGAAGAATTACGCGTCCAGGAAAAGAACGTAGCGCCGCCGACAGATGACGCCGCGGCCCAGGCCGAAATCCCGGCCGACGTGCGGCAGGCGGCCCCGCAGAGGATCGAGGCCGGGATGAAGGAGGAAGGTCGACGCGTTGACGCGGCGCCAGCCTTCGCGGTTCCGGACACGACGAACATCGTCAACAAGACCGTCATCAACAATACGATGATCAACAACAGGACTGTCAACAACACCACGAACAATGAGGTGACTGAGGTGCACGTGGTCGAGAGGCTCGACGATCGCGTCATCCTTGGCGTCGGCGACCAGATCTTCGTGCGTGGTGATGATCGTCCGCGCCTGCGCCACGACGCGCGGGAGGCGTACTACGACGAGCTTCCGCGCGGCCGCGTGCGTGAAACGATCGTGCGCCCGGGCGGCTACCGGATCGTCACCGTCTATGACCGTTACGGTGACGTCTTGCAGCGCTCGCGCGTCGACAGCGACGGCAACGAATATGTGTTGATGTACGCGCCGGACTATCAGGACGAAAGGCGCCCGGCGATCGTCGACGTCGGCTATGACCTGCCGCCGATGCGCCTGACGATCCCGGTCGATGACTACATCGTCGACTATTCGCAGGAGCCGGATCGAGATTACTACGCGTTTCTGTCCGAACCGCCGGTCGAGCGCGTGGAGCGTATCTATTCCATCGATGAAGTCCGCAATTCCGCCCGTCTCCGTGACAAGGTCCGGCGCATCGATCTCGACACGATCCATTTCGAAACCGGCAGCGCCGAAGTGTCGATGTCACAGGCAAAGACGCTGCGGACGGTCGCCGACGCCATGCAGAAGGTGCTCGGCAAGGATCCCGGTGAAACCTTCTTCATCGAGGGGCACACGGACGCTGTCGGTTCCGACCGGTCGAACCTCGTCCTCTCCGACGAGCGGGCCGAGTCCGTCGCGGTCCTCCTGACGGAAGTCTACGGCATCCCGGCGGAGAACCTGGTGACGCAAGGCTACGGTGAGCGTTTCCTCAAGATCAGTACGCCCGAGCCGGAGGAAGAGAACCGCCGCGTGACCATCCGACGCGTGACGCCACTGGTACGCCCAGTCGCACAGCGATAACGCTCGCGACGTCCAGCCACCATGCGTTCGCGACGGCGCCCGGGAAGCTCAGTGTTGTTCGGTCAGATGACGTGGCGCCCTTAGACGAGAGCGGCGAAAACCGTCGCAGTCCTCGTGATCGAGGCTTATGGCATCACGCCGGGAAACCTGCCGTTGCCATCCTATTGCGAGCGCTTCCTGAAAATGGGCGCACGGAAGCCCGAGAACGAGAACCGATGCCTAACATCGGCCGCGGCAGAGTGCACCTAATTTGTAATTTCTTTCCAAAAAATATTGACATTTCAATATAAAATTGACAATTAAAGATAACAACAAATCGTCTGGATTTTGAGATGCTCGTCATTGTCGCTGATGATCTGACCGGCGCTCTGGATGCCGCGGCGCCCTTTGCCGCGCGGGGCTTTTATGTCGAAGTCGCTTTGGCGCCCGAAGCGATCGATGATGTCCTGAAAACGGGGCCGGACGTGGTTTCGGTCAATCTCGGATCGCGAGAACACAGCCCCGCATCCGCCAGGCAACGAACAGTTGCCACGCTCGCTGCGCTGCCTTCGGGTTCGCGCATCTTCAAGAAGGTCGACTCCCGTCTTAAGGGCAACATCGTCGCCGAACTCGACGCAATGTCTTTCGGATCGGCGCTCGTGGCGCCCGCCATCCCGGCCTTCGGTCGGGTTGTCATGTCCGGCAGCGTGCAAGGCTTCGGAGTAGATGCGCCCATCTCCGTTGCCGAGAAGCTCGGCCGGCATGCGGCCAAGGCCATCATCCCGGACGTATCCACTGAAGCCGAGATGCGCGCCTTGCTTGAGAATGCGGAAAGAAGTGGTACGGATCTGCTGATTGGAGCGCGCGGTCTGGCCGAGGCGCTTGCCGAACGGATGAGTGGCGGTCAAAAACCGCGGGCTGCCCAGGTGATTGCCGGTAGGGCTTTGTTCGTCGTTGGGTCCCGAGACCCGATTACCCTTGCCCAGATCGACACGCTTCGCAACGACCTTGCCTTATCCTATTTGCCCGCGCCCAACGGGCGGCTTTCGGCCGCAGACGACACCGGCGGCGCAATCACGCTCGTTCAGGCGGTGCCGGGTGAAGGGGAGTTGACGCCGGAGGCCGTTTCCGAGGCGCTTGCCGAGAGCGTCTGTCCGGGCCTTGTCGAACGGGCAGGGACGCTGCTTCTGTCCGGCGGCGCAACTGCAGAGGCAGTTTTGAGGAAAATGGGCATCCAGCGTTTTCGCCTGCTGGGCGAGTGCCTGCCCGGCCTGGGCTTGGCTGAGGTCGAGGGACGTTGCATCATTGCCAAGTCCGGCGGATTCGGCGCGCCGGATACGCTTAAGGAAATCGCGGAGGCTGTCCTTCGCAAGATGGGATGACGGATGGGACTGGAGAACGGAACAGCACGCAAGAGCCTCGGCGATCTCGTCTTTGAGCGCATGCACCGTGCGATCAAGTCCGGCGCCTACAAGCCGGACGAGCGCTTGCCTACCGAGCACGAACTGGCAAGTGAATTCGAGGTTTCCCGTCCGATCATTCGAGAGGCGTTGCGCCGGCTGCGCGAGCAGGGTTTCATCTATTCACGCCGCGGCGCCGGCAGTTTCGTTCGTGCTGTCGGCATGCGTGAGCCGCTGGGCTTCGGACAACTGGAAAACGTCGCCGATCTTCTGAACTGCTACGAGTTCCGATTGACGGTCGAGCCGGCTGCCGCGCAGGCTGCTGCCGAGCGGCATGACGCGGCCAGCTTGTCCGCCATCCGCCAGGCGTTGGAACTGATGCGGGACGCCACCAACCGGCAATCGCACCGGGAGGATGCGGACTTCCAGTTTCATCTTGCGATCGCACGTGCGGCCCAGAACAGCTATTTTTTCACGGCAATGGAAGCGCTCAAGGATCACATCGCGGTCGGGATGCGGTTTCATGGCGCCTCGGTCAAACGGGAGACGACCGGGCTGACGCGCGTTTTCGGGGAGCACGAAGCGATCGCGGAAGCGATTGCCGCGCGTGAAGGCGTAAAGGCGAGACAACTCATGCATGACCACCTTTCCGGATCCCGCGAACGTCTGTTCCAAGCGACCAAGTAGTCGACAAAGCAAAAACCCCGGCAGACGCCGGGGTTTTGTTTTTTGCATGGTCTATGGATCAAAAGGCTGCCTTGTAGACGGCAAGCACGTCCTCCACACTCATATCGCTCGGGTTGTTGTCCATGAGCCTTCGGTTGGCATGGGCCTCGCTTGCATAAAGCGGCAAGTCGTCGGCACTTGCGCCGTGAGCGGCAAGCGACATCTCGATGCCGAGATCACGGCAGAAGCCACGGGCAGCGCCCAGGAGTTCCTGGGAGGAGAGATCTTCGCCGAGACCAAGCGCCTTTGCGACTTCTGCCGTCTTGGCCGCGGCAACCGGTTGGTTGAAGGCGAGCACATGCGGAAAGATGATGGCGTTTGCCAATCCGTGGGGCAGGCGAAGCCGCGTTCCGAGCGGATAGGCGATGGCATGGCCAGCCGCGGTATTGACCGGCCCAAGGCAGATGCCGCCGTAGTAGGAAGCAAGCATCATCCCTTCTCGCGCCTCGGTATCGGCTCCATCCCTGACTGCGCGGGCGAGATGTTTGCCCACGAGCTTGAAGCCCATTCGGGCAAAGCCGTTGATCATCGGATGGGCGCGGCGATTGGTGAAGGCTTCCACGCAATGGGCCATGGCGTCGACGCCGGTGGCGGCGGTTACCGCCGGCGGCACGGAATAGGTGAGTTCCGGATCGAGAACAGCCAGGTCGGCAATCATGTGCGCGCTTTCGACCGCGATCTTGTTTCCCTTGACCGGGTCGGTGATGAGCGAGCGGATCCCGGCTTCCGAGCCGGTGCCGGCGGTCGTTGCTACCTGAGCCAGGCGGGTGTTGCGGCCGAGTACGCGGTTTGGCCCGGCGACATCGGCAAGCGTCTGCTCGGAGTCCCAAAGCACGGCGACAAGCTTGGCGACGTCGAGCACCGATCCGCCCCCAAGGCCGACGATGAGGTCCGGGCTGTTTTGGCGCGCGAAGTCGAGTGCGGCATCGAGCGTGTCGACATCGGGTTCGCCCGGGATGGCGTCGAACACCGCAACGCGGCCGGAAAGCTTCAGGCGGTCGACGAAGCCTGCGGTGATCGGCGTGGCGATGACGAGCACTGAACGGGCATCGGCCGCCCAGGCGCCGACCTCTGCGATTGTGCCGGCGCCGACGGCGAGGCGGCGCGGCTGATAAAGGGTGATGGGAGCGATGGTCATGGTGTCATCCTCGCTTGGCGTCGCCTGCCACCAACTTGCGGGCATAGGCGATGGCGGAGTTCATGTTGCCGTGGTTGGCGATCCCCTTGCCGGCGATGTCGAAGGCCGTGCCGTGATCGACCGAGGTTCGGTCGATCGGCAGGTCCACCGAGACGTTCACGGCGGTGTCGAAGGCGACGAGCTTCACGGGGATGTGCCCTTGGTCGTGATACTGCGCGACCACGAGGTCGAAGGCGCCCGAATAGGCGCGATGGAACACCGTATCTGCTGAAATCGGCCCATAGGCATCGATGCCTTCCGCGCGTGCTTGCGCAACGGCCGGCACGATCTGGTCGTCATCCTCGGTGCCGAACAGGCCATTTTCGCCACAGTGGGGATTGATGCCGGCGACCGCGATTTTGGGCGCTACGTAGCCGATACGCTTCAAGTGAGCGTCGCCGGCGCGGATCGTGGCGAGCACCCGTTCCGTCGTCGAGCGTCGGATCGCCTCCTGCAGCGCCACGTGGGTGGAAACGTGGATAACCTTGAGGCGCTCGGAGGCAAGCAGCATGTAGGCGGCCTTGGAGCCCGTGAGGCTGCGCAGCATTCCGGTGTGGCCGTCATAGTGATGACCAGCAAGGTTTAGCGCTTCCTTGTTGATGGGCGCCGTGACGATGCAACCGATCACACCGGCTTCTGCGTCGCGCACTGCCTTTTCGATGAAGCGAAAGGCCGCGTCGCCGGCGACAGGGCTCAGCTGTCCCCAGGCAAGCGGCGCACCTTCAATCGGCAGATCGACGACATGTCCGGTGAGATCAACCTCAAGGCCGAGAGCGGCGCGGGCCGCTTCGAGCGTCGCGAGATTGCCGTAGATCCGGACCGTATCGCGTTCTTGCGGCGACATGTCGGCCAGCGCGCGCACCGAAATCTCGGGGCCGACGCCGCACGGGTCGCCCATGGTTATGCCGATGATATTGCTCATGAAGGTCTCCGTTGGTCAGCGTGGTCCCAGCCAGGGGCCAGGCGGACATATTTGATGGCGCGCCGGTGGTAGGTGTAGGCAAGGTGCATGGCGCCGTCCGGCCCCTCCAGCAGCCAGGGATAGGACATCTCCTTGTTGCGGCCGTCGGTCGAGTCATTGGAAAGGCATGTCCCGGGGCCGTCCTCGATCAGCAGGCGCACGGGAAATGTCTTGCCGCCATCTTGAGAGAGGCAAAGAGAGACTGGCGCGCGCCGGACACCCCAGATCGGAACGCAACCGCCCGTGGGGTCGGCGTCCGGGCGGTTGTCGTCCTCGCCGAGCTCGTCATAAAGCGACGTGCGTCGTTCGGCGGTGTCGGCCGCGCTGACGGGGTTGCAGATCATCGCGATCCGGCCGTCTTTCAGACTGAGAGCGGCGATCGAGGAATTGTTGTTCGGGATGTCACTGGCCTCGGGCCTGGACCAGGAGCGGCCCTCATCGAGGCTCTCGGTCCTGTAGACCCAGTCGGCCTGCCGCCGGCGGAAAAAGGCAGCAAGACGGCCTTCGCCAAGCGACACCGGCGACATGTGCACGCAGCCAATGGACTGATCCAGTTCTTCCAGTTGCCAGGTCTCGCCCTGATTAAGCGAAATGCCGACGGCTGCCGTATCATGGCTGCCGTTCCACTTCTGCCCGGGGCGCTGAACGCAGCGAAAGATCGGCAGCAGCCACGCGCCGTCACCGCGCACCACGAGCGGCGCGCGGATGAAGCAGCCACGGGGAAGGTCCAGGTAACGGCCTTCGCTGGTCGTTAGTACCAGCGGATCGGAAGCATCGCGGCGGACCTCAGCCATCCGGATCCGGCACTCGTCCTGATTGCCTGAGGGTTGGGAGGTGTGAAAGAGCCACAGCCTGCCATCGGGCGCAGTGAAGAGCACCGGGTTTTGCTCCGAATGCGCGGCATCGAAGCTCAGGCGCTGCGGCGGTCCCCATTGCGTCGCCCCCTTGGGCAGCACCGAAGCAAAGATGGAAATGTCCGATTTGCCCTCGAGCGTGCCGCCGAACCAGGCACAGGCGAGCGCGCCGTCTGAAAGCAGATGCAGGAAGGCTGCATGGTTCTGGATCATCGGCGACGGCAACAGCGCTTCCATACGCTCGGGCGACACGGTTTGAAGCAGGCCATTCATGCTGCGGGCGATTTCTTCAGGGTCCATGAGTTCCTCCTGTGTGCTTCGAAAATCACCCAATTTTCAAAGTTGTCAAGTTTGATAAAGTTACAAATAGACATGTGCCCGTTTACTATGGCGCATAACGCACTGATTTTACTGAAATATTTATTGTGATTATTTCGATACAAAATTTACATCGCGAATTAATTTGACAAACTTTGGTGAAAGGTGGATGGTCTGAACAAGCCGGCAAGAGGATGCCGGGAGGAGGTCTGATGCTGGAAGCCAGCCCGAAGGGGGCTAAGATGGCGGTCATGTTCGCGGTTGGTGCAGCGATCCTTGCTGCCGCCGACGCGGTGATCGTGCGGGCGCTGAACGGCGCCGTGCATCCTTTCGTCATCGGCTTCTTCCGCGCTTTCTTCGGCGCGCTCATCCTTCTGCCTTTTGTTGCCCTGCGCCCATCGGTGCTCAAGTCGAGCCACCCCTTGCGTCAGCATGCGGTCCGTGCCGGCTTCAAGCTGCTCGCCATGGTCGCCTTCTTCGCTGCCTTCAGCTGGGGGCCGCTTGCTGACGTGACGGCCATCGCTTTCATGTCGCCGATCTTCCTTTTGCTCGGTGCCGCACTGGCGCTGGGCGAAAGGCCTGGCCCGGCTATGATCGGTGCGGTGGTGCTCGGTTTTGGCGGCGCGATGCTGATCATCGGCCCCTCGGGAACCGGCTTCAGTCTCGCCATCCTTCTCGCCCTCACTGGCGCGATGCTCCAGTCGACCATTCAGTTGATCCTGAAGTCCATGTCGAAGGGCGATAAGACCTCAACGCTGGTCGTCTGGAATCTCCTTTTGACCGTTCCGATCGCGCTTCTTTTCGCCTTGCCGTTCTGGACCATGCCTGGGGCGAGGGAGATGACGCTTCTGGCGCTGCAGGGTGTCGTGGGAACTGCCTGCATGGGTATGATGACCCATGCTTTTTCACTCGCGCCCGCCACGATCGTCGCGCCGGTCGATTTTTTGCGCTTGCCGCTCGTGGCGCTCGGCGGCTTCGCGCTTTTTGGCGAACAGATCGCCCTCACCACCCTTTGCGGCGGCGGGCTCATCGGTTGCGCGGCGCTAATTGCCGCGCGATCCGGAAAAGCAACATCCAGCTGAACGAATTTCACTAGGGAGGAAATGCCGTGAAGAAATTATTTGTCTTGAGTGCACTCATGTTGAGTTCGGCCCTGTCGCCCGCATTCGCCGGGTCCGGCCCCATTAAGATCGTGCTGGCCGAGGAGGCCGACCTGCTGGAGCCCTGCATGGCCACGCGCTCGAACATCGGCCGCGTCATCATGCAGAACGTCAGCGAAACGCTGACCGAACTCGACGTTCGCAGTGACAAGGGCGTCATGCCGCGCCTGGCCGAAAAATGGGAGCAGAACGAAGACAGCAGCTGGCGCTTCCACCTGCGCAAGGGCGTCAAGTTCTCCGACGGCACGACCTTTGACGCCAAGGACGTCAAGCACAGCTTCGATCGCATCATGAGCGACAAGAACACCTGTGAATCGCGCCGCTACTTCGGCGGCATCACGGTGACCCCGACGGTCGTCGACGACTACACCATCGATTTCAAGGCCGACCCGGTTCAGCCGATCCTGCCGCTGCTGATGTCTCTCGTCACGATCGTGCCGGAGGAAACGCCGCTTGAGTTCGTGCGCGAACCGGTCGGCACCGGTCCGTACAAGCTGACCAACTGGACGCCGGGCCAGCAGATCGTGCTGACCAGCCGTGACGACTATTGGGGCGCAAAGCCCGAAGTGACGGAAGCCACCTATCTGTTCCGCGCCGACCCGTCGGTGCGCGCAGCCATGGTGCAGACCGGCGAAGCCGACCTTTCGCCGTCGATCTCGCAGCTCGATGCCACGAACCCGGCAACGGACTTTTCCTACCTCGACAGCGAAACCGTCTACCTGCGCATCGATCACAACATCGAACCGCTGAACGACGTTCGTGTCCGCCGCGCGCTCAACGTCGCCATCGACCGCCAGGCCTTCCTCGGTACCCTGGTTCCCGAAAGCGCATTGCTCGCCACCGCGATCGTGCCGCCACCGACGCTTGGCTGGAACCCCGACGTAAAGGTCTTCCCCTACGATCCGGAAGGCGCAAAGAAGCTGCTTGAGGAAGCCAAGGCCGATGGCGTCAAAGTCGACACGCCCATCACCATCATTGCCCGTTCTGCAAACTTTCCGAACGTGACCGAGATCATGGAAGCCATTCAGGCGCAGCTTGAGGAAGTCGGCTTCAAGGTCGAGCTGAAATTCGTCGAGGTCGCCGAGCACGAGCAGTACTATTCCAAGCCCTTCAAGGAAGGTCGCGGCCCGCAGATCGTTGCCGCCATGCACGACAATTCCAAGGGCGATCCGTCGTTCTCGACGTTCTTCAAATACGCAACCGAAGGCACCCAGTCCGGCTTCTCCGATCCGAAGGTCGACGACCTGATCAAGCGCGCGTCGGCTGCCGTCGGCGACGAGCGTGCCAAGCTCTGGTCGGAACTGATCGCCTATGTGCATGACGATGTCGTTGCCGACGTCCTGCTCTTCCACATGGTAGGCTTCTCCCGCGTTTCCGAGCGGCTCGAATTCAAGCCGACGATGGCGACCAACGGGACGCTGCAGCTCTCGGAGATCAAGATCAAGTAATCTGCCCTGGCGAACGACAGGTTCGCCAGTCACAACAGCAATCAAGGCGGTGGGCTGATCCCGCCGCCGGATTTCTTCGAGGGCGCCATGCTGAAATTCGTTCGAAAACGCGCCGTGGCCAGTCTGATCTCGCTCGTCGGGCTGCTCGTCATGGTCTTCTTCCTGTCGCGGTTGACAGGTGATCCGGCCGCCTTGTTCCTGCCGGTCGAAGCCTCCGCAGAGATGAAGGCGCAATTCCGCGAGCTGCATGGCTTGAACGATCCAATGCTGGTGCAGTTCGGACGCTATGTCAGCGACGTCGTCACCGGCGATTTTGGCGAATCCCTGCGCAAGGCGCGTCCTGCTCTGGACGTGGTGCTTGAGGCCTTCACCTGGACGCTCTGGCTCGCAGTCATCACCATGACGCTGGTCGCTGGTGCTGCGATCGTCGTCGGTTCGCTTGCCGCCTTCCGCGCTGGAGGCTTCTTCGATCGGCTCTCCTCGCTGATCTCGCTGGTCGGCGCTTCCGTTCCCGATTTCTGGATCGCCATCGTCGCGATCGTCGTCTTTTCGGTAAACCTCGCCTGGCTACCGACTTCGGGCACGGGGTCGCTGCTTCATTGGATCCTGCCGATCTCGGTTCTGTTCATCCGGCCTTTCGGCATCATCGTCCAGGTGGTGCGCGGCTCGATGATCGGGGCGCTTTCTTCGGCCTATGTGAAGACGGCGCGCGCCAAGGGCGTCAAATCCGGGCCGATCATCTTCGTGCATGCGCTGCGCAACGCCATGCTGCCGGTCATCACCGTCATTGGCGACCAGGCCGCGAGCCTTTTGAACGGCGCGGTAATCGTCGAGACGATCTTCGGGTTTCCGGGCGTCGGCAAGCTGATGATCGATTCCATCTTGCAGCGCGATTTCAACGTCGTGCTCGCCGCCATCCTCGTCACGGCGCTGGCGATCTTCCTCATGAACCTGCTGATCGATCTGGCCTACGCGCTGCTCGATCCGCGCATCCGGCACTGAGGAGGGGACCATGACCCTGCAGACCGCCGATACCGTTGGTACCGAAGAACCGCGCTTTGCCACCCGCATGTTCCGCATGCTGCTTGCCGACAAATTCGCGCTTGGCGCCGCGATCTTCCTGCTTTTCGTTCTCATCATCGCAATCATCGCAATCATCGGGCCGACCTGGCTCGGCGATCTCGCGACCAAACAGAACCTTAGAGGCCGCAACGCCGTGCCTTTCGACTGGGAGCGCGGCTGGGTCTGGTGGATGGGGGCCGATGCCCTCGGGCGGCCGCTGCTTGCCCGCATCATCGTTGCCACCCAGAACACGCTGATGGTGGCCGCCGGTGCCGTCGCGCTTTCAGCAACCGTCGGCACCTTCCTCGGCCTTGTCGCCGGCTTTTCCTCGCCGCGCGTCAATCAGATCATCATGCGGCTCGCGGACGTGATCATGTCCTTTCCGTCGCTGCTGATCGCAGTCATCGTTCTCTATATTCTCGGCTCGTCGATCCTGAACCTCATGCTGGTGCTGGCGATCACACGCATCCCGGTTTACCTGCGAACCACACGCGCCGAAGTGCTGGAAATCCGTGAACGCATGTTCGTGCAGGCCGCGCGCGTGATGGGCGCATCAAGCAAGCGCATCCTGTTCCGCCACATTCTGCCTGTCGTGCTGCCGACGCTGACGACGCTTGCGACGCTCGACTTCGCCTATGTGATGCTGGCCGAAAGCGCGCTTTCGTTCCTCGGTATCGGCATCCAGCCGCCGGAAATCACCTGGGGCCTGATGATCTCGCAGGGACGTCAGTACCTCACCAACGCATGGTGGCTTTCGTTCTGGCCCGGCCTTGCGATCATCCTTACCACCATGTCGCTAAACCTCTTGTCGAACTGGCTGCGCATCGCGCTCGACCCAGTGCAGCGCTGGCGTCTTGAAATGAAAGGTCGCAAGAATGGCTGACCATCTCCTGGAAGTTCGCGACCTGTCGGTCGAATTCCACACCGCAGTCGGCGTCGTGAAAGCGGTCCGCAATATCTCCTACCATCTCGACCGTGGCGAGACGCTCGCAATCCTTGGCGAGAGCGGATCCGGCAAGTCGGTCTCCTCCTCGGCGATCATGAACCTGATCGACATGCCGCCGGGACGCATCAGCTCGGGCGAGATCCTGCTCGACGGCGTCGACCTGCTGACAATGCCGGCGCAGGAAAGGCGAAAGGTCAACGGGCGCCGTATCGCCATGATCTTCCAGGACCCGCTGAGCCATCTCAACCCGGTCTATACCGTGGGCTGGCAGATCCGCGAGGCGCTCACCACCCACGGGACCGACGCCGCGAAAGCCGCTTCCGAGGCGTTGCGGCTGTTGACCCGGGTCGGCATCCCCGACCCGGAGCGCTCGCTCGACAAATATCCGCACGAATTCTCCGGCGGCCAGCGCCAGCGCGTCATGATTGCGATGGCATTGGCACTCAGGCCAGATCTCCTGATCGCCGATGAGCCGACGACGGCGCTCGACGTCACCGTGCAGGCCGAAGTGCTCGCGCTGCTTGAGGAATTGCAGCGAGAGACCGGCATGGCGGTCCTCATCATCACCCACGACCTCGGCGTGGTCGCGGAGATCGCCGATCGCGTGGTGGTGATGGAAAAAGGCGTCCTGGTCGAAGCCGGCACGGTGCGCGAGGTCTACAAGAACCCGCAGCATCCCTATACCAAGAAGCTGATTGCCGCCGCCCCAGGCAAGGGCGAGATGCATGTGCCAGCCGCTCGCGCCGAACCCGTTCTTTCAGTTCGCGACGTGCGCAAACGCTATGGCTCCTTCGAGGCGCTGAAGGGCCTGTCCTTCGACCTCATGCCCGGCGAGACCATGGCCGTCGTCGGCGAGAGCGGGTCAGGCAAGTCGACGCTGGCGCGCATCCTGCTTCGCCTCGACGAACCGGATAGTGGCAGCGCCTTGTGGAAGGGCCGCGACCTCTTCACGATGTCGCCCACGGAACTCTACAAGCTGCGCCGCGACCTGCAGATGGTCTTCCAGGACCCGACGCAGTCGCTCAATCCGCGTATGACCGTTTACCAGCTCATTTCCGAGGCCTGGGTCATTCATTCGGATATCTTGCCCAAGGCGAAATGGCGCGAGCGGGTGGCTGATCTTCTTGTGCAGGTCGGTCTCGGCCCGGAGCACATGGGCCGCTACCCACATCAGTTTTCCGGCGGCCAGCGCCAACGCATCGCAATTGCCCGCGCACTCGCACTCGAGCCGCAGCTGATCATCTGCGACGAGGCGGTCTCGGCGCTTGACGTTTCGGTGCAGGCGCAGGTGATCGCGCTGCTCGACCGGCTGCGCAAGGAAATGGGCATCGCCTTTATCTTCATCGCCCACGATCTGCCGGTGGTGCGCGACTTTGCCGACCACGTCATGGTTATGCAGAAGGGCAACATCGTCGAGCTTGGCACGGTGCGCGAGGTGTTCGACGCGCCGCAGCAAGACTATACGCGTGCGCTGCTTGCAGCCGGCCTCGACCCCGATCCCGACGTCCAGGCCGCTCATCGCGCCGCCCGTCTTCAGCGCGCGTCCTGAGGCGCCGTCCATTGAGAGGAAAACCCGCATGACCAAGCAAGCCTTCGTCGCCCTCGTGACCTGCTTCAACGAGGACGAGACCATTAACTACCAGGCGACGCGCGCCCAGGTCCGCCGACAGGTCGCATCCGGCAACAACATCATGTGCGCCGGAACCAACGGTGACTTCACCGCGCTGACATACGAGGAAAAGGTGCGCCTCACGGAGGAGGTGGTCGACGAGGTCGGCGGCCGCGTCAAGGTGATCGTCAATGCCGGCATGCCGGCCACCTTCGAGACGGTAAAGCTCGCCCGAGAATTCGACCGGATCGGCGTCGACGGGATCGCAGTGATCACGCCGTTCTTCATTGCCTGCACCCAGGATGGCCTTGTCCGTCATTTCTCGACCGTCGCCGATGCCGTGAAGACGCCAGTCTACCTCTATGACATACCCGCCCGCACGCAGAACCATATCGAGCCCGACACGGCGCGCGCCCTTGCCGGCCACGGCAACATTGCCGGCATCAAGGATTCCGGCGGCGCGAAAGAAACTTTGGAAGCCTATCTGCAGATTGCCCACGAGGTCGATGGTTTCGAAGTCTACTCCGGCCCCGATCATCTCGTGCTCTGGGCACTGCAGAATGGTGCGGCTGGCTGCATCTCGGGCCTCGGCAACGCCATGCCGGATGTGCTTGCAGGTATCTTGAAGGCCTTCAATGCCGGCGACATTGTCGAAGCGCAGAAGCAGCAGGCAACCTTTGCTGCCTTTCGGACCGACCTCTATGCACTCGGCTTTGCCCCGGCGATGGTCAAGCGCGCCCTCTACCTGCAGGATGCATCTGTCGGCGCAAGCCGACAGCCAGCACTTCTGCCAAACAAGGCACAGGACGAACAGATCGCTGAAATCCTTGAACGCTACCGCCTTCTCCAGCGGCTCTAAGACACGCAGGCGAATTTGGCCGGCACCGATCACTCAGGTCGCCAGCCCGATCAAGTCCGCCACTTGGCGATATCGGGCGATGACGTCGGGTGTGAAGTGGAAGGCGTCGAGGAAATTGTCCGTCCGGTAATCCGGCTTCTGCAGGCGGATGCGGGCCGCGTAGCTGCGAGCCTCACTGAGGCGTCCGGCGAGCGCAAGACAATGGGCTGCGATCGCGAGGATGTGCACATGCGCGTTCGGACGGGCTGCCGCCTTGATCGCCCAGTCTGCAGCCTCCTCGAAGGCGTCCAGCCGGATGAGGGCAATCGCGCGGGTGCCGAGCATGCCGAACAGCAGCGGGTCGTAGGGGCTTAAAAGCCGCGAGTAATCAGATGCGGTGATCGCCGCTGCGGGGTCGCCGGACTGCGCGTGCACGAAGGAGAGCGCATAGTGCCCGAGAGCGAAATTGGGGCTGAGAAGGACCGAGTGCTCCAGTGCGCGCACCGCCTGGTCGTGGTCTCCGGTCAGCCAGAGGGCACGCCCCATCGACCAGTGCGCGGCGGGGTTCTGATCGTCAACCAAGAGGCTCTGCCCGGCGGCCTTGAGCGCGTCCCGGGTCTCGCCGTCGCGGTCGCCCCAGCGCTGGAATGCCCTTTGCCAGTGGGTGAAGGACAGCCCTGCATGGGCGCGTGAGAAGGTTGGATCGAGGCGTGTCGAAAGGCGGAAGAACTCGGCGGCGCGCTCGTTTTCCTCGGCGGTGAAGCGAAACATGTGCCAGAGGCCGCGATGATAGGCCTCCCAGGCGTCGAGCGAATCCGGAGGCTTCAGGATCGCGCGGTTGCGCTCTTCGTTCTCGATTTCAGCGGCGATCGACGACACGATGCTGTTGCTGATCTCGTCGACGACGGCAAAGTGCTCGGCCGCGCGCGCCTCGAATCGCTCAGTCCAGACGATATGGGCGGTGGCCGCCTCTGCGACCTCCACGTTCACGGCGATCCCGAGTTCGTGCTGTTCCAGGAAGCCGGTGGCGACATAGTCGACGCCGAGCCGGCGGCCGATTTCCGGCAGTTCGAGCCCTTCGCCAGCGATGGCAAAAACAGAGCCTCGGGCAATAACGAAGAGACTGCGCAGGCGCGCCAGCTTGCTGATGACGTCATGCGCGACCGCGCTGCCGAGATCGTTCCGGCCCGCCCCGCCCGCGACAAGTTCGCGGAACGGCATGACGGCAATCGAGGCGCGGCGCGCGACCGTCACGTGGATGGGCTCGGAAGGTCTGCCAACACCGTCAGAAACGACGACGACCGCCGGTTGTCGGGACAGGGGCCTGAGGCGTTCCCATGCCTCTCGGATCGGCGCGAAGTCCTCGCCCTCATCGGCAAAGAGGCGCGCTGCCGCATCGAGATGCCGGTTGCAGGCGTCGCCCATCCGCCTGCGGGACAGTTCCGCCAGGAAGCGGAGATTTGCGTCTGCGTCGAGCGGCGCGAGGTCGAGCCATTGCCGGGCTGCCGGCAAGCCGTCCTCACCGCCGACGGGTGTTTTCTTGCCGATTTCTGCCGCGATCTCCAGCGCGTATAGGCGAAACTCGCTCCGCACCGATGTCAGCCAGTGCTCGAAGGCAGGGCTGTTGTCGATCTCGACCCCTTCGAGCAGATCGCCTCCGCATCGTCCAGCAATCGGCCGCAACGCCTCCAGATCGAGGTTTCCGATACCGCGCCGCCTTGCTTCCTGGATGTGGCGTGCGTCGATGTCACAGTCTTCGAGATCGAGTGAAATCCGGTCGTTAGCCGTGATCACGCGCTTGCGGCCATCCGTGTCCATGAGCAAGCGGATTTTGCTCAGGCTCCAGCGCAATTCACCGCGCGGATCGCTCGGCACTTGCCAGAGCAGATGGCAGAGCCGTTCCCGAGGAACCGAACCTGGCGTCAGGGCCAGATAAGCGAGCAGCGCGCGCACCTTGCGCGACGGCGGTAACGGCACGGCCACCCCGCGGCGCATGAGTTTCATCGGCCCGAGCAGCCGCAGTTCCAGCTCCTTTGCCGAAAAAACCACGTCCGGGCCATCCGTTTCCATGCGCACTCCCACGCCGGCTCCCACGCCAGCACTTTAGCATCCCTCGCCGAACCTAGCATCCGGAAGAGTGAGAGGACCCATGCCAAACAATTCTGGACTGAGAACCACGAGCGGCCGCGGGCGGCTTTTCGACAGCGTGCTGGAGACGATCGGCGACACGCCGGCGATCCGCGTCAACAATCTCGGCGTCGGCAACGCGACCATCTATGTCAAGGCGGAGTTCTTCAATCCGGCTTCGTCGGTGAAGGACAGGCTGGCGATTGCGATCATCGAGGAGGCCGAGCGCACAGGCAAGCTGAAGCCCGGACAGACCGTAGTCGAGGCCACCAGCGGTAACACCGGCATCGGACTGGCGATGGTCTGTGCGCAAAAAGGCTATCCGCTGGTTGTCACCATGGCCGATAGCTTCTCCGTCGAGCGCCGCCGGCTGATGCGCATGCTGGGCGCCAAGGTCGTTCTGACGCCGCGCGCCGAGAAGGGCCTGGGCATGTATCGCAAGGCGATCGAACTCGCAGAGAAGAACGGATGGTTCCTCGCCCGGCAGTTCGAGACCACAGCCAACGCCGCGATCCACGAGGCGACGACCGGCCGGGAAATCGTCAACGACTTTGCCGGCTCCCGTCTTGATTACTTCGTCACAGGCTACGGCACCGGCGGCACGGTGGTTGGCGTCTCCCGGGTTTTGCGGCGTGAGCGTCCGGAGACGAAGATCGTGCTTGCCGAGCCCGCCAACGCGCAGTTGCTCGGCAGCGGTCATGCGCAACAGCGCGGAACGGGCGGTGCGCCGGCCGCCAGCCATCCCGCCTTCGAGCCGCATCCGATCCAGGGCTGGACACCGGACTTCATACCCGACGTCCTGCAGGAGGCGATTGACAACCGCTACTATGACGAACTCGTCCCCATTGCCGGTCCGAAGGCGATGGAATGGGCCAAGGCGCTCGCACAGAAAGAGGGCATCTTCACTGGCGTTTCGGGCGGCGCGACCTTCGGCGTTGCGCGCCAGATCGCGGAGCACGCGCCGGCCGGCTCGGTGATCCTGTGCATGCTGCCTGACACAGGGGAGCGCTATCTGTCGACGCCGCTGTTCGAAACGATCCCGGCGGACATGGATGACGAGGAGATGGAGCTGTCGCGATCCACGCCCGGCTTCCAGCTCGCCGCCGAATAGGGAGAGGAACGATGGGAGCGCGATCACCGAGGCAAAGCGTGGGAGCCTTCACGCAACCGGAACTCCTGGCTACGCTCGAGACCCTCGACCCACCCGATTGGTCGTCCGTCTCGGCGCTCGCCCACCGGATCATCGACGATGCCGTCGGCCATCTCGGCCGCGTGCGCGAGCGTCCGGTCTGGCAACCGCTGCCGGAGGAGATCGAAGCGCTGTACCAGGCGCCGGTCCCGGATCGGCCGACGCCCCTCGAGGACGTGTACCGACAGGTCAAGGACACGGTGCTCGCCTATCCAATGGGCAACATCCATCCACGGTTCTGGTCCTGGTACATGGGCTCCGGCAACTTCACCGGAGCGCTCGGTGATTTCCTTGCAGCGATCCAGGGTTCCAATCTCGGGGGCGGACGCCACGCCGCTGCCCTTGTCGACCAGCAGGTCGTCGGATGGCTGCGAGATATGATCGGCTTTCCCAAGGCAGCGAGCGGCACGCTGGTCAGTGGCGGTTCGGTGGCCAACCTCGTCGGGCTGACGGTTGCCCGCAACGCCATGGCGGGCATCGATCTGCGCGAAGAGGGCGTTGCGGCCCTCACGGAACCCATGCGCTTCTACGCCTCGGATCAGGTTCATTCCTGCCATCGCAAGGCGGTCGAGACGCTCGGCCTCGGCAACAAGGCACTCAGACGGATCCCGACCGATTCCCGTTACCGCATCGACCTTGAGGCGCTTCGCGCGGCGATCGCCGAGGATCGCGCGCGGGGCTTCAGGCCTGCCTGCGTCATTGGTACTGCCGGTACGGTCAATTCCGGTGCAGTAGACGATCTCACCGCCTTGGCCGGGATCGCCGCGGAGGAGAACCTGTGGTTCCACGTAGACGGGTGTATCGGAGCGCTGCTTTCGATCGCGCCCGAGAACGCCTGGCGCGTCAAGGGCATCGAGCGGGCGGATTCCGTCGCGCTCGACCCGCACAAATGGCTGCATGCCCCCTTTGAGGTCGGTTGCGCGCTTGTCCGGGACCGGGCAAAGCACCGGGAAACCTTTGCGGTGTCGCCGGAGTTTCTGCAGGGCATGCCGCGTGGCATCGCCTCCGGTCAGTGGCTGCACGAATTCGGCTTTCAGACCAGTCGCGGCTTCGTGGCGCTGAAGGTCTGGATGGCGCTGATGGAGCACGGCATGGCCAAGTTCGGCCGGCTGATCGACCAGAACGTCGCGCAGGCCGCCTTCCTCGCCGATCTCGTCCGTTCGAATCCGCCTCTGGAACTCATCGTTGAACCGGAGATCAACATCGTCTGCTTCCGCTATGCGCCCGAAGGTCTAAATGAGGAGCGACTGAAGGAGACCAACCTCGAGATCATGCTGCGCCTGCAGGAAACCGGCGTGGCGGCGCTTTCCGACACGACGATCCGGGGCAAGCATTGCCTGCGCGCGGCGATCTGCAATCATCGCACCCGCCCGGACGACCTGAACCTTTTAATCTCGGAGGTCCTGCGGATTGGCAGCGAGATTGCGCAGTCGTGAGCCCGGTCGTTTTGCGCATGAACACAGTCACTGACTGCGTAGGGTTTGCCTCGGCCCTAAGGTTTCGTCGCGCGAATGGCGTAGCGATGCTGCGACTGTCGCGCCAAGCCCTTGAAAAGGTTCCAATTCGCGGCCTGGGTGCGATGGATTTCGCGAAGGTCCCTGTCGATCGTAATCTCGGTAAAGCCGGCTTCGCGCAACAGCGCGACGACGGCCTCGGCGCGGGCGCCTTGTGCGAAATGCACGCGGGAGAGGATGCTGCGGTGCGTCGCCATCATCTGCGGGGAACCGGTTGGCGTCTCAGCCTTGAACAGGCCGAGGCGCTGTCCCCATGTGCTGAGCCTAGAGAACAGCCGCTCGAGCGCGGTTGTATTGACGAAGTCGCCATCGACGATCAGCAACATGCCGCCGGGCTTCAGGACCCGTAGCCATTCGGCAAAGGCTGCGGCCGGGTCCACGAGCGTCCAGACCAGATGCCGGTTGACGATTACATCGTAATGGTTGTCGGGCTCCATGGTATTTTCGGCGTCGCCGAGGGCGAAGCGGATCGCTCGCCCGCGCTTGCGCGCCTTATCCCTGGCGCGTTCGAGCATCGGCTCGGCCCAGTCGAGGCCCTGCACCTTGAAGTCGAGTTCATCGAGAAGATGCGAGATGACGCCGGTGCCGCTCGCAAGATCGAGCGCGGCACGCCCTGCGCCCGGCCCAAGGTGACGGAGAAACAGTTGATGCCAGGCCGCGCGTTCTTCCTCCGAGAAGATCTCGTGGCCCGGGGACAGATCGAAGGTAGCCGCGCGGTCCGACCAGTAGGCCTTGATTTCATCGCGCAGGTTGTAGTTCTGCCGCTCCGTCACATCGCTCATGTCGATACCGCTCGTTCCTGTTTGGAGGCGTTCTAAAAGATAAATGTTGACTAATAAAGTCATGAAACATTAGATCGCCTGAATTTTCCAGCGGAGCTAAAACAATGCGGTTTTTCAACAGGGTGGCTGCGGCCGCCGCAAGCCTTTGCGTGCTTTTTTCTACGGCAGCCTTCGCTGATGTCGTGACGTTGAAGGATGTCACGGGCCGAGATGTCGAGGTCAACGTACCCGTCGAGCACGTGATTCTCGGCGAAGGGCGGCAGATCTATTTCCTCGGCGCGCTCGACCGCGACGAGCCGTTCAAGCGCGTCGTCGGCTGGCGCGATGATCTGGCAAAGGCAGACCCTGAAAGCTATGCCGCCTATCTCGCAAAGTACCCTGGCATTGCCAAGCTGCCGACCTTCGGCGGCATGAAGGATGGCACCTTCGACATCGAGCAGGCGGTTGCCTTGAAACCCGATGTCGTTCTGATGAACGTCGACGCCAAGACGGCGACGGAGGAGGCTGGCTACATCGAGAAGCTCGCCAAGGTCGGTATCCCGCTCGTCTACGTCGATTTCCGCGAGAAGCCGATGGAAAACACCGAGCCGAGCATGCGCGTGATGGGCAAGCTTTTGGGAAAGGAAGAGAAGGCCGAGGAGTTCATCAAGTTTCGCGCCGAGAGCATCGCCAAGGTGACAAACGTTTTGGCGAAGGCCAATCCGAAGAAGCCGCTCGTTTTTGTCGAACGCGCCGGTGGTTACTCCGACGATTGCTGCATGTCTTTCGGTAACGAGAACTTCGGCAAGATGGTCGAGTTCGCCGGCGGCGTAAACATGGCAAAGGACATCATTCCCGGCACCTTCGGCGTGGTCAATCCGGAGCAGATCATCGCTGCCAATCCCGATCAGATCATCATCACCGGCGGCAACTGGCAGGGTTATGTGCCGGGTGGTGCCTGGGTTGGCGTCGGCTATGGCGCCGATGAGAAGGAAGCGGCCCGCAAGCTCGAAAACCTGACCAAGCGCCCGGCTTTCACCGGCGTTGAAGCCGTGAAAGACGGCCAGGTTCACGCCATCTGGCACCAGTTCTACAACAATCCCTACCAGTTCGTGGCCATCCAGCAGATCGCCAAGTGGCTGCACCCGGATCTCTTCGCGGACCTCGACCCGGAGGCGACGTTCAAGGAGTTGCATGAGCGCTTCCTGCCGCTTCCCTACAAGAGCGGCTACTTCGTCTCGCTGACGTCAGCCAAGTAAGCGGTTCGACAGCTGGAGGAGGGGAGGACTCCGGCGTCGCAACTAAAAAGGAATGAGAATGTCGATCTTCGGGAAAATCGCGTCGGCGATGGTCGCAGCCCTGGTATTGGCGGCTTTGCCCGCCAGTGCGGCTGAAATTGTCGACGTCACCGGCCGTCGGGTCGAAATTGCGCTCCCGGCCAAGCGCGTCCTGTTGGGCGAGGCACGGCAGATCCACGTGGCCGCAGCGCTGAAAGGCGAGCATGTCTTCGACACGATCGTCGGTTGGCGCGATGATCTTTTGAAGAAGGATCCGGACTCCTACGCTGCCTATGTGGAGCGCTTCCCCGAAATCGAGAAACTGCCGCGGTTCGGCTATATCCCTTCAGGCGATTTCAGCCTCGAGGCAGCGATTGCGCTCAAGCCTGATGTTCTGACGCTCAATCTCGAAGCGCAGCAGGCGGTCGAAGAATCGGGCTTCATCGAAAAGGCCGCTGCCGCCGGCATTGCCGTCGTCTATCTCGATTTCCGCGTGGATCCTGCCGCCAATAGCGAAAAATCGGTCGAAATCCTCGGCCAGCTCTTCGGTGCCGAAGCGAAGGCCCGCGAATTCATCGACTATCGCAATGCTCAAATCGGGCTGGTGACGGACCGCCTCAAGAAGGCGGGGGAAATTGTGCGGCCGAAAGTCTTCATCGAGCGCTCTCCCGGCATCACCGGCGACGTTGTCTGCTGCCGCACCTTCGGTCCGGCCAACTTCGGCAAAATGGTGGAAGAGGCCGGCGGCCACAATATCGGTTCTGACGTCATCAAGGGGACCTTCGGCGACCTCAATCCTGAGCAGCTGATCGTCAGCGATCCGGATCATGTCATTATCACCGGCAGTAACTGGTCGGCGGAATCCGATCTCAACCAGTTCGTTAGCGTCGGACGCGGCGCCGATGCGGCGGCGGCAGAAGATCGCCTGCGCGGCCTTATGCAGCGCCCGGGCTTTCCCGGCCTGAAGGCGGTGAAGGAGGGCAATGTGCATGCCGTCTGGCATCAGTTCTACGGCGCCCCTTACGAGTTCATTCCGATCCAGCAGTTTGCCAAGTGGTTCCATCCGGAGCTCTTTGCCGACATAGACCCTGACCGGACTTTCCGCGAGTTCCATGAGAAGTTTCTGCCGGTGACCTACCGCGCGGGTTACTTCGCCTCGCTTCCAAAGAGTGGTGAATGATGGTTGCCATGACCGAACAAGTATCCGGCGTTGAAGGGCGAGGGCGCTACCGCTCTCTCGTTTTGCGCCGCTTGGTGTTGATCTTCTGCCTCATCGTCGCGCTCTTTGCGTCGGTTGCAGTCGACATGGCTCTCGGGCCTGCGAACTATCCGCTCGCGGATGTGCTGACCGCGCTCTTTCGACCGGAAACTGTAAGCGACCAGCTCCGGGTGGTGATCTGGGACATTCGCATGCCGATCGCCCTGATGGCCGTGACGGTGGGTGCCTCATTGTCGGTCGCAGGCGCGCAGATGCAGACGATCCTTGCCAATCCACTGGCAAGTCCATTCACGCTCGGCATTTCCGCCGCTGCCGGCTTCGGTGCGGCCCTCGGTCTCGTTGCCGGCGTGGCGGTTTTTCCCGTCGCCGTCCAATACATGGTGCCAATCAACGCCTTCCTCATGGCGATGTTGGCGGCGCTCTTCATCCATTTCGCCTCCACCATGCGCGGCGTTACGGTCGAAACAATCGTTCTGCTCGGCATTGCGCTCGTCTTCACCTTCAATGCCGCGCTATCGCTGCTCGAATATCTCGCCTCCGAACAGGCGCTGGCCGCCGTCGTCTTCTGGACGATGGGCAGTCTCACCAAGGCAACCTGGCCAAAGGTCTGGATCACCGGCGCCGTGCTGCTGTTCGCCTTGCCGCTGTTTGCACGCCACGCCTGGGCGCTGACCGCGCTTCGGCTTGGCGACGATAAGGCTGCGAGCTTCGGTATCAATGTTCGAAGGCTCCGGCTCGAAGCAATGATGACGGTCAGCCTGCTTGCGGCGATCCCGGTCTCTTTCGTTGGCACGATCGGCTTTGTTGGTCTCGTCGCTCCGCACATCGCACGCATGCTGGTCGGCGAGGATCAGCGCTTCTTCCTGCCAGCTTCTGTGCTGTGCGGCGCGCTCCTTCTTTCGGTCACTTCGGTCGTCAGCAAGATGATTATTCCGGGTGCCGTCCTGCCGATTGGAGTCATCACCGCGCTCGTTGGCGTGCCCTTCTTCTTCGTGCTGATTTTCACCAACAGGAGGCGCGCATGGTAAGCCTGTCGCTGGAAAAGGTCGGCGCGAATTATGGCCGGCGCACGGTGCTCTTAGATGTCAACACCGGTGTCTTGCGCGGCGGTGGCCTGACGGCGGTGATTGGTCCGAATGCGGCCGGCAAGTCGACGCTGTTCAAGCGCATAGCAAACCTGACCTCCGGTCCCGGCACTGTCCACCTGTCCGATACGGCCAAGGGATCCGAAGGCATCTGCTACATGCCGCAGGATACCGGCGCCAATGCCGTGCTGACTGTCTACGAGTCGGTGCTGCTGTCGGCCAAGCAAGGCTCAGGCTGGAAGGTGAAGGACGCCGAACTCGCCGAGATCGACCGAGTGCTGGGCGAACTCCGGATCGCCGATCTCGCCTTTCGTGGCCTTGGTGAGCTCTCAGGCGGCCAGCGCCAGCTCGTCTCCATCGCGCAAGCTCTCGTGCGTAAGCCCGAAGTGCTGTTGATGGACGAACCGACCTCGGCGCTCGATCTCTTTCGCCAGATCGAGGTCCTTGGCTTCATGAAGCGTTTGTCGGCGCAGTCGGGTATGGCGGTGTTGATCGCGCTGCACGACCTGAACCATGCGCTGCGCTATTGCGACGACACGATCGTCATCAGTGGCGGGTCGGTGCTGGCGAGCGGCCCCACCCACGACGTCATCACCGCGGATATGCTGCGCTCGGTTTATCGCGTCGAGGCGCGGGTGGAGGCCTGCTCCCTGGGGCGACCGGTCGTCATTGTCGACGAATCCCTTTGAGGACGTGGACGCGCGGGTCGTTCACGTTCGAGCTCGTCACCCCTTTAAATCTGAGCAGCTACGAAAGCCGCAACTAGAACGTCCTCCCAAGGGGCCGCACGGCGCGGCACGCGGCGAGACCGCGTCGCCGTGCCGTGCCGAGGGCATTGAAATAAGAACCTCCGAAGGAGGGCTTGCAGCAGCGGCCCCGTAGCGTGTCGACGCCAGGCGCCGGATTGTCAGTCGCGGCTCGGCATGATCGTTTCATGAAACGCGCGCAGGTTCGGGACCCCTCTCTGGTGAAGCGTCGCTTCACATACGCAATCGGCGGCCCCCTGGAGCCGATGCAGCACCCTCTTCGTGGGGCGTCGCCGTCCCCTTTTTGTTGGCCATTGGTGCCCGAGCGGCCCGTCGGCTGGAGTGCTTGGCCGATAAAAACGATTAGTGAAAACTAAAAAGCGACAAGAATGGACGGATTCGCGGCAAAGCGTACTGGACAGTACTCTCAAGGTTTGCTTGTTCTGCTGTCGCATTGTTGAGGGACAAGGCATTGCCTAGTCGGCAGGAGAGGACAGACAAGCATGGCGATTAAAATTGGCGCGCCGCGGGAGGTAACCGCAAGCGAGGCGCGCGTGGCGCTGACACCTGACAGCGCGGTGCAACTTGCGAAACTTGGCTATAGCAGCATCATTGAGACGGGCGCGGGCGTTGCGGCCGGTTTTTCCGATGATGCCTATCGGGCCGTGGGCGTCGAGGTGGCCCCGTCGGCAGAGGCGCTGTGGGCTTCGGCAAATGTGGTCGCCAAGGTACGGCCGCCCGAGGCGAGCGAGGTCGCTTATCTGTCTGCGGACAAGACGCTGATCTCGTTCTTCTATCCGGGCCAGAATGCCGAACTTCTGGAGCTCGCCAGGGAAAAGGGCGCCAACGTCATCGCCATGGACA
>NZ_JACVBC010000023.1:0-58752 GCF_014852205.1 Ensifer sp. ENS06 | reverse complement strand
CGCCTCCATGCGTTTTGACCGTCGCGCCCATGTGCTGGTCGAGATCGAGTGCGACGACGGCACGATCGGCTGGGGCGAGTGCCTCGGCCCGGCGCGGCCGAATGCGGCGGTGGTTGCGGCGTACACGCCCTGGCTGATCGGCCAGGACCCGCGCCAGACGGAAAAGCTCTGGGCGATCCTCTACAACGCGCTGCGCGATCAGGGGCAGCGCGGGCTTGCGATTACCGCCCTTTCCGGCATCGATATCGCGCTCTGGGATATCAAGGGCAAACATTATCGCGCCTCCGTCTCCATGCTGCTTGGCGGGCGCTGGCGCGAGAGCGTGCGCGCCTATGCGACCGGCAGCTTCAAGCGCGATGGCGTCGACCGGGTCTCCGACAATGCGCTGGAGATGGCCGAGCGCCGGGCGCAAGGCTTCCATGCCTGCAAGATCAAGATCGGCTTCGGCATCGACGAAGACCTGCGTGTCATTCGTGCCGTGCGCGAGGCGATCGGCGACGAGATGCGGCTGATGATTGACGCCAACCATGGCTACACCGTCACCGAGGCAATCCGGCTTGGCAAGGCGGCGGCCGACTACGACATCGACTGGTTCGAGGAGCCGGTCGTGCCGGAACAGCTTTCCGCCTATCGCGCGGTCAGGGCCGGCCAGCCGATCCCGGTTGCCGGCGGCGAGACCTGGCATGGCCGCTACGGCATGTGGCCGGCGATCGAAAGCCGTGCCGTCGACATCCTGCAGCCGGATCTCTGTGGCTGCGGCGGCTTTTCCGAGATGGCGAAGATCACGAGCCTTGCGACGCTGCACGGCGTTCGCATCGTGCCGCATGTCTGGGGCACGGGCGTGCATATCGCTGCGGCGCTGCAGTTCATGGCGGCGATGACGCCGGATCCGGTGCGGGTCACCCCGATCGAGCCGATCCTGGAGTTCGACCGGACGGAAAATCCGTTCCGACAGGCGGTGCTGAAGGCGCCGATCGAGGCGGTCGACGGTGTCGTTGCCATCCCCGATGCGCCCGGCCTTGGCATCGAGATCGACCGTGACGCGCTCGCCAGGTTCAAGATGCCCGAGAGCGCGCAATGATCGAGCGAACCCTCACCGGCCGCCCGCCTGAACCGCGCTTGCCGACGGGCACGGTCGACGCGCAGATGCACATGTATCTGCCGGGTTATCCATCGCTTCCCGGCGGCCCGCCTTTGCCGGTTCAGCCGTTGCCGGATGCTGCCGCCTACCGCCAGGTCATGGACTGGCTCGGCATCGACCGGGTGATCATCACCCAGGGCAACGCCCATCAGAAGGATAACGCCAATCTGCTCGCCTGCCTGGCCGAGATGGGCGATGTCGCGCGCGGCGTCGCCGTCATCGACGAAACCACGTCCGATGCGGACATCGGCGCGCTCAGCGACGCGGGCGTTGTCGGTGCCCGTATCATGGATCTGCCTGGAGGGGCGGTGGGGCTCGATGCGTTGGAAGCGGTCGATGCGCGGGCACATGCGGCAGATTGGATGATAGCCGTGCAGTTCGACGGCAACCGGCTGCTCGACCATCTGCCGCGGCTGGCGCGCATCCGGTCACGCTGGGTGCTCGATCACCACGGCAAGTTCTTTGCCGGCGTCGATCCGGATGGACCGGAGATCGCGGCTCTCTTGAAGCTGATCGATCGCGACAATGTCTGGTTCAAGTTCGCCGGCGTCTACGAGAGTTCGCGCGACGGGTGGCCCTATGGGGATGTCGCAGCCGTCTCCAGGAAGATCGCCGCGCATGCGCCAGAGCGCATCGTATGGGGTTCGAACTGGCCGCACAACATGATCCGCAAGACAGAAGACTATCCCGACGATGCACGGCTGGCAGACCTCGTGCTCGGCTGGCTTCCGGACGAACGGGCCAGACATCTGGCTCTCGTCGAGAACCCGGAACGCCTGTTCAAGCTGCCGGCCTTCGCCGCGGTGTAGTTGCCGCGGGTGCTGGGAGGCGCCCGTGGAACCCACAACATGGAGATTTCGCATGCCGGCCCGGATGGGCAGCAACCCGGTCTTGGGAGAGGCCGAAGCACGACTAGAGGAGGAGGAAAACATGAAGAAAATTGCAAGCATGCTTTGCGTCGCCATGGGGCTGGCGTTTGCCGGCACAGCGGCGCAGGCGCAGGAAATCACCCTGCGTTCGGCAGACATCCATCCGGATGGCTACCCGACGGTCGATGCGGTCAAATACATGGGGCAATTGCTCTCCGAGCGCACCAACGGCCGAATCAAGATCGAGGTCATGAACAACGGCGTTCTCGGCGGCGAGAAGGACACGATCGAACAGACCCGCTTCGGCGTCATCGACATGAACCGCGTCAACGCAGCACCCTTCAACAACCTCGTCAAGGAGACGATGGTCCTCGGCATGCCTTTCCTGTTCCGCTCGACGGAACACATGCACAACACCGTCGACGGCCCGATCGGCGACGAAATCCTCGCAGCCTTCGAGCCACACGGCCTGATTGGCCTTGCTTTCTACGATAGCGGCGCGCGCTCCTTCTACACGACCAAGAAGCCGATCGAGAAACTGGCTGACCTGAAAGGCCTGAAGATCCGCGTGCAGCAATCCGATCTCTGGATCGCGATGATGCAGGCCTTCGGCGCCAACCCGACGCCGATGCCGATGGGCGAGGTCTACTCCTCGCTCGAGACGGGCGTCGTCGATGGTGCCGAGAACAACTGGCCGTCCTACGAATCTGCCCGCCATTTCGAGGTGGCCAAGAACTATTCTCTGACCGAACATTCGCTCAATCCGGAAATCCTCGTCATTTCCAAGACGAGCTGGGACAAGCTCTCGCCTGAGGATCAGACGCTGCTTCGCCAAGCGGCCAAGGACAGCGTCGGCAAGATGCGCGAGCTTTGGAGCGCGCGCGAAAAGGCTTCCGAGGAGAAGGTCCGCGCTGCCGGTGCGAACGTGATCAAGGTCAACAAGGAGGAGTTCGCAGCCGCCATGGGGCCGGTCTACGACCAGTTCGTCAGCGACCCGAAGCTGAAGGACCTTCTCGAAAGGGTAAAGGCGGTCAAGTGACAGCGGTGAGGCCGGCTCCGGGATCGGGGCCGGCCTTTTCAACTGTTTACCGGATCGCCTTTGCGGAGGAGGAAGAAACATGCGTCGTTTCATGCGGACGATACGTCCGCTTCTAGGCGCGCTGAGCCGCGCTTCGCTCTACATCGCCGGCATCGGCATGGTCGCCATGACCCTGATCGTCGGCTGGCAGGTCTTTGCCCGCTACGTGCTCAACGACTCTCCGAGCTGGTCGGAGCCCTTGGCTCTTCATCTCATGGCCTGGTTCATCATGCTCGGCGCCGCCGTCGGCGTACGCGAAAGCGTGCATCTCGGCCTCGATGTCGTCCGACACGTGATGAAGCCGTCGGTGCAGCTTGCCATGGATCTGGCGAGCCTCGGGCTGATCGTCGTGTTCGGCTTAGCGATGGCCTATTACGGCCTGCTCCTTTCGGCCGGCACCTGGACGGCGACCATTCCGGTTCTCGGATGGCCCGGCGGCGTCGACTTTTTCCCGCTGATCGTCGGTGGCGCCATGATCGCCCTTTTTGCCGCGGAGCGATTTATCGACCAGTTTCTCGGCGTCGAACTCGCAGCCGATGTCGTCGTGCAGGAGATGGCCTGAATGGCTTACACTATCCTCTTTGGGGTCTTCACCCTCCTGATGCTCATCGGCACGCCGATCGCCTTCTGCCTCGGCATCGCTTCGTTCGCGACCGTGCTCTATCTCGGCCTGCCGCCGGTGGTGGTGTTCCAGCAGCTGAATTCGGGCATGAACGTCTTTGCCATGATGGCGATCCCGTTCTTCATCTTTGCCGGTGACCTGATGGTGCGCGGCGGCATCGCCAACCGGCTGATCCAGTTTGCGGCCGGCCTCGTCGGCCACCTGCGCGGCGGCCTCGGCCAGGTCAATATCGTCGCCTCGACGCTCTTCGGAGGCATCTCCGGCTCGGCGGTGGCTGACGCCTCTGCGGTCGGCGGTCTGATGATCCCGCAGATGGCCAAGCGCGGCTACGACCGCGACTATGCCGTCAACGTCACCGTCAATGCGGCGATTATCGCGCTGATGGTTCCGCCGTCGCACAACATGATCCTCTATTCGATCGCCGCCGGCGGTAATGTTTCGGTTGCCGATCTCTTTACCGCCGGCATCATCCCGGGGCTCTTGCTCGCGCTTGCGCTGATGGTGACGGCCTATGTCGTTGCCAGGCGCCGGGGCTATCCGTCCGAACCGTTTCCGGGCTTTGCCAAGGTCTTCTACTATCTGCTCGCCTCGTTCCCCGGCATCGTGCTGATCGGCATCATCTTCGGCGGCGTGCGCTCCGGCGTCTTCACCGCCACGGAAAGCTCGTGCATTGCCGTGCTCTATGCCTTCCTCGTCGCCATGCTTGTTTATCGCGAGCTGGATTGGACGGGCTTCGTCGAGGCGGTGATGGGGGCGGTGCGCACGACGGCCATGGTGCTGCTCGTCATCGGCATGGCGGCGTCCTTCGGCTGGCTGATGGCGTTCCTTCAGGTGCAGGCATTGATGATCAGTGCGATCGGCGCGATCTCGGAAAACCCGATCATCGTGCTGCTCGTCATCAACATCATCCTTTTGATCCTCGGCACCTTCATGGACATGGCGCCGATGGTGATCATCTGCACGCCAGTGCTGTTGCCCGTGGTCAAGGCCTTCGGCATCGATCCGGTGCATTTCGGTGTGGTGATGATCCTCAATGCCGGCATCGGCCTCAACACGCCGCCGGTCGGAACCGTACTCTTCGTCGGCTGCGCCGTCGGCGGGATATCCATCCGCGAGGCGATGCGCACGATCTGGCCGTTCTTCGGCGCCAGCATCGCAGTGCTGATGGCGGTCACCTACATACCGGCGCTGTCGCTGTGGCTGCCTTCGGTCTTCAAGTGAACTGATCGTTCGCGATATCTCCGGGCTCGGTATATCCGCCGGGCCCGGCCTTTTTCAGGGCTGGCTACTCGTTCCCGTTGGCGGCGAGACACTGCCGCTCCAGGCGTTTCAGGAAGACGCCGATTTCCTTTGCTGCCTGCAGATCGCCCTTCCGCTCGGCGACCGTACGGCCTTCGCGCCAGACCTGAATTGCCTCCTGGTGGCGGCCCAGCTTGAGGAGGATTGCGCCACGCAGTTTCCATGCTGCCGAATAGTCCGGGTCGAAGGCGATCGCCCGCTCCACATGGGCCAAGGCGGTATCGAAGTCCGCCTCCTGGAGGCAGATGCTGCCGAGCGTGAACCGCAAAAGGGCGTCGTCCTTTCCGTCCTGTAAGAGCTTTTCGAGCACTTGCCGCATGGCTTCCTCCTCCGCGATCGCCGGTTCAGGCCGCAGGCTTGCTTGGGGTAAGGGGCGCATGCCCATTGCTCGCCAGCGTCAGCGATCTCGTCCTGTCGAGAGACTGATACCGGCGGCGGCCCCAGATCAAGGGGTCGGCATGAGCAGACGTCTGGGTTGCGACAATTGTTCCCACGAACAGCATATGGTCGCCCACCTCGATCGAAGCGCTGAGCAGGCAGTCGAGCGTGGCAGCCGCGCCGAGCAGCCTTGGCCGTCCGCTCGGCCACTCAGCCCATATGCCGACGAGATAGCGCTTCGACGCTTCGATCTTGCCGGCAAAGGCATCTGCGATCAGCTCCTGGCCCTCAGCCAGCATGGCGAGCGAAAACCCTCGCTCGGCGGCGATCAGCGCGGCAAGCGGACTGTCCGCCTTGATCGAAATGACGATCGACGGCGGGTTGGCAGAGAGCGAGAAGGTCGCCGTCACCGTCCGGCCGAGACTGTCGGGGCCATTGCCGGCGCTCGCCACGCAGACGGTGGCGGCGAGATGCGACAGGGTGTCGGCGAACTCCGGTTTCGACACCGCCAGGTCGGCATGGGCGTCGATGGCGAGGGAGGGCGGAGGTGTCTGGCGCATGGGGCTCGTTCCGAGATGAAATAGCCCGTGGCGGCGGGGAGACGCCACGGGATTTGCAGAAGCCTGAGCTCAGGCGGGGGCGAGCGGCTGCTGCAACTCTTCGACCGATCGGCTCGCGAACTCTTTCCAGCCCGCACCGCCTTCAGTCGGTCAGGCGGACTTGAGTTCCGCTTCGGCAAACTCATAGTTGGCAAGCTTGTCGAGGAAGTTCGACGCGTAGTCCGGGCGACGATTGCGGTAGTCGATGTAATAGGCGTGCTCCCAGACATCGAGGCCGAGCAGCGCCTTGCCTTCATTGGTGGCAACCGGGTTGGAGCCATTGGCGGTCTTCGTCACCTTCAGCTTGCCGTCCTGGCCGAGCACCAGCCAGGCCCAGCCCGAACCGAACTGGCCGGTGGCGGCTGCCTTGAAGGCATCCTTGAAGGCAGCGACGCTGCCGAAATCTTCGGTGATCTTCTTATCGAGCACGCCGGGGATCTGACCGCCCTTCGGCGAAAGGTTGTTCCAGAACAGGATGTGGTTCCAGGGCCGGCATTGTTGAAGACCGGGGCGAGTTCCGCCTTGCCGTGGCTGAGGCGAATGATCTCTTCCAGCGACAGGCCTGCAAGCGAGGCGTCCTTCTCGACGAAGCCGTTGAGCGCCGTGACATAGGCCTGGTGATGCTTGCCGTGGTGAAACTCGATCGTCTCGGCGCTCATGCCGTTTTCGGCAAGTGCTGCGGCGGCGTAGGGAAGGGCGGGAAGTTCGAAGGCCATGGTCAAATCCTTTGCGGGCGGGGCACTCTCGGATCACTTGTCTGCGAACGGAGGAGAGTGTATTTAGCAAGACAATTCTTTGTAAATCTGCGCGCGGGAATATGTCAAGCGATCCCTTGTTAAATCCAGAGCAAAGCGCCGGCCGCACCCCGGGCGAGCGCATCATGCTTGAACTCAAGCTACACGGACCGCAGACCGCGACAGCGCTCGGCAAACGTCTGGCGATCACCGGCGAGGCCGTGCGCCAGCAGTTGGTGCGTCTCGCCGAGGAGGGGCTGGCCACGTCGTGGTCCGAGGCAAAAGGCGTCGGTCGTCCGTCGCAGTTCTGGGGGCTGACGGCTGCCGGCCACGCGGAGTTTCCCGATACGCATGCAGAGCTGACCGTCCAGTTGTTGCGCACCATCCGGCAGACGCTTGGCGAGGACGCGATCGACCGGCTGATCGCCGCGCGTGAGGACGAGACGCGCCAGAACTATCGTGCGGCGATGGTGGAGAAAGAGAGCCTGCGCGAACGGGTGGACGTGCTCGTTCGATTGCGGTCACAGGAAGGCTATATGGCCGCCTGCGAGGATCCGGGCGACGGCACGCTGCTGTTCGTCGAGAACCATTGTCCGATCTGTGCCGCCGCGACCAACTGCCAGGGCTTCTGCAGGGCAGAATTGAGCGTGTTTCGGGCGGTGCTCGGGCCCGGTGTCGAGGTCGAGCGCGCCGAGCACATTCTGGCCGGCGCGCGACGTTGTGCCTATGTGGTCAAGTCGGCCGACCGGGCCGCCTGATCGTGCCAAAGGAACGCTCTGGCACGCGCCCGGTCGTCGGGCGCCACCAGCTCCGATACTGTCAGCGCGCGCCCATGCGCAGGGCGCCGTCGAGGCGGATGACTTCGCCGTTCAGCATGCGGTTTTCGCAGATGTGCTGCACGAGTGCCGCGAATTCGTCCGGTTTGCCAAGGCGCTGCGGGAAGGGCACGCTCTTGCCGAGCGAATCCTGCACTTCCTGCGGCATGCCGGCCATCATCGGTGTTTCGAAGATGCCCGGCGCAATGGCGACGACGCGAATGCCGTGGCGCGCGAGTTCGCGCGCAATCGGCAGGGTCATCGAGACGACGCCGCCCTTGGAAGCGGCATAGGCCGCCTGGCCGATCTGGCCATCGAAGGCGGCGACCGATGCGGTATTGACGATCACCCCGCGCTCACCATCCTCGCCGGGCTCTTCCCGCTGGATCGCCTCTGAGGCGAGCCGCAGCATGTTGAAGGTGCCGATGAGGTTGATCGCGACCGCGCGCGAAAAGCTTTCAAGCCGGTGCGGACCGTCGCGCCCGAGCACCTTTTCCCCCGGCGCGATGCCGGCGCAGTTCACCAGGCCGTGCAGATGTCCGAAGCGATCGAGAGCCGCTGCTACTGCGGCGGCGCCATCGGCCTCACTGGTGACATCCGTCTTCTGGAAGAGCGCGTTGCCGCCAAGCTCCTCGGCCATCTGCTGGCCGGCTGCGGCGTTGACGTCGGCGAGAACCACGCGGGCACCCTCGCCATGCAGCTGCCGCGCGACGGCCGCACCCAGACCCGAACCGCCACCGATAACGATAAAGACTTTTCCATCGATCAGCATATGAGGCTCCTCCCGTACCGGATCGTGTCGTTGAACTATCGACATAGCCTTGCTGGCTGTGGAAGCCAAGTTCCGCTGACGACGGCGGCCTTACGCGTCGGAGCCTATTGGGCGCCGATCGGGGAGATTTCGATGATCTTGATGCCGATGGCGTTGGTGGCTTCGTCGAAGACGATTTCGCCGCGGCCGATCACCATGCCGTTGACCTTGAGTTCCACCGGTTCGCCGAAGTTGCGATCGAGATGGATCGTGTCGTCCTGATGGAGTTTCGAGATCTGCGACACCGTCAGCTTGGCGCGCCCGATCACCGCTTCGATCGCGAGAGGAATTCCCTGGACTGCGCGCTCGCTCATGACAGAACGGCCTTCGAACGCAGGGCTTTCGTCGAGCTCGACCAGCTCATCCTGTAGCTTCTTGTTAATCATTCTGCACCATCCAAAGCACTGATTCACGACTCTTTAACAAAGAGTTGCGCCAGTTCGCCCTGGGTAGCAACCGTGGCTAAATGGGGGTTCCCCGTGCCTTGCAAGCGAGCGTTAACAAAGCGTTAACATCCACAATTCGGAGGCGGTGAAAGCTGTCAAAGCGTCACCGCAGCCCAGTTTCCGTCCCGTTTTTGGAATCCGATCATGCGGCGGCCATTCGGCAATTTGTCGCCGAGTCGCACGACATAGACGTAACCCTCGTAGACCATCAGCCCGCGATCGCCGTCACTGAACAGGATCTGGAAATTCGGCGACTGCATCATCGCGGCGTCGACTTCAGCGCCGGTCACAGCCGGGGCAATCGCTGCGATCTCCGACGAAGGCTCTTTCGCTCCACTCAAATAGTAGAGCGATGCCGCAGCGGCTATAACGAAAAGCAGCAGGGCGCCCGCCAAAGGCAACGGGCGGCTCTTGAAACGTGTCGGGTTCGGTTGAGAGGCGGCAACACTCAAGGTCAACTTCCTGATTCGCTGTATTTTCCGAACGGATCCGGCCACAGGTGGAAAGCGACTGATTTCTCCTGCCGATGCAAGGGCCGGAGATCTTGCCAAATCTACCTAGTGGAACCGTTCCGTACTTCAAGCTGAGAAGTCACTTGCTTCTCCGACTCGACAGCATGCCCACTCGCCGATTTCAGGGACATATGCCCATCGGCGTTTCCACATCTTTTGCGTGCCGTGCGACAATAGCATGTCGCCGGATGATTTTTCAGCTCCCGACGCCCGCAACTGACAGGCGCCGGGGGCGAGGCCGATCCCTCAGCCCTTTCTGATGTCGATCAGTTTCAGCCAGGGCTGAAGGTGAAAGGCGCCCATCAGCAGATACATGGCGGTCATCCCGCCGATCACAGTTTGTCCGGCGCCGCTACACAGCATCGGATCGGCCCCGGCGGTTCCCATGTTGGAAAGAACCGCCATCAGGGCGAAGGTGGGGGCGGCGGCAAGCGCCAACCCCGCAGCTACCAAACGGGCGAGGGAGGGCGCCCGCCCGTCGCGCTCACCGGAGCGGGCGCCGATGCTCATGGCTTCGCGCTCGTGTCGGAGGCGCGCATCGCGGCCTCGCCGGCATCCGATACTTCGACCCATCTTTTGTCGGGGGCAGCGCCTTCGACGTAGCTGTCGTTCCAGTTCCACCACTTGTAGGTCGGGGTCTGCGGATATCCGGCCGGCGAATCCTCCCACACTTCCTGTCGGCCGAGCGGGGTGATGTCGAGATAGTTCCAGGTGCTACCCATCTGTTCGTCGCCGCGGCTGTTGACGAGGTAGGTGCGAAACAGCTCTTCGCCGTCGCGGAAGAAGACATTGTGGCCGTGCCACTCGCCCACGTCGAAATCAGCATCGAAGCTGTCGGTGATGGTGTACCAGGGCATGGTCCAGCCCATCCGTGCCTTCAGCCTGGCAATATCCGCCTGCGGGGCGCGCGAGGCAAAGACCAGGGTCGTGTCACGGGCGTTAAGGTGCGACAGATGCGCAACCTGATCGGCGACCATCGAGCAGCCCCGGCAGCCGTGATCGGGCCAGCCATGCACGCCCGGTTCGTAGAAGGCGCGGTAGACGATCAACTGGCGCCGGCCGGCAAAGAGGTCAAGCAGGCTCGCCTTGCCGTCGGGGCCCTCGAACACGTAGTTCTTGGTCACGGCCGTCCAGGGCATCCGCCGACGCTCGGCGGCCAACGCATCGCGGGCGCGGGTGTGCGCCTTTTCCTTTACCAGCATTTCCTGCCGGGCCGCTTCCCATGCCTGTGCCGAAACCACCGGCGGCTTCTGCATCGTCGACTGGGCGTCCGCGCGTCCGTTCTCGCGTTTCTCGATCGTCTGGGTCATGGTGCTGTGTCTCCTCGTTTCAGCAAAGCTTCTCAACGCAAGGCCGATGCCTTGCAGTCCTGAGCAGCTTGACACCGCAAGAGGATCGGCGGGAGTAACAAGTGTGGCGGTGTTTTCGAGCCGGAGCCGCTGCCACTGCGCAGCGGCGCGGGAGTTCGCCGATCAAGCTCCTTTTTAGTTGTCGCTGTTGTAATTCCTCGAAGTTGAGCGAGTATGCATGTCGCAACCACGCGCGGGAGGACGGCATGCATTTCGTTTCGGATGCGGTTGGCGGGTACAAGGTCTTCGCCGTGTCGGGGGTCAATACGGTTTCGTTCGCGATAGACTATCGCAACGCCGACACCGCGGGGCTTCTCGGTTTTGCGGTCGAGCGGCATGATCCAACGGAAGGCGAGCGGTACTACATGTACGGCTTCAAGGTCTTCGAAACGGTGATCTCCCATCCCAATGAGGATACCGTCGTTCTGACCTACGACCATCCCGTTCAGAGTTTCGTCTGGGATGACTTCACGGCCAAGCCCGGTCGGCGTTACGACTATTACTTCCATCCGCTGACGGGTATGGCGAAGAACATCGACCGGTCAGCACCTGCCATCAGAATCGGTATCAAAACCGAACCGCTCTTCAGTGAGGAGACGCACGACGTTTTCTTCAACCGCGGTGTCGCGAGCAGCCAGGCCTACCGACGCCGTTTCGGAAACAAGCCGCCGGACAAGCTGGAAACGCCGGAAAAGACGCTCGAGGCGCTGCAGTGGCTGAGCCGGGACCTTGACGAAGCACTGCTGCGTTTCATCGACCAGGCGGAAGCGGGGGACACGCTGCTCGGCTGCTTCTATGAATTCAGATATCGCCCCGTCGTGGAAAGGCTGAAGGCCGCCTTCGAGCGCGGCGTCGTCGTGAGGCTCGTGCTCGACGCGAAGGAAAATGCCTATACCGACAAGAAGGGCAAGTTCCACGAGAGCTTTCCGCGCGAGGAGAACAAGGAAATCGTCCGCACCGTAGGGCTTTCGAAGGCGGCGATCGCGCGGTGGCGGGAGAACAATCCCGCCGACATACAGCACAACAAGTTCATGGTGCTGCTCCCCAAGGATCCGGGCCGAAAGGCGCAGGTTTGGACAGGCTCGACGAACCTGTCGATGGGCGGCGTGCATGGCCAGACCAATGTCGGGCATTGGGTCCGCGACGCCGATCTCGCCAAGGCATTTGAAACATACTGGACACTGCTTGCCGGCGACCCTGGTGCGGCAAAAACCGACAATCCTGCCGCGAGCAGGTCAAAGCGAAAAGCCTTTCGCAAGGCGGTCTCTGACCTTGCCGAGGTGCCGCATGCGCCCGCGGATGTTTCAAGCGGCGTGACCTCGATCTTCAGTCCGCGTGCCGGAAGCGCCGTTCTGGATATGTATGTGAGGGCGCTGGACGAGGCGCGGTCCTATGGCGGCGTGACACTCGCCTTCGGGATCAACGATCGCTTCAAGCAGGCGTTTCTCGACAATAGTGCCCAGTCCGGCGTGCATCCGGTGCTCTTCCTCCTCCTGGAAAAGCGCGACCAGCCTAAGGCCAAGGCGAAGAAGCCGTTCATTCCGCTGACGGCGCGACAGAACGTCTATCAGGCCTGGGGATCCTATCTGCGCGATCCGGTCTATCAGTGGGCGCGGGAAACCAATGCGCGAGCGCTCGGGCTCAACAATCACGTCGCCTATGTGCATTCCAAGTTTCTGCTCGCCGATCCCCTTGGCGCGGATCCAATGGTCGTCACCGGTTCGGCGAACTTCTCGGACGCGTCGACCAACGACAACGACGAGAACATGCTGCTCATCCGTGGCGATCGGCGCGCGGCCGACATCTACTTCACGGAGTTCAATCGGCTGTTCAACCACTATTATTTCCGCTCTGTCCGGGAGGCGACAGCAAAGAAGAAGGCCGACCGGGACAAGGCGGCGCGCGTGGGGACATCCGAGGGAGCCGCAGCCAGTCTGTTCCTCGATGAAACTGGCGAGTGGCTGAAGAAGTACAAGCCCGGCAAGCTGCGAGCCAAACGCGTTCAGGTCTTCATCGACATGGCGCAGCCGGAAAATCTGCCGCCGATCTAGGTTAGCGGCGGCGATACGCCCCGAACCCGCGATTGCGCCGCCACCGTGTCGTTTGCTGCTCCCCTGTTGATCGCAGTGGGCTGGCGCGACACTGGAAGGTGCGTGTCATGGGCTGGGGATTTCGGTGCACTCGGCTGGCCGAGGCGCGCTGCCTGTGTCAAAACATAACCCCTAAATTATGATTGGCACCCCATATTTCATTTTTACATCACCGTTTGGCATGGCAAGCTGACAACCATCAAATCGACAGTCGTTTGCGACGAGGATGCGGGCTCGGGAGTGGCCGGCATCTCAGGGAGGAAATATGAAGCGGATGATTCTGGCTGCGGTTGCGGCTTTGGCAATGAGCAGTGCTGCCTATGCCGACACGATCAAGATCGGTGTCGTCGGACCGTTCTCCGGCCCCTTCGCGCTGCAGGGCAAGAACTTCAAGGCTGGCATCGACGCCTATATGGCGCTGAACGGCAGCAAGGTCGGCGACGACGATATCGAGATCATCTACCGCGACGTGCCGCAGGCCGATCCCGCCCAGTCAAAGGCGCTGGCCCAGGAACTGGTGGTCAAGGAAGGCGTGCAGTACCTCGCCGGCTTCTACTTCACCCCGGATGCCATGGCGGTCACGCCGCTGCTCACCCAGGCGAATGTGCCGCTCGTCATCATGAACGCGGCGACCTCGGCGATCGTCACCAAAAGCCCGCTCGTCGTGCGCACCTCGTTCACCACCTGGCAGACCTCGACGCCGATCGCCAAGGTTGCCAAGGACGCGGGTGTTTCCAAGGTGATCTCCGTCGTCAGCGACTACGGCCCGGGCGTGGACGCCGAGAACGCCTTCAAGACGGGTTTCGAAGCGGCCGGCGGCCAGGTGGTCGAAGCGATCCGCATGCCGCTTGCGACCAACGACTTTTCCCCAATCATGCAGCGCATCAAGGATTCGGGCGCGGAAGGCGTCTTCGCCTTCCTGCCGTCCGGCCCGACGACGCTCGGCTTCGTCAAGGCCTTCAAGGAAAACGGCCTGAAGGACGGCGGCATCAAGTTCTTTGCGCCCGGCGACCTCACGCAGGAATCCGATTTGCCTGCTCTCGGTGAGGCGGCGCTCGGCATTCAGACGACCTTCCACTACGCCGTCTCGCACGACTCGCCGGAGAACAAGGCCTTTGTCGAAGCGGCGAGCAAGGCGATCGGCAACCCGGCGGAACTCTCGTTCCCCTCGGTCGGAGCCTATGACGGCATGCATGTGATTTACAAGATGATCGAGGCGACCGGCGGCGAGCAGGATGCGGCCAAGGCCGTGGAAGCCGTGAAAGGCCTCTCTTGGGTCAGCCCGCGTGGTCCGGTGACGATCGATCCGGAATCGCGTCACATCACCCAGAACATCTATCTGCGCGAGGTCGCCAAGGCCGATGACGGCACCTATTACAACAAGGAAATCCAGACCTTCGAGAAGCAGGACGACCCCGGTCTCGCTGCGCTGAAGTAGTCGACTTGGGCGGGTGCTGAGCGCCCACCGACACTGATGATGCGTTGACCGGTTGCTTTTGAGCGACCGGCGCGCCTGCGGCGCCGCGAATGCTGGCGCCTGACTGCCGCTCCGCGCATAGTGCGCACCGAATCCGGCGCAGCCAAATTTGGAAGAAAGGGCAACGGATAGCCCCATGCAAACCGTCCTCAGCATTGCGATCGACGCCCTTGCCTATGGCATGGTGCTCTTCGTCATCTCCATCGGCCTTTCGGTCACCATGGGCCTGATGCGCGTGGTCAACCTGGCGCATGGCGCCTTTGCCATGATCGGCGGTTACATCGCCTCCTATGCAGCGCGCGATTTGGGTCTTGCCTACGGCTTTGCCGTGCTGCTCGCGATCTTCGGCACCATCATCATCGCCGTGCCGATCGAGCGGCTGCTCTATAGGCGGATCTACGGCGCACCGGAACTGACCCAGGTGCTGATGACCATTGGTATCACATTCTGCATCATCGGCATCGCCAACTATGTCTTCGGCCCGACGCTGAAGACGGTGCCGCTGCCTGGCGAATTGCAGGGATCCGTCGACCTCGGCTTCCGGGCAATCGCCACCCATCGCATCTTTGCGATCGTCTGCGGCCTCGTGGTTGCAGCCGGTCTCTGGTACGCGATCGAAAAGACCGCCTTCGGCGTCAAGCTGCGGGCCTCGGTTGACAACGCGGCAATGGCGGCCGCCCTCGGTGTGCGCACGGAAATCGTCTATGCGGTGAGCTTTGCGGTTGCCGTCGGACTTGCCGCCTTCGGCGGCGTGGTGGGGGCGGAACTTCTTCCGGTCGAACCCTATTACGCGTTGCGTCACATGGTGACGTTCCTGGTCGTCGTCTCCGTCGGCGGCGCCGGGTCTATCCCGGGCGCGCTCGTTGCCTGCCTGCTGCTCGGCGCGATCGATACGACCGGCCGTTATCTCATGCCGGAATTCGGTGAATTCTTCTTCTATCTGGCCGTGATCGCGATCATCTGCGTGTTCCCGCGCGGGCTCGCCGGGAGGGCCAAGGGATGACCATGACGACGACGAACGACTTGATCGCGACCGCTCCGGTGCGCCGACGGTTTGGCGGTGGGGACCTCATAGGTCTGGCCGTTATCCTGCTGGTCGCGGTGGTCGGCTACTTCCTCTTTCCCAACAATCTGGCTCTTCTGACCCGGATCATCGCAGCCGCTCTGTTGGTGCTGTCGCTCGATCTCGTCACCGGCTATTGCGGTGTCGCGACGCTCGGGCACGCGGCGCTCTTCGGCGCCGGCGCCTATGCCGCGGGCATCGCCTCGGCGCATTACGGCATCAACGATCCGCTGGCGATGCTGGCCTTCGGCATTGTTGCCGGGGCGGTGGCGGGACTTATCTGCGGGGTCGTCATCCTGCGTGCGCACGGGCTGCCGCAACTGGTGCTGTCGATCGCGCTCATCCATCTCTTCCACGAGTTCGCCAACAAGGCCTCCTCCTGGACCGGTGGCAGCGACGGGCTCTCCGGCATTGCGCCGACGGCACTTCTCGGACTCTACGAGTTCGATCTCTGGGGCCGCACGGCCTATGTCTTCGGCGTGGCGCTGCTTGCCATCGTCTTCGTCGTGCTGCGATTGATCGTGCGCTCGCCCTTCGGCATGTTGTGCCGCGGCATCAAGGAAGACCCTGTCCGCATCCGCTCGATGGGGGCGTCGCCGAAGTTCGCGCTCACGAAAATGTATGTCATCTCCGGTGCCGTTGCCGGCGTCGGCGGCGCGCTGAATGCGATCTCCACCCAGGTCGTCGGGCTCGACAGCCTCTCCTTTACGATGTCTGCCGAAAGCCTCGTCATGCTGGTGCTCGGGGGTACGGGCTCGTTGTTCGGTGCGCTCACGGGCACTGTCGTCTTCATGTTTTTCGAGGACGTGGTCTCGGCGGCCAATCCCTTCCACTGGCTGACGATGGTGGGCGCGCTGTTGATCGCCGTCGTGCTTTTCGCGCCGAAGGGCATCTATGGCACCGCGGCTGCGTTCTTTGCCCGCCGCAAGGAGGCACAGTGATGCAGCCGATCTTCGAAGTCCGCAACTTGAAGCGCGCCTTCGGTGGGCTCGCGGTCACCAATGACGTCAGCCTCAGCATGGCGCCGGGCGACCGGGTCGCGCTGATTGGGCCGAACGGCGCCGGCAAGACGACGTTCGTCAATCTCGTGACCGGCAATCTCAAGCCGGATTCCGGCGAGGTGCGTATCGGTGGCGAGGTGGTGACCGGTATCGACGCCATCGGTCGGGTGCGAAGGGGACTCGTTCGCTCGTTTCAGGTGACGCGGCTCTTTGCCGATATGACACCTTCCGAACATGTTGCGCTCGCTGTCCTGCAACGCACTGGCCGCGCCGGTCGTCTGTTCGGCAATTTTCTGGGCATGCCGGACGTCATGGCCGAGGTGGCAGACCTTCTCGGCAAGCTCGGGCTTCGGGAACTGATGCACCGCAAGGTGAGCGAGATCGCCTACGGTCAGCAACGCTTGCTGGAAATCGCCGTTGCGCTGGCGCTGAAGCCGCGGGTGCTGCTGCTCGACGAGCCCGCCGCCGGCGTGCCGCAGAGCGACACCGGCCGGATCGAGCAGGCACTGGCCGACCTGCCAGCCGATCTCGCCGTCTTGATGATTGAGCACGACATGGATCTCGTCTTCCGCTTTGCCAAGCGCGTCGTCGTGCTGGCCGCCGGCGCGATCATCTTCGACGGTTCGCCGTCTGACGTGACGAAGGATCCGCGCGTGCGGGAAGCCTATCTGGGGAGCTATGCCAATGCCAGCCACGCCGCTTGAGGTGGAAAACCTGTCCGCCGGCTATGGGCCGACGCGGGTGCTCGAAGGCGTGTCCTTTGCCGTTCCGGCAGGTGCCCGGCTTGCCGTGCTCGGTCGCAACGGCATGGGCAAGACGACCCTGCTTGCAACGCTTGCCGGCCAGACGCGACGTTATGACGGGCGCATCCGCATGGGCGGGACGGACGTGACCGTGTTGCCAAGTGCTGCGCGCGCCATGCAGGGGCTCGGCTTCGTGCCGCAGGCGCGCTGCGTCTTCCCGACGCTGACCGTGGAGGAAAACCTGTTCGTCGGCCTCAAGAACCGCCCGAAAAGTGCGATCCAGGAAGCCTACGACATGTTCCCGCGTCTCTTCGAGCGCCGGCGCAATCTCGGCAGCCAGCTCTCAGGGGGCGAACAGCAGATGCTGTCGACGGCACGCTCCATCCTCGGCCGTCCGTCGATCCTGTTGCTCGACGAACCGCTGGAGGGCCTGGCGCCCGTTATCTGCGAAGAGCTGATGAAGGCGTTTGCCGAACTGGCAAAGACCGGCGACATGACGATCGTCTTGGTCGAACAGCGCATTCAGAGCGCGCTCGACTTTGCCGACCGGGTGATCGTGCTCGAACGCGGCCGGATCGCCTGGACCGGAACGCCGGAAGCGCTGGCGGGAGATCACGATACCGTCGAGCGGCTGCTCGGCGTCGGCGGGCTCCACTGACCACGCGGTCGGTTGTGGCTGCTCACTTCGGTTCCCGTCGCGACGTATCGAGACGGGAACGCTCCCTTTCGTAGTAGCGCGCGAGTGGCGGCAGGGCGCTCCTCAACTGGTCGAACACCGCGTCATGAGCTCGAAGCGTGCCGTCATATTTGGCCTGTACGAAGGCCTGGTGGCGTTCGATCGCGTCCTTCCTGGCGCCGACGGCGACGGTGAAGACCGGCGACACGGCGGTGCGGCCCTTGACGGTGATGCGATCGAGTTCGGCGATCGGGAAGGTCTTTTCGACGAGACGCGCGGTCTCCTCGCCGAGGAGCAGGGAGATGCCGTAGTCCTTCGATGCGCCTTCGAGGCGCGAGGCCAGATTGACGGCGTCGCCAAGGGCCGAATAGTCGAACCGCTGGTGCGAGCCCATGTTGCCGACGACGCATTCGCCGGTGTTGATGCCGATGCCGATCCTCAAGGTTTGGGCCGGTCGGCGTTCCCGTTTCGCCTCGCTTTCGAGTTCCCGGTTCACCCGTTCAAGCCGCGCAAGCATGTCGAGCGCCGCCCCGACTGCATGCACGGCATGGTCGGGGTCGTCGAGCGGCGCGTTCCAGAAGGCCATCAGGCAGTCGCCGATATATTTGTCGATGGTACCGCCCTGTTCGAGAACAGCTTCTGAAAGCGGCGTCAGCAGCCGGTTGACCAGTGCCGTCAAACGCTCCGGATCCTCCTTCATTTCCTCGGCGATGGTGGTAAAGCCCCGGATGTCGCAAAAGAGGATCGACAGCGTGCGCCGTTCGCCGCCGAGCCTCAGGTGTGACGGGTCTTTCGCCAGGCGCTCGACAAGGGCAGGGGAGAGGTACTGCTGGAAGGCGCGGGTGATTTCGCGGCGCTTCTTGCGTTCTTCCGCATAGTCGAGCCCGGCCTGGCCGGCAGTCACGGCAAGGAACGCAAGCCCAGGCCCAAGCGGCGACAGAAAGACGTGGCCAAGACGCATCGCGGCATAGCTGGCGGCGATGATCAGGCCGATGGCGACGGCGCCATAGGCAAGCGTGCGCCAGCCGGTCGTCCGCAGCACCGAAAAGGCCGCAAGCATCGCGGCCAGCGCAATGGCGGCAACCACATACGGTCTTGCAGCGCGCTGAATGAAAAGCTCATGGGCCAGATTGTCGTAGATGGTAGCCTGCATCTCAACGCCGGAAACGAGCTTGTTCGAATGTACGGTATCCGATGTCGTGAAGGCATCGGCCCCGCCCTCGGCGATCGATGGCGCATTTTGCAGACTGAGACCGACGAGCACGACACGGTCCTCGAACATGCCTTCTGGCAGGAAATTGTCGGGATCGAGCGCCTGGTAATAGGAGACGGTGGGATAGGTCCGCGCCGGTCCGAAGACCTGGATCAGCGCGTCCTTTGGCGGTGCGTGCGATTTTGCGCCGGCGATTGCCGCGAGCACGGCGGCAAATCCGTCCGGATAGTCGGGAACGGCGCGCAAGGTTCCGTCGCCGCTGAGGCTGACGGAGGCGATCCCGGTCCAGGCGCCCTTTGCGATGAAGCGGGCGAGCGGCTCGGTGCGCACGAACTGGTCGGCCTGCGGCGCCTCCACCAGCGTCTGGTCTCCGGCAAGAACCACGTCCGCGCCGAGCGCCTTTTCCAGCGCCTCGTCGTTGGCGGCATCGGCCGAAGGCTCAGCGAAAATCACGTCGATGCCGATGGCGCGTGCGCCGGCCTTGCGCAGCGCCTCGATGAGGCGCGCATGCAGGGCGCGCGGCCAGGGCCATTGGCGCCCGATTTCGGCCATCGACGGTTCGTCGATCGCGACGATGATCGGGCTGTCCTCAGGAAGCGGCGGGCCGTCGACGGTCGACAGGTAGTCGAAGCTGCGCAACTCGTTCAGCCGCCAGGCATTGGTCAAGGTCGCCAGCGACAGCGCGATGGCGACGAAAACCGCAAGCGCAAGAAGTTTTAACCGCCGTTGCAGGAAGCGGGGGCTGTCCCATTGTCCGGACCGACCGCTCGATGCCTGCACGGCGACGCGCTCCTCCATCAGAACCGCACTTTGATCGTGCCTTTGAACGTTCGTCCCCAACCCGGCAGGCCATTGCCCAGCTCGAAATCTTCATCGAGCAGATTGAAGGCTGCCAGATCGACCTCGATCTGCTTGTCGAACGGTTCCCATTGCAAGGCGGCGTCGAGCGTCCAGAAGTCATCGAGCGTCTTTAACCCGCCGGGTCGTGAACCGACATAGTTGGCGGCAACGGTCGTCTTGACGTTCGCCGTGCTGACCCAAGTTAGCGCCGCTTGGCCGGTGTTTTCGGGCACGAACAGCAGTTCGCCGGGCTGGCTGCCGGTGTGTTCCTTAACGTCGGCTTCCGTGTGGGCCGCGGTCAGGGAGAGGCCGAAGCCGTGGCCGATGGCAAAGTTCGCCGTTGCCGCAACCCGGTCGAGCCCGACCTTGGCATACGCAAGGCTGGTGGTCGAAAGCGGAATGTCGAGCGCGAGTTGCCGCACCTCCTGGTGCTGGTAGTCGAGCGCGGTGAAGAACCAGCTGTTCCACTCCGCGTCCCAACGCAGTGCCAGCGTATCGGCATAGCCTTCGGCGCCGAAGCGCAGCTGGTTCGGCTGCAGCCCGACGATGCCGATCGGCGCAAGGGTGGCGACGTCGAAGTTGAGGCCATCGCGCATGGCTGCCGCCCGCAGCCAATGCCCTTCGGCCGGCGCCCAGGCGATGCCGATTTTCGGTTCGAGCCTGACATCGCCGTCGTTGACGCCTTCGATATAGCGGGCAAAGAGGGCGCCTTCCGTCTTCAGGTCCGGCGTGATTTCGTAGATCGTGTCGATGTAAGCCTTGGCGACGGTCTGTGTGGCGGACGTCGAACCGGACGCGATGACGGGCGCATTGCTGCTGCCGGTGCTGACGCCCAGCGGGTCAAAAATGTCGAACGCGCTCGATGACTTTACCACACCGCCTTCGACGCCGTAGCGCCAGGTGAAATCGCCGTCACCGTAAAGGTGATTGATGGCGGCGATATATGTTCTCTGCTTGTCCTCGCTCCGGCTGGTGGCAAGGTCCGGAAAGCGCGGGTCCGTGAGCCGGATCCGCTCGTTTTCCGTGGTATTCTGATCGGAGAAGAAAAACGCGGCATTGGCGATGTTGCGGTATCCGAAGGTATGGCTCCACGCCACGCCCGAGAGTAGCCGCGAGGAATCGTCGTCGCTCAGCCCGTCGAGCTTCAGAGGGGCCGCGCGGGGATCCGGGATATCGAAAATACTGCGTCTATCATCAAGATCGCCGTAGTTGGCATAGGCCACGACCCTGTCATCCGGCGTCGGGGAGGCCGTCACATAGCCATTGCCGCCAAGCAGGCGTGCTTCACGCTCGATCGCCAGGCCATTGCCGATATCGATCGTATCGCGCGGCTTTTCCCAATGCAGATTGCCGTAGACGCTGATCGGGAAGGGCGAGAACGTCAGCCCGCGCAGTTCCGCTTCGCCGATCCCGCCCTCATGGTCGCTGTCGGCGATGATGCCGCCTGCGACCGCGGCCTCGAAGAACGGCCGTTGGACGAGATTGGCCGTGCGCTCGCGGCTTGCCAGCATGTGCGGCTCGATCAGCAGCCCCTGGAAGAAGGCGGAGAAGCTCTGCGGATTGGCGGTGTTGACGACGGGGCTGCCATCGAAATCATAGGTGTTGAACAGCGGGTTGACGCTGCCGCGGATCGCCTGGTCGACATAGCTCGATCCCGTGAACGGATCAAAGACCACATCGCCGTAATATTGCCCCCAGGCGTTCAGGCCTTGCAGGCGGAAGGCGTCGTTGAGCGTCGATCCGGCATCCTGGTTGGCGCCGAGCGGAGCACTTTCGCCGCCGCGCGCCCGCGTCCGCCGCATAAGATCCTGCGCATAGCGGATCGCCGCATCGGAATCGTATTCGTCGATCGCAATCGCGGTCCGCACGGTCGCGACGACGGGGTCGTTCGGGTCGAGCCGGTCGGCATTGTCGAGGGCCTGTGCCGCCGGAAGGCGGTCTCCCTTTTCATAATGCGCCGCCGAGAGCAGCAATTGCGCGTTGGAATAGGCGGGGTTGGCCGTCGAACCGGCCAAGAGGTCGTCGATCGCCTTGTCCAGGTTGCCGTTCTGCAAATGGTACCGACCGCGGGCGACGAGCACGAGGTCGAAGGAAGGATCGATCGCGAGTGCCGTATCGATCTCGCGCTTTGCTTCCGCAAGCCGCATTTCATCGAGGTACTGATAGGCCAGGTTGGCGTGGTAAAGCGGATCGGCCGGATCGAGTTCCACGGCCTTCTGGAATGCTCTCTCGGCGCCGCGATTGTCGCCCCGCTCGCTTTTTGCCAGGCCCACCCAGTTCCACAGCGACGGGTCGCCCGGCGTGATTTCCAAAGCGCGCTCGAGATCCGCCAGCGCGCCTATTCGATCGTTTTCAATGAGCAAGCGGTACTTGGCGCGCGATTCCAGTGCGGTCGGGTCGTTGGGATCGTTCGCAAGCGCCTTTTCGATACCGGCGCGCGTTTCGTCTCGATCGTCGAGCAGCATTGCAAATTGCGCGCGGGCCGCTGGGAGGAACGGATCGTCCGGATATCGCCTTTCCGCCTTCTTGATCGTTTCGATCGCTGCGCGGATATCGGTGCGAAAGCCCGCGGTCCAGGCCGCAGCGAAGGCGCCATAGGCACCTGTTGCCTGAGACGGCGGCTGCTCGATCCGGTCCGGGTCGGCGAGAGCGCGTGCGAAATAGCCGCCAAAGGCCGCGACGGAGCGGCGGTCGGCGTCGAGCCCGGGGGTTGCCTTTTCGAACAGCTGTGCCGCATTGCCGTAGCGGTTTTCAGAACCGGCAATCAGCGCTTCGACGAGATAGGCGCGCGCGGCTTGAGATCGATTGAGGCCGAGGCGTCGGGCCTGTTGAAGGGCGGCTGTGGCCTGGGCTCGCCCGTCGAACCGCAGCTGGATTTCGGCGAGTGTCAGCCAGTCTTCGGCCGAGCGCGACGCTTCCGGCCGGGCTTCGATCCGTTCGCGCTCATTGCGCATGTCGCGCACCTTAAGCGGGGTTGACGGCATGAGCGCGAAGGCGTCGCGTAAAGACAGATGGAAGAGCATCTGTTCGCGGTCCTTCGGCGTCACGATCACGATCTTGGTCGGCGCTTTCCCGATGGCGGCAACGGCGCCTTCGCCCTGTTTCACGGTGACGCTGCCAAGTTCGTTGCTGAGTTCGACCACGCCTTCAAGCACGGTCAGCGAGGTCGTGTTGCCGGCGACCGTCAGTGTCCAATCGGTGCCGCGAATGGCAGCCGTTGCCGCCGGCGTGTCGATCGTCAGGCCCTGGCCGCCACGCTCCGCCCGTGCCCAGATCGTGCCTGACTGCAGTTCGAGATTGGTATCGCTGCCTGTGCCCATGCGTTTGACGCGCAACGCCGTGTTGCGGCCGAGCCGGATCTGGGTGTGGTCGGAGAAAAGCACCGCCAGCGCCCCGGTCGCATTGGTGCGCAGGATATCGCCGGACAAAAGGTCCTGTGCGAGATCGACGAAACGCCAGCTCGAAACGTCGACGAAGCGCACTTCCTCACCGGATTTGCGGGCAATCACCGATCCGGCGACGGGCGGTGTTCTTTGAACCGGCTCTGCCATGCTTGCGCCTGGACAGAGGATTGCCACTGTCGCAAGCAGTCCCCGAAGCCGTTGCCGCCCCATCTTCGTTCCTGTCTCCGCCCCACGTAGATTCAGTGAATTTCGATCAGGTTAAAGTCAATTGAATTCGAATATCCTTAATTGCTTTCCAAGCAATGCAGATTGTTCGGGAGGCAAATCTGTAACACCAGGCGGACAGCGACGCTGCCATCGCCTGCCGTTGCTTGGTGGCGGACGGATTCTTCACTGTTGCACGCGAGTGTGTCGTCCCTGAACCTGCCGTCGAACTGCCGTCGGCTTCCCTCGGTGGCTGGCGCGTCTGCTGGGGACGCAGGGCCTGCTCTCCAAGCTCTCGAGCCTGGATGTCTCGGGAAAGGCGCTGACCGCAAACCCCGGTGCCGCGCGACGCAATTCGCGCGGGGAAAAAGCAGGTGGCCGCGGGAGATGCCGTGGCCGTTACGAACGCCTGTTCGAAGTTCTGACAGAAGGTGCGGGCCCGCCGGGGCTCACTTGCGCCGAAGCTGGAGCGTCGCCTACACCGCGGCGCGCACCCGTTCCCAGGCATTCATGAGGTGCCGACCGAGAACTTCGGAAAGCCTTGCCTTGTCGCGGGCTTCGAGCGCGACGATCATTTCCTCATGCTCGGCAACGGCCGCCGCCCATTTTTCAGGCCCCTCGTGGCCGATGAAGCGAATGCGCTTCAGCCGCGTCTGCAAGATCGCATGCATATCCGCCAAGGCGGCGTTTGCCGCCAGTTGGGCGATGGCCGAATGGATCTGCTGGTTGAGCTTGTAATACTGCAGCCGGTCACCGGCCTTGTAGCGCGAGACCATTTCGTCGTGGAGCGCGCGCACTTCGGCGATGCCGGCGTCGCTGGCGGCTTCACAGGCGAGCTTGCCGGCAAGCTCTTCCAGCGTCTGCAACACCGTCAGCATGTCACGCACGTCCTTGGCGCTGAAACGCTTGACGACGGCGCCGCGGCTCGGAACGAGCTCCACCAGTCCTTCGCTCGCCAGATACTTGATGGCTTCGCGCAGCGGCGTGCGCGAGACGCCGAGCTGCTCGCCGAGTTGACCTTCATGCAGACGCGTGCCGGGCGAGAGATCACCCTCGATGATCATGTCGCGCAGATGCGTGACCAGCGTGTCGTGCAGCGCAGTGCGTCGGATCGGGCCGGGGCCGCCCTCGGGGCGTTTCTCCAGAGAGGTAATTTCGTTCATCGTTTCGCTTCTGCATCTGGCGACTGAAGTGTCGGCCGTCTGTTCCCGTTCGCGCCAATTGAATCAGCGCTGTCTCATTAAAGCATGGAGACGGGCCCCGATATCGTCAACAGAAAATGCTGCATACAGAATACAAAAGACTTGATGCAGAATTTTGAATAACGTATGACGGCTCTTGAAAGAATGAAGTGGAGGACATCTCTCATGACGACCAACGGTGTAGCCGCTAACGGCGCGCGTCCTGTCATCGCGCTCGCTATGGGCGATCCGGCCGGCATCAGCCCGGAGCTCACGGCAAAGCTGCTGGCGCTTTCCGATATTCGTGAGGCTGCCCACATCATCACGATCGGCGATCGTCGCATCCTCGATGAAGGCGCCCGTATTGCCGGCGTCACGCTCGACCTTGCATCCTCGACCCTGGAGGGCCTCGACGCCGTCGGGACCGAGCGCCACGTGTTCGTCGACCTTGGCCATCTCGATCCGGCCGACGTCGTCCGCGGCGAGGCGACGCTTGCGGGCGGCACCTTTGCGACCCGCAACTTTCGCGTAGCGCTCGAGTTGGCGCATGCCGGCAAGGCGGAAGCAGTCTGCTTCACGCCCTTCAACAAGAAGGCGATGCGCTTTGCCTATCCGGGCTACGACGACGAGATCCGCTTCGTCTCCGACGTTCTCAACTTCACGGGCAAGGTCCGGGAATTCAACGTTCTCGAGAAGGTCTGGAACGCCCGCGTCACCTCGCACATTCCGATCAAGGAAGTGGCCGACAACCTGTCGGTCGAGGCGATCCTTGCCGAGCTCGAGCTGACCCAGAGCTGCCTCAAGGAAGCCGGTTACAGCGAGGCGAAGATTGCTGTTGCCGGTCTCAACCCGCACGCCGGCGACGGCGGCAGCTTCGGCATGGAAGAGATCGACATCATCGAGCCGGCCGTCGAAAAGGCCAAGGCGCGCGGCTTCAACGTCGACGGCCCGTTCCCGGCTGACACAGTCTTCGGCCGCGCCCTGAAGGAAGGCTACAACGCCGTCATGACCATGTACCACGACCAGGGACAGATCGCGATGAAGCTGATCGGCTTCGACAAGGGCGTGACGATGATGGGCGGCCTGCCGTTCCCGCTCTGCACGCCGGCCCACGGCACGGCCTACGACATCGCCGGCAAGGGTATTGCCGACGTCGGCGCCAGCCGCGAAGCGCTGCTTCTGGCAGTGCGCATGGCGAAGAAAAAGGCGGCTCTCAAGGCTGCTGCCTGATTTCGCACGCTTTCAAGCAATAACGGCGCAGGAGGAGGTCTTGCGCCGCAGAACCACAAAAACGGGAGGACCCGCATGAAGAATACCGTCTCCATCGCATGCATCATGGCAGCCGTTTTCGGCGTTGCTGCTCCGGCCGCCGCTTTCGAGCCCGATCGTCCAGTTGAATTCGTCGTCACCGCCGGCCCCGGCGGCGGCACCGACATCTTCGCCCGCACGATCCAGGCGATCATCGGCAAGTACGAGCTGATGAAGGCTCCGGTCGTCGTGACCAACAAGGGTAGCGCCGGCGGCGCCGAAGGCTTCGTCTACACGGCGACCAACAAGGGCGACGCCTACAAGCTGGCATTCGGCACCAACAACGCCTACCTGCTGCCGGTCCGCGCCAAGGTTCCCTACAAGGCTGAAGACCTGACGCCGGTTGCGGCGCTTGCTTCCGACGAGTTCGTTCTCTGGGTCAACGGCAAGGCCTCCTACAACACCGCTGCCGACTTTGCCGCCAAGGCGAAGGAAGGCGGCCTCAAGATCGGCGGCAGCCAGTCGAAGGACGTCGACCAGATCCTGACCTCGATGATCAACGAGACGACCGGCTCGACGATCAACTACATCCCGTTCAAGAGCGGCGGCGAAGCGGCCGTTCAGCTCGCCGGCGAGCACCTCGATGCCAACGTCAACAACCCGAGCGAAAACCTTGGCCAGTGGCAGGCCGGCATGGTCAAGCCGCTTTGCGTCTTCAAGAGCGTCAAGCTTTCGAACGAAACCAAGGTTGCCGGCGACAAGGCCTGGAGCGACATCCCCACTTGCAAGGAATCGGGCATCGCCATCGACAACTACTCCATGCCGCGCACCGTCTGGCTGCCGGCTGGCGTTGACCAGGATGTGGTCAAGTTCTATGCGGACCTGATGCGCAAGGTTTCGGAAACGCCGGAATGGGCGAAGTACCTGGCCGACACGTCGCAGTCGCCCGCCTACATCGCTGGCGACGACTTCAAGGCCGCCATCGAAATGGATGGCGCTGCTGTCGGCGAGGTGCTGAAGCGCGAAGGTTGGCTCGCCAACTAACAGGCGACGATCGGGACGGGTGCCATCCGGCGCCCGTCATTCGCTTTGAAAGGTCACGATCATGAGCGAGAACGGTGCGAATGGGGTCTCCCGCTTCGCGGTTGAGCTTGGTGTTGCCGCACTGACCGGCGCCTTCGGTGCTGCGGTCTGCTACGGATCTCTCGATATCGGCGCGGGCTGGACGGAATTCGGTCCCGAAGCCGGCTATTTTCCCTTCTATGTCGGGCTTCTGATCCTTCTCGGAAGCGTCGCCAATGCGATCCACGCCTTTGTGAAACATCGCGGGTCCGGTGAAATCTTCATCGACGGTCACCGCGCCAAGGTGGTGGCATCGTTCCTGCTGCCGCTGGTTGTCTTTGCCGGCGTATCCGCCTGGCTCGGCCTTTATGTCGGGACGGCGCTCTATATCGCCGGAACCATGCTCTTCCAGGGGCGCTACAAATGGTGGATCGCGCTGCCGTCGGGCATCGCCGTTTCGCTGTTTTTCTTCATCGTATTCGAGTTCGGTTTCAAGGTTCCCCTGCTCAAGGGACCGATCGAGGCCTGGTTCGGGATCTATTGATTCCGACCGCTCAAGGGCATGTCGCGTAAGCGCGCACAGCGGTCTTGCGCTAACGACAAGCAAAAAAAAGTCAAAGACTTAAAGCGCGGGGAGCGAGCCTCAAGGATCGTGACGTGCTTTAAGCCCCGGGAGGAATGACATGGAAAATATCGGTCTTCTGATCGATGGCTTCGGCCACATCCTCAGCTGGAACCATATCCTGCTGATGATGATCGGCGTCACGCTCGGCATTCTGGTCGGGGTGCTGCCCGGCCTTGGCGCGCCGAACGGCGTTTCGCTGCTCTTGCCGCTGACTTTCTCGATGGACCCGATCTCCGCCATCATCCTGCTCTCCTGCATGTACTGGGGGGCGCTCTTCGGCGGATCGACCACATCGATCCTGTTCAACATTCCCGGCGAACCCTCGTCGGTGGCGACCACGTTCGACGGCTATCCGATGGCGAAAGCCGGGCAGGCGAGCCGAGCGCTGACGCTCGCCTTCGTATCCGCCGGCATCGGCGCGCTGGCCGGCGTCGTGATGATCACACTGCTTTCCGGCTGGGTCGCGAACTTCGCACTGCGTTTCTCGTCGCCGGAATACTTCGCGGTCTACTTCCTTGCGTTTGCAAGTTTCATCTCGATGGGCGCGCAATCGCCCTTCAAGACGCTCGTCTCGATGATGCTCGGCTTCGCGCTTGCTTCCGTCGGCATGGACACGATCTCCGGCGACCTGCGCCTGACCTTCGATATCCCGACGCTGATCAAGGGCGTCAGCTTCCTGATCGCGGTCATGGGTCTCTTCGGCATCGGCGAACTGCTGCTGACGACGGAAGAGGGCCTGCGCTTCGAAGGCATTAAGGCGCGCGTCAAGCTCGTCGAGATCGGCCGCACGCTGGTCGAGATCCCGCGCTACTGGTTCACGATCCTGCGCTCGACGATCATCGGCATCTGGATGGGCATCACGCCCGCCGGCCCGACCGCGGCTTCCTTCATGAGCTACGGCGTTGCCCGTCGCTCGGCCCGCGACAAGTCGAAGTTCGGCAAGGGCGACCCGCGCGGCGTCGTCGCACCCGAGACCGCCGACCACTCGGCCGGTACCTCGGCGCTGCTGCCGATGCTGGCGCTCGGCGTTCCCGGCTCGGCAACGGCGGCCGTCATGATGGGCGGCCTGATGATCTGGGGCCTGACCCCCGGCCCGATGCTTTTTACCGAGCGGCCGGACTTCGTCTGGGGCCTGATCGCGTCCATGTATCTCGGCAACGTCGTCGCCGTCTTCCTGGTGATCGCCACCGTGCCGCTCTACGCCTCGATCCTGCGCGTGCCTTTTGCGATCATCGGTCCGATCATCGTCGCCGTCATCTTCTCCGGCGCCTATCAGGTGGCAAACTCGGTCTCCGACATCTTCATGGTCATCGGCTTTGGCGTACTCGGCTACGTCTTCAAGAAGCTCGACTACCCGCTTGCGCCGCTGGTTCTGGCCATGGTGCTCGGCGACAAGGCTGAGGACGCCTTCCGCCAGTCGATGCTTCTTTCCGGCGGTACCCTGAACATCTTCTGGTCAAACCCGCTGGTTTCCTCTCTGATGGCGCTTGCTCTTGCCCTTCTGCTGTCGCCGCTTGTCTTCGGGCTGGTCGGCCTGGTCCGCAAGCGCAAGCAAGATGCGGCCACGCCGCATGGCGACGGCAGCGCGGCGGCTTGACGGAGCCGCCGCACCTCAAAACAAGCGCATCGGAAAAGCGCGGCGCGGTCTGCTTATAGACTGCGTCGCAAAATAAGTGAGGAAAACCATGGCGAACCCATCGCGCAAATGGACCCGTGAAACCTGGCCGATCGCGGCCGCGATGATCCAGTATCCGAACGTGCTAGCAGACGGCAGCTCCGTGCAGGATCAGTCGGTCGAGCAATGGGCCGAGACACTCGCCGATGTCGTCGACGCCGGCTTCACCGAGCTCGACCCGACCGACAGCTGGATCCGGCTCGCCGACCTCCCGGCCGCGCGGCGCGATGACTTCGTCAAGCTGACGCGTGACCTTGGCCTTTCCATGCCGGCGATCTCGACTTCGCGGCGTAGCGTCATTGATCCGGAGCATGGCGACGAATATCTCGCCTACGGACATCGGGTCATCGACACGGCTGCGGCCATCGGCGCCGGCTCCGTTTCCTTCGGCTTCTTCGGGCCTTTGACCGACGCGCAGAAGAAAGCGCTCTGGTTCTGGACCGTCGACGGCGTCAAGAACCCGGAAGACCCCGCGCTCTGGAGACAAGCGGTTCAGCGCATCCGCGAACTTGGTCGCCATGCCGAGGAACTCGGCATCGAGCTGGCGCTCGAGATGTACGAGGACACCTATATCGGCTCGGCCGACAGCGCCGTGCGCTTCGTTACCGATGTCGGCCTGCCGAACGTCGGCATCAATGCCGATCTCGGCAATCTCGTGCGCCTTCACCGCCCGGTCGAGCACTGGCAGCCGATGATGGCCAAGGTTGCACCCTTCGCCAAATACTGGCACGTCAAGAATTACTACCGCACCGAGGATGAGACCTCGGGGCTGGTGGTCACCCATCCGGCGCCGCTGGAATTCGGCGTTATCAACTATCGGGCGGCGATCCGTATGGCCTTGGCGCATGGCTTCGACAGCCCGTTTCTCTGCGAGCATTACGGTGGCGACGGGCTCTCCGTCAGCGCCGCCAACCGGGACTATCTGAGGCGCATTCTGCCTCGCGACTAAGGGAAGAGACGCGATGACCACAATCTTTGACGCACCGGAAGAATTTGCGACGACCGCGCTTGCCGGATTCAGCTCGATCTACGCGCGCAACGTCCGTCTCGTGAAGGGCGGCGTCGTGCGCTCGACCAAAGTGCCGAAGGGCAAGGTCGCCGTCGTCGTCGGCGGCGGCTCCGGCCACTACCCGGCCTTTGCCGGCTATGTTGGCCCGGGCATGGCGGATGCGGCCGTGGCCGGTGACGTCTTCGCCTCACCTTCTACTGCCGCAGTTGCCCGCGTCTGCCGGGTGGCTGATCAGGGCGGCGGCGTGCTGCTTGGCTTCGGCAACTATGCCGGCGACGTCTTGAACTTCGGCGTTGCCGCCGAGCGGCTGCGCGCCGAAGGCATCGACGTGCGGATCGTGCCGGTGACGGACGACGTGGCGAGCGCCTCTGCCGAAACCCCGGCCAAGCGCCGCGGCATCGCCGGCGACCTCGTGGTCTTCAAGGTTGCTGGAGCCGCTGCGGAAGCGGACCTCAATCTCGACGAAGTTGAGCGCGTCACCCGTCTTGCCAACGACCGCACCGTCTCCTTCGGTGTGGCTTTCGGCGGCTGCACGCTTCCGGGCGCTAAGGGTCCGCTCTTCACCGTTCCAAAGGGCGAGATGGCCCTTGGTCTCGGCATCCACGGCGAGCCGGGTATCCGCGAAGAAAAGATGGTTTCGGCAACTGAGTTCGCGAAGCTGCTCGTCGGCAAACTGCTCGCCGAGCGGCCGGCGGATGTGCGCAAGGTCGCACCGCTTCTGAACGGCCTCGGCTCGACCAAGTATGAAGAACTCTTCGTGCTTTGGGTTGCGATCGAAAAGGAACTGAAGGCGGCTGGCCTGGAGATCGTCGATCCGGAATGCGGCGAATTCGTCACCAGCCTCGACATGCAGGGCTGCTCGCTGACGCTGATGTGGCTGAACGACGAGCTCGAGACCTACTGGCGCGCGGCTTGCGATGCGCCGGCCCTGCGCAAGGGGGCGATCATCGCCACCGAGCCCGCGACGGACACGCTCAAGGATGACGAGGACGCCATTTCCTTCGCAGCCGCTTCCGAGACCTCCCGTCAGAGCGGCGCGTGCATTGCGCGGCTGATCGGCGAAATGGCCGAGGCGCTGAAGCAGGCGGAAGACGAACTCGGTCGCATCGACGCCTTTGCCGGCGACGGCGACCACGGACAGGGCATGCGCCGCGGTTCGGCCGCGGCCAACGATGCCGCGAAGGCGGCGGTTGCAGCGGGTGCAGGCGCCGCCAGCGTTCTGGCGGTGGCGGGCGATGCCTGGGCGGACCGGGCCGGCGGCACGTCGGGCGCGATCTGGGGCCTGCTGTTGCGCGCCTGGAGCAATGCCTTCAACGATGATGCAGCCCCGACCGATGCCGCGATTGTCGACGGTGCCCGCCGTGCACTCGATGGCGTGACCCGCCTCGGCCGCGCCCGTGTCGGCGACAAGACCCTTGTCGATGCATTGGTGCCTTTCGTCGAGACCCTGGAGCGCGAGTTTGCCGCCGGAAAGCCGTTGATCGAGGCATGGCAGGCGGCGGCAAAGGCTGCGACCGAAGCGGCCGAAGCCACTTCGAGCCTGACGCCGAAGCTCGGCCGGGCACGGCCGCTTGCGGAAAAGAGCATCGGTCATCCGGACGCCGGCGCCGTTTCTCTGGCGCTGACGGCACGCGTTGCCGCCGGTGTCCTGGCGCAGGCCGCAAAGGCCTAAGAAACGATATCTCCTCCGATCGGGCGGCGCCGTCGCCCGATCGGAACCTCCCCCCGTGTAACCGCTGCATTGCCCCGCGCCAATCGGCGCCGCCACACGCTGCCGCGCAAATGAGCGTCGCAGACTGCCCGGGCCCGGCCATTCCGTGGCTTTTTCAACACAATCTGCAGTCATTGTTGGGGAAACCCGACCAATTTTATCGTCTGCTAAAAGCTTGCCACGGAATTGCCCGATCGCGGGCTATGGCTTTGGTTTCCTGCAGCGTGCGCTATGTGCTTGAGTTCGTGTGCCGCCGGTCAAATGACAATCATTTCTGACGTTCCGAGAAGGAGACAAGAATGAAAAAGAGTTTTGCCGTAAAGGTGTCCGCAGCGTCTCTGGTTCTCGCGGGCGCGATCGCCGCAAACGCAGCCGATCTCGCGACAGTTCAACCGCAGCCCGAGCCCGACACAAGCAACGGCGTCAAGATTGGTTACCTCGATTGCAACATCGCTGGCGGTGTCGGCTATGTGCTCGGCTCGGCCAAGGAAGTCGATTGCGTCTTCCGCTCGACCATGGGTGCTGAAGCCTCCGACCACTATTCCGGCGCCATCCGCAAGATGGGCGTCGATGTCGGCTTCACGACGCAGAGCCGCCTGATTTGGGCCGTGTTCGCACCGACCGCCGGCTACCACCGCGGTTCGCTCGGCGGTCTCTACCAGGGTGCAACGGCGGAAGCGACCGTCGGCGCCGGTATCGGTGCCAACATCCTCGTCGGCGGCACCTCCGGTTCGATCCACCTGCAGACGATCAGCGTGACCGGCCAGATCGGCCTGAACCTCGCGGCCACCGGCACGTCGATGACGCTGACGGCCGTCAACTAACGTCGTTTGGGCGGCCCGTTGCACCTCCCACAACGGGGCGTCAAAAGACCGGGTAAGACGCAAAGGCACCGCACGCTGGAGACGGCGCTCGGTGCCTTTGTTTTTTGGCCTGTTGCCATTGGCCGATTCGCGTTTAAGGAATGCTGCCAGGAATCGTGCGCCGACAGCGCGAACTTCGAGGGGTTGGATTGAACAAAAGCCTTTGCCTGGGCGTCGTTGCCCTTTGCCTTGCGTCTGGGCCGCGGTTCGCCTCTGCCGAATGGCAGCCGGTCGAAAAGGAAGCGCTCTACACAATCACCGGGCAGACGGGTGCCGAGCTCTACGCCTCGATCGGCGAACGGGGTCCGAAAGCCGGAATCGGCAGGGCGATCGCACACACCAACTTCAAGCTGACCTGGACGCGAAAATATGAAGAGCAAGGCGGTGCCTGCGTGCTGGCGGTGGCAAAGCCGAAACTGATCATCACCTACACCCTGCCGAAACCGGCAAGGCCGCTGCCTTCAGGCACGCGCGAAAACTGGGACATCTTCATCGACGGCGTGCGCAAGCACGAACTCGTGCACGGCGATTTCATCAAGGAGATGGCCCGCGCGATCGAGCAGGCGACGCTGGGCCTCACTGTTCCCGACGATCCGAAGTGCCGCAAGATCAGGACCGTCATGACCGAGCGCCTCGGCGCGCTCTCGCAGACGCAGCGCCAGCGCAGCCGCGACTTCGACCAGGTCGAGTTGACCGATGGCGGCAATATTCACCAGTTGATTCTGAAGTTGGTCAACGGGCCGTAACCGGCTCGTTCTCAGCTCGGAAAGGCGCCGAACCTCTGCCCGGCGCCGTATCACTCACGCATAACGCACCAAAAACTCTTCGGCCGTCAGCTCGCGGAAATCGTCGAGCGCGCGGCGCAGGCGCTGGTGGTCCCAGTCCCACCACGAGAGCGCGTCCATCCGCTCGCCGACGCCCTCGTTGAAACGGGCGCGGATGAGCTTGGCGGGCACGCCGCCGACGATGGTGTAGGGCTCGACGTCCTTCGAGACGACTGCGCCGGCGCCGATAACAGCACCGTTGCCGACAGTGACGCCCGGCAGGATGGTGGCGCCGTGGCCGATCCACACATCATGGCCGATCGTCACCCGGTTCGAGCGCCGCCAGGCGAAAAGGTCGTGGTCGAGTTGGGTATCGTCCCAATAGTTCGGCGCGCGATAGGTGAAGTGATGCAGCGTCGCCCGCCAGGTCGGGTGGTTGGTGGCGTTGATGCGCACGGCGGCTGCGATGTTGACGAACTTGCCGATCGTTGCGCACCAGATCGAGCCGTCCTGCATGATGTAGGAGTAGTCGCCGAACTCGACCTCGTCGAGCCTTGAGCGCTCCTGCACTTCGGTGTAGCGGCCGAGCGTCGAATTGTTGACGCTCGCCGTTGGGTGGATAAAGGGCTCGAGTCCGAGCTTCTGGCTCATGCGGCAGCCTTTCGCGGCGAGAAGGCCGAGACGTCGAGAATGCGATCGGCAACGGCGTCGCGCACTTCCTCGTCGTGGAAAATGCCGATCAGCGCGGTGCCCTTGGCCTTCTTCTCGGCAATCAGTTCGACAACGACCGCCCGGTTCTTCGCGTCGAGCGACGCGGTCGGCTCGTCGAGCAGAAGGATCTTGTGGTCGGTGATGAAACCGCGGGCGATGTTGACGCGCTGCTGTTCGCCGCCGGAGAAGGTCGCCGGTGGCAGGCTCCAGAGTTCGCGCGGCAGGTTCAGCTTGTTCAACAGTTCGGCCGCATGGGTGCGGGCCTCTTCGAGCGGCATGCCGCGGGCCTGCAGCGGCTCGGCGACGATGTCGAGGGAGGAGACGCGCGGCACCACCCGCAGGAACTGGCTGACATAGCCGAGCGTCGTGCGCCGGACTTCGAGCACCGTGCGCGGCTCGGCCGTTGCCAGATTGACCAGCTTGCCGTCGTGATCCATCAGGATCTGGCCTTCGTCGACGCCGTAATTGCCGTAGAGCATTTTCAGGATCGAGCTCTTGCCGACGCCGGAGGGGCCGCCGAGAACGACGCATTCGCCGGCCTTCACCGAGAAGGAGACGTTGGCGACGACCGGCCGGCGGATACCGTCACGCAGATGCATGGTGAAGCTTTTTGCGACTTCGGAAACAACAAGGGGCGTGGCCATGGTTTACACCTGCAGGATCGAGGAGACGAGGAGCTGGGTATAGGGCTCGCGCGGATCGTCGAGCACGCGGTCGGTCAGCCCCTGTTCGATGACGGCTCCGTCCTTCATCACCATCATGCGGTGTGAAAGAAGGCGGGCGACGGCGAGATCGTGGGTGACGATGATGGCGGCAAGCCCGAGGTCATGCACGAGGCCGCGCACGAGATCGAGCAGGCGCGCCTGAACCGAGACGTCGAGGCCGCCGGTCGGCTCGTCCATGAAGACGAGGCGCGGGGAAGTGACGAGGTTGCGGGCGATCTGGAGGCGCTGACGCATGCCGCCCGAAAAGGCGCGCGGCTGGTCGTCGATGCGGTCGATGCCGATTTCCACCCGCTCCAGCCAGTCTCTGGCGGTGGCGCGGATGTTCCCGTAGTGGCGATCGCCGACGGCCATCAACCGCTCGCCGACATTGGCGCCGGCAGACACGGTCATGCGCAGGCCGTCGGCCGGGTTCTGGTGCACGAAGCCCCAGTCGGTACGCATCAGGAAGCGGCGCTCGGCTTCGCCCATGCGGGCGAGGTCACGGTACTGACCGTCGCGCATGTGGTACTCGACGATACCGGAGGTCGGCATCAGACGGGTCGAGAGGCACGACAGAAGTGTCGTCTTGCCCGAGCCGGATTCGCCGACGATGGCGAGCACTTCGCCCGCATAGAGCTCGAAGGAAACGTTGCGGCAGCCGATGCGGCTTCCGTAGAACTTCGAGACGTCGTTCACTTTCAGAAGCGGGAGCGTACTCATTCTGCGGCTTCCTTTCGGGCAAGCATGTGACCTGCATGGCCGCAGGTGCGGCGGTCTTCGCAATGATCGGTATCGGAGCAGACGAACATGCGTCCGCCCTTGTCGTCGAGGATCACCTCGTCGAGATAGACGTCCTCGGCGCCGCAGAGCGCGCAGGGCTTGTCGAAGCTCTGGATCTCGAAGGGATGGTCGTCGAAATCGAGGCTAACGACTTCGGTATAGGGCGGGACAGCGTAGAGCCGCTTTTCGCGACCGGCGCCGAAGAGCTGCAGCGCTTCCGACATATGCATCTTCGGATTGTCGAACTTAGGCGTCGGCGACGGGTCCATCACGTAACGCCCCTCGACCTTGACCGGATAGGCGTAGGTCGTGGCGATATGGCCGTTGCGGGCGATGTCCTCGTAGAGCTTCACATGCATCAGCCCGTATTCCTCGAGCGCATGCATCTTCCGCGTCTCGGTCTCGCGCGGCTCGAGGAAGCGCAAGGGTTCCGGGATCGGCACCTGGTAGACGAGCGTCTGTCCCTCCGAGAGTCTTTCCTCCGGAATGCGGTGGCGCGTCTGGATGATCGTCGCGTCTTTCGTCCGGGTGGTGACGGCAACGTCGGCGACCTTCTGGAAAAAGGCGCGGATGGAAACCGCGTTGGTTGTGTCGTCGGCGCCCTGGTCGATGACCTTCAAGACGTCCTGCGGACCGAGGATCGAGGCGGTGACCTGCACGCCGCCGGTGCCCCAGCCGTAGGGCATCGGCATTTCGCGCGACGCAAATGGAACCTGGTAGCCGGGAATGGCGATCGCCTTCAGGATCGCGCGGCGGATCATGCGCTTGGTTTGTTCGTCCAGATAGGCGAAATTATAGGTAGCAAGGTCGTTCATCGCTGATTACCCTTGAGTGTGTCGACCGCTGATGAGGCCAGGATTTGAGCGAGATTTTCGTCTGGGTGATTGGGATCTTCGTGCTGTGTTCGGCGGTTGCCGGCCTGTTCGGCATTGCCCGCCGGCCGCAGCGCGAGACGGAGAGCAGGGCGCGCAAGAACGACGGAGGTGGCGACGCCGGTGGTGTCTATGCCGGTGACGGCGGCGATTGTGGTGGCGGGGATGGCGGCGGCGATTGAACCGCTAGGGCTGGCGGTATGCCCGATCATTCGGCCGCCTCCCGTTGAACCTTCGGTGCTTCACCTGAATTCGCGGCCTCGTAATCGCGGCGCATGCGGCGCACGAGATCGAGTTCGGCCTGGAAGTCGACATAGTGCGGCAGCTTCAGGTGCTCGACGAAGCCGGTAGCCTGAACGTTATCTGCATGCGAGATGACAAATTCCTGATCCTGGGCGGGTGCGACGATGTCCTCGCTGAACTCGTCAGTGCGCAGTGCCCGGTCGACCAGCGACATCGACATCGCTTTGCGTTCACTCTGGCCAAAGACGAGGCCGTAGCCGCGGGTGAATTGCGGCGGCTGCTTGGCCGAGCCCATGAACTGGTTGACCATCTGGCATTCAGTGACGCGGATCGCGCCGAGTGAGACGGCAAAGCCGAGTTCCGGCAGATCGAGTTCGACTTCCACTTCTCCGATGCGGACTTCGCCGACGAATGGGTGGGTGCGGCCGTAGCCGCGCTGGGTGGAGTAGGCGAGCGCCAAGAGGAAGCCTTCGTCGCCGCGGGCAAGCGCCTGCAGTCGCAGGTCCCGGGCCATCGGAAACTCCATCGGCTCGCGGGTAAGGTCGCCCATGACATGGCCCTCGGGCATCTGGCCATCACCCTCGATCAGGCCTTCGCCGTCGAGAATGTCGGAGACGCGCATCACATGCTCACCGGGCTCCTTGACTGCCGGTTCTTCGACCGCTTCGTCGGCGATCAGTGATGGGTCGAGCAGGCGGTGGGTGTAATCGAAGGTCGGGCCCAGAAGCTGTCCGCCGGGCAGATCCTTGTAGGTCGCCGACACGCGGCGCTCGACCTTCATGTTGGCGGTATCGACCGGCTCGGAGTAGCCGAAGCGCGGCAACGTCGTGCGATAGGCGCGCAGGATGAAGATCGCCTCGATCATGTCGCCGCGCGCCTGGCGGACGGCAAGGGCTGCGAGCGCACGGTCATAGAGCGAGGCTTCCGCCATCACTCTATCGACCGCAAGGCCGAGCTGCTCGACCACCTGGTCGATGGTGATGGAAGGAAGGCTACGGTCGCCACGGCGGCGATCGGCGAGAAGGCGGTGGGCATTGGCAATGGCGGCTTCCCCGCCCTTGACGGCTACATACATGGCTCACGCCTCCTTGAGCGAAAGACGAGTGGTGCGCGGCAGGCAGATGAGCTTGTCGCCGGCCGTCAGCACGAGATCGACGCCGCGCGGAAAGATCGCGCGATTGGCGGTCCAGAATTCGAGGAAGACGTCCGGCAGCCCCTTCACCGCAATCTCCGTCACGTCCTTGATGCCGGGGCCTTTGGCGGTCAGCGCAGGGCCGCCGCTCAGCGCTTCGACTTCGATGACGAGTGTCGTCGAGCGATCCGGATATTCCTGCGTGCCAAGCGAGAACTGGTCGAAGCCGGGGAAGGCGGCGCCCTTTTCGATGAAGGCGAAGCGCGCGTCGGTCTTGCTGGTGGTGAGCGGAGCACCGGTGTGGAAAGCGATCCACTGCGGAACGGCCGATTTGGAAAGTGCCGGCGTCAGCCAGACGGGCGTGTCATGGTCGCACAAAGTCAGCGCTACGGCGCCTGCGGCCGTAGCGAGCGGAGCCGGAGGCGTGCTCGTCGCTTCGAGGCGCTTGATCGTACCCGGACGGGCAAAGCCGTCCATCAGGTCGCGGAAGACGGACTGAGCGGCAAAGACTGGATCGGCAAAGGCGCCGGCGTAAATCTGCGATTGGCTGGCCATCAGTCGTCTCCCCGAACCATGGTGAAAAAGTCCACGCGGGTGGCCGCGGTTTCTTCCGCCTTGCGGCGTTCTTCCTGGGCAAGCCGGTCGGCCACGCGGCCAAGCAGGGCCTCGACCCTAGCCCTGTCGCCGTCACGCTGGGCAAGGGCGTCGAAGATGGCGGCAAGCCGGGCGCGTTCCTTGTCGGTTCCGAGCAACTGCCCGTGGCCGATTTCGCCGGTCGAAAGGCGGACGGTGGCGCGCGACACCGTAGCCTCGCCGAGATTGAAGGGATCGCCGCCGCCGCCGATGCGGCCGCGCACCATGACGAGGCCGGTCTCGGGGCCTCGGACCGGGTGAACCTCGGGCTGGTCTGCGAGCGCTTTCCAGGCGTCCTTGAGTTCGGCGAGCGTTGCCTGGGCGAGCAACCGCAGGGCCTCCTTGCGCGCCGGGTCCGGCGGGCTTTCCTGCTTCACTTTCGCGTCCATCATTTTCACCTCAAATGTCTATTGATCTAGACAACTATACATCTTATACTTTTTCATAACGTCGGCAAATGACAGGCTTGTGACATGCCAATGCGAAAAGACACGGCAGCGCGAAAAGTGGTGGAGCGCCAGACCGGCGTCGCTCTCTGGCGGCAGATTGCCGACCGGATCCGCCTGGCAATCAGCAATGGCGACTATGACGCGACCGGCATGGTGCCACCGGAAACGGTGCTTGCGGGCGAGTTCGGCGTCAACCGGCACACGGTCAGAAGCGCGCTGGCGGCGCTGGCCGAAGAAGGGCTGGTGCGTCCCGTCCAAGGGCGCGGCACAATGATCGAGCGCAAGGAGCGGGTGAGTTATCCGATTTCAAAGCGCACGCGCTTCTCGCAAGGTCTTGGCCACCAGGTGAAGGAAATTGGCTCGCGGCTGCTCGGCCACACGGAATTGCCGGCAAGGGGCGAAGTGGCGAGCGCGCTTGCCATCAGGCCCGGTGATCCGGTGATCGAACTCAGAACCGTCAGCAGCGGCGATGGTCGACCGCTCTCGGTTTCCTCGAGCTACTATCCGGCGCATCGCTTCCCGCGCATGGCCGAAGAATTCGAACAGCTGCACTCCGTCACCAAGGCCTTCGCAGCCCACGGTCTGGATGATTATATACGCGCCTCAACGGAGATCGTCGCCCGGCACGCTGACGCCGACGAGCTTGCGATGCTGAAGCTCTCGCCGGGCGCAATCGTGCTCGAAGCCCAGTCGATCAACGCCGATCTCGACGGCAAGCCGATCGAATATTCCCGTAGCCGCTTTGCCGCTGACCGGATGAAGCTGCGGATCGAGACTTGAGGCCATGAGGCCGCCTCTGCCGGTCGCGATGACGTCTCGCTCAACCAGAAGCGTTCCGATCCCTGTCAGGAAATAAGGCAAAGGCCGTATTTCCGACGCGTTTTTGCCGCATGACCGGAGCCTGCATCAGGACCGCGCATTCGGGAATTCTCTAAGGGGGAGAATGGCAATGGCGACGTGGCGACCCGATCCTTCCTTCTATCCATCACCGCGCATGGCGGCCAAGGCTCCAAAGGAGACGCTCGCCTACGTGGCGGCTTTCGATCCGGACCGAAGAAGGCCGGACGCGATCGCCGTCGTCGATGTGGATCCGGCGTCGCAAAGCTATTCGCAGATCGTCGGGCAGGTCGAGATGCCGAATGTCGGGGACGAGTTGCACCATTTCGGCTGGAACGCGTGCTCCTCGTGCCTGTGTCCCAACGCACCGCATCCACATGTCGAGCGTCGCTACCTGGTGGTGCCGGGCCTGCGCTCCTCCCGTCTCCATATCATCGACACCAAGCCGGACCCCCGCAATCCGAAGATCGTGCGGGTGATCGAGCCCGCGGAAATCGCCGAGAAGGCGAATTATTCGCGGTTGCACACAACCCATTGCGGACCTGAAGGCATTTACGTCAACGCGCTTGCGGATCGAGACGGCAAGGCGCCCGGCGGCATTTTCCTGCTCGACCATCAGAGCTTCGATGTGCTCGGACAGTGGGAAATGGACCGTGGGCCGCAGAAGCTCGCCTATGATTTCTGGTGGCACCTCGGCCACGACACGATGATCACCAGCGAATGGGGCACGCCCGATACTTTCGAGAACGGGCTGGTGCCGGAGGTGCTGCTTGGCTCGAAATACGGCCGCCGCCTGCATTTCTGGGACCTGCACAAACGCAAGCACGTGCAGGAGATCGACTTCGGCGAGGAACACCAGCTCGTTTTCGAACTGCGCCCGGCCCACGATCCGACCAAGGCCTACGGTTTCGTCGGCTGCGTCATCAGCCTCAAGGACCTCTCGGCGTCGATCTGGACCTGGTATCGCGACGGCGACCGATGGGCCGTGAAGAAGGTGATCGAGATCCCGGCAGAACCGGCCGATCCGGATCTGTTGCCACCGGTGCTGAAAGGCTTCAGTGCGGTCGCGCCGCTCGTCACCGACATCGACCTGTCGATGGACGATCGCTTCCTTTACGTTTCCTGCTGGGGCACCGGCGACATGATCCAGTACGACGTGTCCGACCCCTTCGCACCGAAGGAAACGGGGCGGGTCAGGATCGGCGGCATCGTTTCGCGTGCGAGCCATCCGAAGGCGAAGAACGGTGCGCTCAACGGTGGGCCGCAGATGGTGGAAATCAGCCGCGACGGCAAGCGGGTCTATTTCACCAACTCGCTCTATGGCGCCATCGACCCGCAGTTCTATCCCGAAGGCATCGACGGTTGGATGGTCAAGCTCGATGTCGCCGATGGTGGCGGGATCGCCTTCGACGAAAACTTCTTCGTCGACTGGCCAAAGGGTCATCGACCGCATCAGGTTCGTCTCGAAGGCGGCGACTGCTCGTCCGATTCCTATTGTTATCCGTGAGGAGGGAGCCGCGGTGCAGCCGGGTCACGGCGAATGACGACGGTCTGGCCATGGCTCTCGCTCGCCGGCCTCGGTGCCTTTCACGGCCTCAACCCGGCAATGGGCTGGTTGTTTGCGGTTGCGCTCGGACTTCATCGCCAGAGCAGCCGGGTCGTCTGGCTGTCCCTCGCACCCATTGCGGTTGGTCACGCGATCTCGGTCGCGACCGTGCTGGCGGTGGTCGCAGCATTCGGCTCGGTGCTGGATCCGAACACATTCAGGATCGCGGCCGCCGTGCTCATTCTGGGGGCCGCCGGCTACACCGCCATTCATGGCCATCGCCACCGCGTCCGGATCGGAATGCGGACCGGCATGGCGGGACTTGCGGTCTGGTCATTCCTGATGGCGACGAGCCATGGGGCCGGCCTGATGCTGGTGCCGGCGGTGCTCAGTCTCTGTCTTGCAGGTCACGCCGGCGAACTGGCGATGGCAAGTTCGCTGCCGGTCTCGCTCGCCGCCGTTGCAGTGCATAGCATCGCAATGCTGACGGTGACCGCGGTGCTGGCGCTCGCCGTCTTCACCTGGTTCGACCTTGCGGTCCTGCGTTCCGCCTGGATCAATTTCGATCGCCTCTGGACGCTCGCCCTCGGAGCAACCGGCGTCGCACTCCTCATTCAATGATCTGCATCGCAGCCGCCAGGCTATTGCCGCTGCGATTTTACATAAGCGATATAGCCGCGGACATCGGCGGCGGGCTCGGCATAGGCGGCCCCGAGCGTTCTTTCGATGCTTGCCATGTAGGTCTTTGCCCAGTCCGGCAGGTCATAGTCGATCGCGGCCAGGAACTCGAGCGTTGCTGCGAGCCGGATATCGGCGATCGAGGGCTTGGCGCCACCGATGAACGGCTTGTCGCCAATGTAGAAAGCGCGGAATACGTCGAGCGGTTCGGCAAGGGCTGCAACCGCTGCCTTCCGGGCGATCTCCTTCGTCGCCGCATCGGCATCGCTGCAGCCGACTTCGCCCGCGTAGAGCGGAAAGTTCAGCGCCGGATAGGTTGCGCGGGCAAGGTAGGGATAGAAGGTGCCGATCAGGTAGAACATGGCGCTGTCGATCATCGCGCGTGCTTCGGGTTCCCTCGGGTAGAAGTCATCAAGCCCATGTTTGTTGCAAAGGTACTGCATGATCGCGCAGCTTTCCCAAAGCGCGCCCCTGGGCAGGTCCGCGGTCTCGATCATCGGTGTCAGATGCGACGGCGCTCGTGCCAGATATTCGGGCGAGCGCGTCTGGCCGTAGACATCGTTTTCACTGAAATCGAGCTTGGCTGCGCGCAGGAACACGCGCGCGGTCATGTTGTTGACGCTGGGCTTGATCACGTTGAGCTGGATTGCGGACATGGCATTCCTCCCGGTTGATCGTCGTTGAACTGGCGGCGGCTCGCCCGCGGCAGACACCGCCACTTGGCTACAGATCTCACCAAGTGCGACTCTATCGCGGTCCGTATGGGTTCTTCGGTTGGCGATCGAGCGACAGCGTCGGCCGAGAGCGTTCGTTCAGGGCTTCGATCGCATCGGCGAGATGGACCTCGGCGATGTTATAGTCGCCGCGTTCAGTCCTGATCCTATGCGCTTCCATCAGGACTTCGGCATGGCTGTGACCGGCCGGCGGCTCGAAGCGATAGGAGGCAAGTTCAACCAGCAGCCCAAGCGGATCTTCGAAGTAGATCGAATCCATGAAGCCGCGATCCTTGACGCCACTGTGGCGGATCTTTCGCTCATCGAGCCGCTCCACCGCCTGGTTGAATGTGGCGCGCGAAACAGCAAAGGCGATGTGATGCACACAGCCCATGTCGGTCGGGGTGCGCTCGGGATCCGGCGTGCGGTTCTCGTCGGTGAAGACGGTGATCAGGCGGCCATCGCCCGGATCGAAATAGAGGTGGCTTTCGCTCGCCCGGTCGAGGTTCGGTTGCTCGAAAATGAAGGGCATGCCGAGCAGCCCCTCCCAGAAATCGATCGACGTCTGACGGTCCGCCCCGACAAGCGTGATGTGGTGAACGCCTTGCGATTGCAGTTTGCGCATAGCCGGCCTCCCGGGTTCGGCGGAGAATGTGGGCCGAATGGCGCCTGGCACCGCTTTCCACCGCATGCAATTGTCGTCCGTCGCGGGCAGAAGGCAAGCGCCAATCACGGGTGGATCGGTGGGCGGAAAACGCGTTGTGGCTGGTCAATGCACAGCTTTGAGCCCACCTGATCTTGACCACCTCCAATTTGGTTGTTTTTCTAGCGTGACACAATCAAAGAATGCGAAGAGTTGTGTATGTCGGTCCGCGATGAGGAGGGAAAGCATGAAGATCCTGTGCAGGGCCGGCGTCGCCGGTCTGTTGCTTCTTTCGTCTGCCGCCGCCGTCAGGGCCGACGGTGATGCGTTTGTCGGACAGTGGCGCCAACTCACCTCCACGGCAGGGCGTTGCAACACCTGCTATATCGGCATCGTCAGGCACGGCGACCTTTTGACCGTCAGCAGCAACAACGGTTGGCAGGCCGTCGCGAACGTCGAGCGCTTTGCCGATCTGCCGCTTGCCGCAGGCAAGGGTGAGTGGAAGCCGACCGTTTCCGGCGCCTATGGCGGCAGAAGCTTCGGCATTCAGTTCGTTCGGCGTGGCGGACAATTGCAGATGTTCATGGTGGTGTCGCGAGGGAACGGGACGCCCATGTCCATCCGCGCGACCTTCGAGAAGAGGCTTCCGGCTTCCGAGGAGCCGGCGATGGAGATGCACCGCATCTGACCCAATGCGCGCACCTCGCTGGCCGCGGGCGGCAACGGCTGCCCGCCCGGTTTACATCGCACATGGGTTCACTCCGACGATCCAATATTCCACATTCGAGCTTCGTTCTGAGGTTGCGTCCACTGCCTCAACCGTTTCCGACACGCGTGTTTTGATTTCCCCGGCAAACTTTCCTATCTTACGGTTGCAGTATCCGCAGGGTGGATGGAGGACAGATGCCGGTCATGCGGCGGTCGAAGATCAGGCAGCGCCTGCTGATCATGCTTGTCACCGGTATCGGCGGCATGGCGGCGGCTGCGATTTCCTTTGCATCGGCGGTTTATGATGCAGCCAATCCGGTTCCTGTTCCGGTCATAGGTAAAGACCAGGTCGTCGACACGGGCCGGTGGCGGGTGACCATAAACGGCGCCCATATGTCGTCTCTGCCGCCGACCGGCACCAAACCGTTCGAGCCGAAGCGGTTCCTGCTGGTGAATCTCGAACTCGACAACCGGTCCGTGGCCAGCAGCAACGTCTTCATGAACCTGATCACGATCAAGGATGACGCCGCTCCGCTGCAGCCCAAGCCCACCTATTACCTGGCGAGGGACAAGTGGATCGCCAGCGCGATCAATCCGAACATGCCGGAAGACCTGGTCGCGGCCTGGGAGTGGCCGGCGGACCGCCCGGAACCGCAAACGCTTTCGCTGGCGATCGGCAAACAGATCTATAAGCCACGTGACAATCTCTACGGCGCGCCGAATTGGTTCGATGACGGCGAGGCCGCGGTCGTCGAGTTGCCGGTGACGCAAGCTGTGGAGACGACGGAGCAATGATGTCGGCTTTCCGTACGCTGCTGCTTTGCGGCCTTGCAATCGCGGCGCTCTATGGGATGCGAAACAGCACCCCCGGCTACGGCGACATCACCGCGCCGATCGCCATTCGCGGCGCTGTCGGCGAGCGGGTGGAGACGCGCGACTTCGCTTTCGGCGCAGCCAATGTGCATCTGGCACGACAGCTCAAGGTCGAAAGTTTTGGACGGGTCAAGGACTTCTCCACATCCGGCATCTGGCTGGTCATCGAGGGCGCGGCCGTCGCCAAGACGGAAACGATGACGTTGATGTCTGCGGAATGGCTGGCGAGCAATGGTTTGCGCTACGCGTTGAGCCAGCGGTTCTCGACCGTGCCGGGCTATCTGCCGACGGAGCGGCTCGAACCCGGCCTGCCAAGGCCGGTGCTTCTTGCCTTCGAGCTTCCCGAGGCGGCCGTTGACCAGGGCACGCTGCTCGTCGCACGCAGTCGTGTGTCGCCGCTCGCCGAGGAACTGTCGATTGCGCTCGGCGACAAGAAGCCGGCCGAGATCAAGCCGTCCGTCACCATTGCGCGCAGCGGCAGCGGCGCGCCCTGGACACTGGCCGCGCACTGAGGGAGGTAGTCATGAGCGAGAAACGCACCTTCTGGACCTGCCTGCTCGCGTTGATCGTCGCGCTGCCGCTCGCCTTCGTCGCCCGCGCATGGGAAAGCCTTGGTGAGAGCCAATGGCTCGCCGGCGGTAGCCCGGAAGTCGTCGTTGCGGATGGAGCGGCGCAGGCCTTCGCCGGCGGGCAATGGAAGCTTATGGATATGCGACGCCTGCCGCGCACCGACGACGCACGCGTCATTCTTACCGAATTCGAGGCATCGCCGACCGATCTCGCCGCTTTGTCGAAGGGCGCCTGCCGCGTTCGACTGATCGACGACAAAGGGCGCCGCTTCGAACCGGTCACCCTGACCGAGCCGATCGTGCGAGAGATGTATCCGGAGGTGGCCGAGCGTCAGCGCTGCAGTGTCCTGGCCTTTACGGATGCCAAGGCCGGCAGCCCCGTCCGCATGGCCGAGAGCTTCATCGTTCCGGCGGAGGCGCGGGACCTTTCGCTGCGGATCGAATTTCCCGGCGCCAGTGACGAGACGCTGGTGTTCAAGTGGACGCGTAGTTGATCTCGACTTTCTCGGCCTGACGGGAAACGGCGTGTTCGAGCATCGCCGCCAGCAGGGTGATGCGCAGTGCATCGAGCACGATGCCGCCGTTGAGATCGCTGGGGCTGCCGATGAAAAGGCTCACGGCATCGAAAACGAGCCGCCAGCTCGCAAGATCTCCCACGTCCAGCGTCCGTGTTGCCGCGTACCACGTCCAGGCGCCGAGCCAGGCAATGGCATTGTAGGCGATGATAAAGGCGAAAAGTGCCGCCAGCCCCGAGCCGAGCGTCAGCTTCAGGCAGGTCCAGATCGGCGCATAGCGGGAGCGATAATCGCCGATGAAGTGGTCGAGAAAATCGGCGACCCATTTGCGCAGCGTGCGGGCGCGGCGCGGCTTTGGCGATGCCGGCCGGGTGCGCGATGTTGCGCTCGAAAGCTCGTAGCCGTTGATGATGGCCGCCATGACCAGCCAGACGACCGGAAGGAGCGCATAGAAGAACAGGCCTGTGGCCTGGCTATCCCAGTCAGGTTTTCTCAATTCCACCGGCACGAAGGTCTCGGCGGCATGCGCAATGCCGGCGAAGGCGAAGCCGTTCATGCTCAGAAGCTTGCCGGCGCCAAGCCAGGTGATCACCTGGTCCTTCCAGACCGACAGGCCGTAGAGACCGATGAAGATCCAGCTTGCATCTGCGGCTACAATCAGAAGACGCCAGACGGGCGCTTCGCTCAGCTTGCTCATGCGTTTTGCGCCCCAGCGTACAAGCCAGCAGAGCGCGATCGACACGAGAACGCCGCGCGACCCCAGAATATCGAAGAAGTTGGCTTTTTCGCCGAAAGCGACGGCAGCAAGTGCTGACCGCGAATATTCGCGCACGGTATCGCCGAGAAGCCCCCAGGCGGCGTAGTAGGCAAAGAACGGCAGGAGGGCGGCGGCGGTGACGGCGAGCAGCCTGCGGTCGGCCTTCGGCACCTTGGTCTCGACAGGCGCCGCTGCCGGCTGCTGCCGGAGCGCTTCGAGCGCCGGCAAGCCCGGGCGAAGGACCATGAACATCAGCACGATGACGACGAGCTTCGCCAGCACGACGAGGGAGAGCGTGACCATGCCGCCGAGCGGATGCTGCATCCCGATCCAGACGGCTGCCCGCATCAGGAGATCGTGCACGATGGCGCCGCAGGCACCGAGCAGCAGGAGCTGCGGCCAGAAGCGGGCGAGAAGGCGCGCCATCAGGGCAAAGGGTCCGAACACTTCGGCGATCGACGTCATGCCGACACCATAGTTGCGTCGGCCGGTTACGACAACCGCTCGGGGCGAACGGAGAGAGGATGTCCTCCGCGTCGCCCGGCGTCAGATGTTGCGGCGCTTGCCCTCGATCAGGTCGAGCACCGCGCGTGCCGCATCGAGCACGTTGGTGCCAGGGCCGAAGACCGCCGACACGCCGTTCTCCATCAGGTAGTCATAGTCCTGGCGAGGGATGACACCCCCACAGATGACGATGACATCCTCGCCGCCACGCTTTTTCAGCGCTTCGGCCAATTGCGGCATCAGCGTCTTGTGGCCGGCTGCGAGCGAAGAGACGCCAATGACATTGACCTTGCTCGCAAGCGCCATGTCGGCCGCCTCCTCCGGTGTCTGGAACAACGGGCCGGCAAGCACGTCGAAGCCGATGTCGCCAAAGGCCGACGCGATCACCTTGGCGCCGCGGTCGTGGCCGTCCTGGCCGAGCTTGGCGACCATGATTTTCGGCTTGCGGCCGAGTTTTGCCGAAACCTCGTCGAGGCGGCCGGAGAGCACCTCGAGTTCAGGCTCGCCCTCATAGGCCTTGCCATAGATCTTGCTGACGACCTTGGGCGTTGCGGCATGGTCACCAAAGGCGCCGCGCATCGCATCGGAGATTTCGCCGACGGTCGCACGCGCCCGCGCCGCTTCGACGGCGGCCGCCAAGAGGTTGCCTTCGCCGGTCGAGGCGACCTTTGAAACCGCGGCCAGGGTCTCTTTCACCTTTGCGCTGTCGCGCCGCCGCTTCGTTTCCTCGATGCGACGGATCTGCGCGGCGCGCACGGCGCTGTTGTCGATTTCCAGGATGTCGATCGGCTCCTCGTTGTCGAGCCGGTACTTGTTGACGCCGACGATGATTTCCTCGCCCTTGTCGACCGAGGCCTGGCGGCGCGTCGCGGCCTCTTCGATCAGTCGCTTCGGCAGGCCGGCGTTGACCGCACGGGTCATGCCGCCCATCGCCTCGACCTCTTCGATCAGCGCCCAGGCCTTTTCTGCAAGTTCATTGGTCAGGCTCTCGACATAGTAGGAACCGGCAAGCGGATCGACGACCTTGGTGACACCGGTCTCGTGCTGCAGGATCAGTTGCGTGTTGCGAGCGATGCGCGCTGAAAACTCCGTCGGCAGCGCGATCGCCTCGTCGAAGGAGTTGGTGTGCAGCGATTGCGTGCCGCCAAGGGCGGCCGACATCGCCTCGAAAGCGGTGCGGATTATGTTGTTATAGGGATCCTGCTCCTGCAGCGAGACGCCCGAGGTCTGGCAATGGGTACGCAGCATCAGCGAAGACGGCTTCTTCGGCTCGAACTCCTTCATGATCCGGGTCCAGAGCAGCCGCGCCGCCCGAAGCTTCGCCGCTTCCATAAAGAAATTCATGCCAATGGCGAAGAAGAACGAAAGCCTCCCGGCGAACTCGTCGACGTTCAGCCCTTTGGCAAGGGCGGCCCGCACATATTCGCGCCCGTCGGCGAGCGTGAAGGCAAGCTCCTGCACCAGCGTCGCGCCGGCTTCCTGCATGTGGTAGCCGGAGATCGAGATCGAATTGAACTTCGGCATCTCCTTCGCCGTATACTCGATGATATCCGCGACGATGCGCATCGAGGGTTCCGGCGGGTAGATGTAGGTGTTGCGGACCATGAACTCCTTGAGGATATCGTTCTGGATGGTCCCCGAGAGCTTGTCGCGCGAAACGCCCTGTTCCTCGCCGGCGACGATGAAGGAGGCGAGGATCGGAATGACCGCGCCGTTCATGGTCATGGAGACCGACATCTCGTCGAGCGGAATGCCGTCGAACAGGATCTTCATGTCCTCGACCGAGTCGATCGCAACCCCTGCCTTGCCGACATCGCCTTCGACGCGCGGATGATCGCTGTCGTAGCCGCGATGGGTCGCAAGGTCGAAGGCGACGGAAAGACCCTTTTGTCCGGCCGCGAGATTCTTCCGATAGAAGGCGTTCGAAGCTTCGGCCGTGGAGAATCCGGCATATTGGCGGATCGTCCAGGGACGCCCGGCATACATGGTCGCGCGCGGACCACGCACGAAAGGCTCGAAGCCCGGCAGCGAATCCAAATGATCGATGCCGTCGAGGTCGCCGGCCGTATAAAGCGGCTTCACCGCAATGCCCTCGGGCGTCTGCCAGGTGAGGCTTTCCGGCGCTGCCTTCAGTTCACGCTCGGCGAGCGTTTCCCAGTCCTTGGTGGTCTTTTCGGTCATCGGATGTTCTCCTGGATGATGGCGTCGACAGCCGTCGCCATCATTCGAATTCCATGATCAGTTCGTCGACCGCGAGGCTGGCGCCGGCGGCGACCGCCACGCGCTTGACCACGGCCTTCTTTTCGGCGCGCAGAATGTTTTCCATCTTCATCGCTTCGACCACGGCAAGAGCCTGCCCGGCCTCGACGGTGTCGCCGGCCTTGACCGTGACCGAGGTGATGACACCCGGCATCGGGCAGAGCAGCATGCGCGACGTGTCCGGTGGCGCCTTTTTCGGCATCAGCCGCGCCAGCTCCGCAACCCGCGGGCTTCTGACGTGGGCAATGGTGTCGATGCCGCGCCAGCGGAGCCGGATGGCGGTTCCAACCCGATCGACTTTGACGCTCAAGGGCTCATTGTCGATGTTGAAGGTGGCAAGGGTGCGGCCGGGAGCCCAGTCACCGGCGATCGTAACCGAGGCGCCGTCGGCAAATCGGACATAGGCACCATCGGCAGACGCGCCAGCGGTGACTGCGAAGTTGTGATCGCCGAGGCTGACCACCCAGTCGTGACCGACGATGCGACGGTGATTGCCGATCGTGCCGGAGATCTGGCTGGCGCGCTCCTGCAGCACCTGATTGATCGATACGGCGACGGCTGCGATCTTGCGAAGCGACTGCTCGTCGGCCGCAACGCCGTGGAAGCCGTCGGCGAATTCCTCGGCGATATAGGCCGTGGTCAGCCGGCCCTCTCGGAACCGCTGCTGCTGCATGACGGCTGCAAGGAACGGCAGGTTGTGACCGATGCCTTCCACCTCGAACTGATCGAGCGCATCGGCCATGGCATCGACTGCCGTCTTGCGATCCGGCCCCCAGGTGCAGAGCTTGGCGATCATCGGGTCGTAATACATCGAGATCTCGCCGCCCTCGAAGACGCCGGTATCGTTGCGTGTCACCGTGCCATCTTCGCGTCTGCCCTCGACCGGGGGACGATAGCGCGTCAGTCGACCGATCGACGGCAGGAAATTGCGGTAGGGGTCTTCCGCATAGAGCCGGCTTTCGATAGCCCAGCCATTGAGCTTTACGTCGTCCTGGCCGAAGGCTAGTTTTTCGCCGCTCGCAACACGGATCATCTGCTCGACGAGATCGAGCCCGGTGATGAGCTCGGTCACCGGATGCTCCACCTGTAGGCGGGTGTTCATTTCGAGGAAGTAGAAATTGCGCTTGCCGTCGACGATGAACTCGACGGTACCGGCCGAATGATAGCCGACGGCCTTGGCGAGCGCGACCGCCTGTTCGCCCATGGCCTTGCGGGTCTCGGCGTCGAGGAAGGGCGAGGGGGCTTCTTCGATGACCTTCTGGTTGCGTCGCTGGATCGAGCATTCGCGTTCGCCCAGGTAAAGCGTATTGCCGTGTTTGTCGCCGAGTACCTGGATTTCGATATGGCGTGGCTCGGTCACGAATTTCTCAATGAAGATGCGGTCATCGCCAAAGGCGTTCTTCGCTTCGTTCTTCGACGACTGGAAGCCTTCGCGTGCCTCCTGGTCGTTCCAGGCGATGCGCATGCCCTTGCCGCCGCCACCGGCCGAAGCCTTGATCATGACGGGATAGCCGATCGAACCGGCGATCCGAACCGCCTCGTCGGCATCCTCGATCAGACCCATATGGCCCGGAACCGTGGAGACACCCGCTTCGGCCGCGAGCTTCTTCGAGGTGATCTTGTCGCCCATCGCCTGTATGGCTCCAACCGGAGGGCCGATGAAGGCAACGCCTTCCTTTTCCAGGGCTTGCGCAAAGGCGGCATTCTCCGAAAGGAAGCCATAGCCCGGATGAACGGCATCGGCGCCGGTCTTGCGGATCGCATCGATAATTTTGTCGATGACGATATAGGACTGCGCCGAGGGCGAGGGGCCGATATGCACCGCCTCATCCGCCATGCGCACATGCATCGCGTCGCGATCGGCGTCGGAATAGACCGCGACCGTTGCGATGCCGAGCTTCTTCGCAGTCTTTATGACGCGGCAGGCGATTTCACCACGGTTGGCGATGAGGATTTTCTTGAACATCTTGTTTCTCTTTCAAATCCGGACTGCACGTCAGCGTTTGAACTTGCGGCGATAGGGCAGAAGCGCGATCGAGGATGCTGCGGCAGCACCTCCAAAGAGCAACGCGAAAGGCACGACGACCATGAGGGTTGCGAGCACCGGGCTCGTCGAGCGGATGATGTGCGTGCCGACCGCGCCGATATTGAGCCAGATCAGCACGCCGGCCGTTATGGCCCCGATCGCAACGCCGATCAGCGCGTTGACGGTCATGTAGCGCAGCATCTGCCAGTGGTCGCGTCGGGCCTCTTCCGGTGTCATTACGCGTTCCGGCTCCCGTTCCATCGTCGCCTCCATCAGAGCGGGATCGTGTCGTGCTTGCGCCAGCGGACATCGACCTGCTTGTTGCGCAAGGATGCGAAGGCACGAGCGATGCGGCGACGCGACGAATGCGGCATGATCACTTCGTCGATGAAGCCACGCTCGGCGGCGACGAACGGATTGGCGAAGCGCTCCTCGTATTCTTTGGTGCGCGCGGCAATCTTCTCGGCATCGCCGAGTTCCGAGCGGTAGAGGATCTCGGTTGCGCCCTTGGCGCCCATCACGGCGATCTCGGCGGTCGGCCAGGCATAGTTGACGTCGGCGCCGATGTGCTTGGAGGCCATGACGTCGTAGGCGCCCCCATAGGCCTTGCGGGTGATCAGCGTCACCATTGGCACTGTCGCTTGGCTATAGGCGAAGAGCAGCTTGGCGCCGTGCTTGATGACGCCGCCATACTCCTGCGCCGTGCCAGGCAGGAAGCCGGGCACGTCGACCAACGTCAGGAGCGGGATCGAGAAAGCGTCGCAGAAGCGTACGAAACGCGCGGCCTTGCGCGAGCTGTCGATATCGAGGCAGCCGGCAAGCACCATCGGCTGGTTGGCGACGACGCCGACTGTCTGGCCCTCCATGCGGATGAAGCCGGTGATGATGTTGCGGGCAAAGCTCTGCTGCAGCTCGAAGAAATCACCTTCGTCGGCGAGCGCAAGGATCAGTTCCTTCATGTCGTAGGGCTTGGTGGCGCTATCGGGGATCAGGCTGTCCAAACGCATTTCGAGCCGCGCCGGGTCGTCGTGGAAGGGACGGACCGGCGGCTTCTCTCGGTTGTTGAGCGGCAGGAAATCGAAGAGCAGGCGCACGTGCTCAAGCGTTTCGATGTCGTTCTCGTAGGCTGCGTCGGCGACGGAGGACTTTTTCGTGTGCGTGCCCGCACCGCCGAGTTCTTCGGCCGTGACGATCTCGTTGGTCACGGTCTTTACGACGTCGGGCCCGGTCACGAACATGTAGGACGAGTCACGCACCATGAAGATGAAGTCGGTCATGGCCGGCGAATAGACGGCGCCGCCGGCGCAGGGCCCCATGATGACCGAAATCTGCGGGATGACGCCCGAGGCTTCGGCATTGCGGCGGAAGACCTCGGCATAGCCGGCAAGGGAGGCCACGCCTTCCTGGATGCGGGCGCCGCCCGAGTCGTTGAGGCCGATGACCGGCGCGCCGTTGCGTACAGCCATATCCATGATCTTGCAGATCTTCTGCGCATGCGTTTCCGACAGCGAACCGCCGAGCACCGTAAAGTCCTGGGAGAAGACATAGACCTGGCGGCCATTGATTGTGCCCCAGCCGGTGACGACGCCGTCGCCCGCGACCTTCTGGCCTTCCATGCCGAAGTCGACGCAGCGGTGCGTGACGTACATGTCGTATTCTTCGAAGGAGCCTTCATCGAGCAGCACCTCGATGCGTTCGCGCGCCGTCAGCTTGCCTTTGCCGTGCTGGGCGTCGATCCGCCGCTGGCCGCCGCCGGCTCTTGCTTCCGCCCTGCGGGCTTCGACCTGTTCTAGTATGGCGCGCATGGTGCCCTCCCGATTTTTTGATGCCCGGCTTTTTCAACGATTGTGCAGAGGCGCTTCCAGCTTCGCAATAGCGTCGAAGACGGCATGGAAAAACGTCTCTTCATGTGCAAATGTGAAATAGAGTATTTTGTGAAACGTAAATTGCAAAGTTGCAAACATGGCGATCGGCAAGCTCTACATCGGCCGCAAGGTCAGGGAACTGCGGGAAGCGAACAAGGCGACGCAAGGTCAGTTCGCTGAACGCATCGGTATTTCCACCAGCTATCTCAACCAGATCGAAAACAACCAGCGGCCGGTTTCGGCGGCGGTGCTTTTGGCGCTCGCCGAAAAATTCCAGATCGACATCTCCGAGCTTTCGACCGGGGAGGGCGATCGCCTGCTTTCGGCGCTCTCCGAAGCGCTCAGCGACCCCCTGTTCGAGACCTATTCGGCGAGCCTGCAGGAGCTGAAGCTCGTTGCCCAGAACGCGCCAGGCCTGGCGCATGCACTGATCACCTGCCACCAGGCCTACCGCCGCAAAAGCGAACAGCTTGCGAGCATCGACGACACCATCGGCCGCGGCGGTCCCTTCGTCGAAACGACGCCCTATGAGGAAGTGCGCGACTTCTTCCATTTCGTCGACAACTACATCCACGAGATTGATATACTCGCGGAGCGGCTGGCGAGCGAACTCGGGCTCGGCGAAGGCGACAATCATGCAGCGCTTGCAAGTTATCTGGAGCAGCGCCACGGCGTTCGGGTCGTGCGCGGTGCTGCCGGCGACGAGGCGATCCGACGCTTCGATCCGCGCGCCCGTATCCTGACGCTCAATCCTTACGCGCCGCCAGCGACGCGCGACTTTCAGATCGCCCTGCAGATCGCCCAGCTTCATGCCCGCGAGGAGATCGACCGGGTGGCCGGCAGCGCCGGTTTCCGCACGGAAGAGGCCTATGAGATCTGTCGCATCGGCCTGCAGAACTATTTCGCCGGTGCGCTCATCTTGCCCTATCAGGCGTTCTCAAAGGCCGCCCGCGACTTGCGGCACGATATCGAGCTGCTCGCCGCCCGTTTCGGCGCCTCATTGGAGCAGGTCTGTCACCGCCTTTCGACCCTGCAGCGGCCGGGGCAGAAGGGCATTCCGATCTTCTTTGCCCGCATTGACCGTGCCGGCAACATCACCAAGCGCCATAGCGCCGCGAAGCTGCAATTCGCCCGCTTCGGTGCCGCCTGTCCGCTCTGGAACGTGCACCAGGCCTTCGAGACTCCGGGCAGGATCATCCGGCAACTCGCCGAAACGCCTGACGGCGTGCGCTACCTCTGTCTCGCCACCCAGATCACCAAGGGTGGCGGCGGTTTTCGCGCCGCGCAGCCGCGTTATGCGCTCGCACTCGGCTGCGAGATCTCCTACGCCGATGCTTTCGTCTATGCCGACGACATGGATCTCGGCAACCGCGCCGCCTTCGATCCGATCGGCATTTCCTGTCGCATCTGCGAGCGCACGAAATGCGCCAGCCGCGCCGTACCGCCATTGAAGCGTCGCCTGATTGTGGATCATGACTTACGCGGCGCTCTGCCGTATCGTCTAAGTGAGAACTGATTGGGCTTGTCTGTTCATTTTTGAACAGACCCTGTGAGAAGTTGCATATGGGCCTGCCGGAGGTTTGGTGTAACTAGGCCCTAATTGCTCGACTATGCGGTCAGGGAGGACATGCATATGGATTTTCGCCTGTCGGAGGAACAGGAGGCCATTCGTCAGATGGCGCTCGATTTCGCCCGCGACGAGATTGCCCCTCACGCGATCGACTGGGATCAGCAGAAGCATTTTCCGGTCGACACGTTGCGCGGCGCCGCCGCACTCGGCATGGCCGGCATCTACGTCCGTGACGATGTCGGCGGCACGGGCCTGACCCGGCTAGACGCTGCGATCATCATCGAGGCGTTGGCGACCGGCTGCCCCGCCGTCGCCTCCTTCATGTCGATCCACAATATGTGCGCCGGCATGATCGACCGTTATGGCACCAACGAGCAGCGCCAGCGGCTGCTGCCCAAGCTTTTGATCATGGACGTGCTCGCGAGCTACTGCCTGACCGAGCCCGGTTCCGGTTCGGATGCGGCGGCGCTGAAGACAAAGGCGGTCAAGGACGGCGACAGCTACGTGCTGACCGGCCAGAAACAGTTCATCTCCGGCGCCGGTGAATCCGGCCTCTATGTGATCATGGCGCGCACGGGCGAAGACGGCCCCAAGGGGATCTCGACCTTCATCGTCGAGAAGGATGCGCCGGGCCTGACCTTCGGCGCCAACGAGAAGAAGATGGGCTGGCACGTGCAGCCGACCCGCGCCGTCATGCTCGACGGCGTGCGCGTACCCGCTGAAAATCGCCTCGGCGGCGAAGGCGACGGCTTCAAGATCGCCATGGGCGGGCTCGATGGCGGTCGCTTGAACATCGCCGCCGCGTCGCTCGGCGGTGCTCAATCGGCCTTCGAAAGGGCGCTGGCCTACGTTCAGGAGCGGCGCGCCTTTGGCAAGGCGATCGGCGAATTCCAGGCGCTACAGTTCCGTCTCGCCGACATGGCGACCGATCTCGAAATCGCCCGCACTTTCCTTTGGCGTGCCGCTTCGGCGCTCGATGCGGGCGACCCGGAAGCGACGAAGCTCTGCGCCATGGCCAAGCGCTTCGTCACCGACCGCTGCTTCGCCGTCGCCAACGACGCGCTGCAGCTTCATGGTGGCTATGGCTATCTCGCCGACTATGGCGTCGAGAAGATTGTCAGGGACCTTCGGGTGCACCAGATCCTGGAAGGCACCAACGAGATCATGCGCCTCATCGTGGCGCGTTCGCTTATCGGCCGGAAATAGGCCAGAAACGGGAAAGACCGCTTATGGAAATGCAGACGCCAGCACCGGAAGTGATCGTCGAGCGCCAGGGCGCGGTCGGCCGGATCCGGTTGAACCGCACGCGCGCGCTGAACAGCCTCAACGTGCCGATGATCCGGTTAATCGCGGCGGCCCTGACCGAATTCGAGAACGATCCGGCGGTCGCTGCCGTGCTTGTCACCGGCGAGGGCGAGCGCGGGCTTTGCGCCGGCGGTGATATCCGAATGATCTATGAGAGCGGCCGCGAGCGCCCGGAGGAGGGCGCCCAGTTCTGGCGCGAGGAGTTCGTCGTCAACAGCCGCATCTCCGGCCACCGTAAGCCCTATATTGCCATCATGGACGGCATCGTCATGGGCGGTGGCGTCGGAATCTCCGCCCACGGCAGCCACAGGATCGTTACCGAGCGAACCAGGCTTGCAATGCCCGAAACCGGCATCGGTTACTTCCCGGATGTCGGGGCCACCTGGCTTTTGCCGAAGGCGCCCGGTGAATTCGGCACCTATCTCGGTCTCACCGGCCGGGACATCGTTGCTGCCGACGCGATCCTTGCGCGGCTCGCGGACAGTTTTGTCGCTGCGGACAAGCTGGAAGCCTTGATCGCTGATCTCGCCGCACTTGCGCCGAGCGCGGGCAGCGCGGATGTCGACGGCGTGATTGCCAAGCATGCTTCGGAAGCTCCGGCAACGCCGCTTCAAGGCCATCTTGCCCTGATTGACCGTTGCTTTGCCTTCGATACGATCGAAGAGATCCTCGCGGCGCTCGAAGCCGATGGTTCCGATTTTGCCAGGGAGACGCTCGCGCTCTTGAACTCCCGTTCCGCGCTCAGCATGAAGCTGACGCTCGATCTCCTGCGCGCCGGCCGCCGCAGTGCTTCGCTGAACGAATGCCTTGAGCGCGAATACTCCGCGACGCTCGGCATGCTCGCCAATCCCGATTTCTACGAGGGCGTGCGTGCCGCTGTGATCGACAAGGACCGCAATCCGAAATGGTCGGTTGGACTTGCCGACGTGACGCCCGATAGGCTCGCGCGATTTGCGCGCAAAGATCACCCGCCACTGTTCTAGCGCCTGAGGATGGGGCGCAGTTCGGTTTTGACCGAGTTTCAATGCGAGGAGGAATGACATGACGAAGATCGCCTTTATCGGGCTCGGCAATATGGGCGGTCCGATGGCCGCCAATCTGGTGAAGGCGGGACACGCGGTCACAGGCTTCGACCTGTCTGAGGCTTCGCGCAACGCCGCGGCGAAGACCGGCGTTTCCGTCGCCGGCTCGATAGCACATGCGGTGCGCGGTGCTGAATGCGTCATCACCATGCTGCCGGCCGGCGCCCATGTCCTCTACGTCTGGGATGAACTTCTCGGCTTCGTCGATCCGGGCACGCTCCTGATCGACAGTTCGACGATAGACGTCGATAGCGCCCGGAAAGCTCATATGCTCGCCGAAAAGATCGGCTGCCCCTCGCTCGACGCACCGGTTTCCGGTGGCACCGGTGGTGCTGCGGCTGGCACCTTGACCTTCATGGTCGGCGGCAGCGACGAGGCTTTTTCGCGCGGCAAGCCGCTGCTCGACGCCATGGGCAAGAAAATCGTTCATTGCGGAGGAGGGGGCGCCGGTCAGGCGGCGAAGATCTGCAACAACATGATCCTCGGCATTTCCATGGCCGGCGTCTGCGAAGCTTTCGTGCTGGCCGAGCGTCTCGGCCTGTCGCACCAGGCACTGTTTGACGTGGCTTCTACGTCGTCCGGCCAGTGCTGGTCGCTGACGACCTATTGCCCGGTGCCGGGGCCGGTTCCGACCTCGCCCGCCAACAACGAGTATAAGCCGGGCTTTGCCGCAAGTCTGATGCTGAAGGACCTGAAGCTGTCGCAGCAGGCCGCTTCCGCAGCCGGTGCGACGACGCCGATGGGTGCGCAGGCCGCGCAGCTCTATTCGATGTTCGAGAAACTCGGCCACGGCGGCGAGGATTTTTCGGCGCTGATCCGTCTGTTGCGCGGGAACGACGAGGCCAAGGCCGGTTAATTCATCCCGTGCCGAAGGATTTCCGCCCGTTTAAGCGGGCGGAAAGTGGCTGCTGCTGCCTGTGGATAGAAATATCGTTTATTGTCAATGTGTTGTGAGATTTATGTCGGGCCCATGAAAATCCCTGTTGACGTCTGTGAGAATGGGGGTCTATAAGCCCGATCACTGACGAGGGCGGCGGCGCTGCTGGCGACGACGACCTTCGCTCTAGAGTTTCCTGATTGGCTTGGTGCTGATTGAGGGGTTCGGAACGAGAGTTCTGGGCTTTGTGGGAACGGTTTGACGGACGGTGAGTTCGTCGGTTTTTTGACAATTGAATATAGAGAAAGAGAAACGTGGGCGGCGGAGCTCGTGGGGAACTTCGGTTCCTTATGAAAGAGACTTTGGCGGTCACGTTTTAACAAGAGACTACACCTGTTT
>NZ_JACVBC010000022.1:0-75156 GCF_014852205.1 Ensifer sp. ENS06 | reverse complement strand
GCCGAGTTCGCTCAGACAATCAACCCGCGACGTGATGCGGTGCTGCGCAGCCGGAATGGCTCCGCACCGCAACCCGCCGCTACCGCCCCCAATACAGCAGCCCAAAACCGCTGGAGCAAACTCAAAACTGGATAAAACTTGGGGGCAAGGTCACTCGAGATAGCGTTTGCGGAACTCATCGGATACAACGCTCATCTTCATGATCGCGAAGTCGAAAAGGTTGCCTTTCAGAACGAGGAAGCCCGCGCGCTCCCTCAACGGTTCGTCGAACGGCTTGATAACGTCACGATCCTTGGCTTCTCGCCCCTCCAGGTTCTCAGCCATGGTCGTGCCTGTGACCGTCCGGCAGCGACCGTCCAGCTTGCCAGCATTCAGGAGTTCCCACATGATCGCGGGCGTACCTCCCGCCCGATGGTAGCGTTCGCCTAGATAGGCGCCGGCTGGTTGGATATTCGCCAGAAGCGGAATGTCGTAGCCGTGTACCTGCCAGTCTTCTGGGCGAAGGTCGACGCCGGCATGCTTGGCCATGGCAGCTAGATGCGGTTGCGCATTGGTAGAGCCACCGATAGCAGAGTTCGTTCGGATTGCATTGAGGAACGCTTCGCGCGTGAGGATGTCAGACGGTTTCAGATCTTCGAACACGATTTCCACCGCGCGACGTCCGGTTCGGTATGCCATCTGACCGCGCTCGCGGTAGGCTGCAGGAATGTTGCCGCATCCCGTTAACGAGAGGCCGAGGGCCTCGGCAAGCGCGTTCATCGTCGACGCCGTGCCCATGGTGTTACAGTGGCCAACCGACGGAGCGGAATCAAGCGCTGCTTGAAGGAATTCCTCCCGGTCGATTTCCCCCGCAGCGTATTTGCGGCGCATACGCCAGATGACAGTTCCGGAGCCAGCAAGCCCACCGTCATGCCATCCGTCGAGCATTGGCCCCGCAGAAAGCACGATCGAAGGAATATCGACAGTTGCCGCCGCCATAATCGCTGACGGGGTGGTCTTGTCGCATCCTGTTGTCAGCACAACACCGTCGAGCGGATATCCGTATAGGACTTCCACGAGCCCGAGATAAGCGAGATTTCGATCGAGCGCGGCAGTCGGCCGCTTGCAATTTTCGAAGATCGGATGGGTCGGAAACTCGATTGGAATACCCCCCGCATCTCGGATTCCGTCACGCACACGCTTTGCCAGCTCGATATGGACCCGATTGCAAGGCGTCAGATCACTACCGCTCTGCGCGATGCCGATAATCGGCCTCCCGGAGCGCAACTCTTCTGGCGTGATGCCGTAGTTCATAAACCGCTCCAGGTAGAGCGCGGTCATATCGATGTGATCAGGATTGTCGAACCAATCTTGCGACCGGAGCCGCCTAGCGGCTTTTGGCGAGCTCATCGAAGCAGCCCCCGCCTTGCAAGATTGCTCATGAGCGCACCTAGGCCGAACGTCCATGGGGCAATTTCATCCGACCGCCCTACCCAGTTTAGCAGAGTCCCCAGTGTCGCAGATGATATGCGAACCTCGTCGTTCGAGTGATGGGTGAAACCTAATCCCGCAGTTGTTCGGTCATGAACAGGAGCGAACATTGTTCCGAGGAACAGCATAAACCCGTCGGGATACTGATGAGACTTGTTAATCGTCTGACGAACAAGATCGGGCAAGGGCCGCGAAATCCGGGTCATATCGTTTGTGCCGTCCATTACAAAGCCGTCTTCACCGCTCACGTGAACGCGCACTTCCATTCTTTCGACGCTTGCAAGTGTGAAAGAACTGTCAAACAAACGAATGAAGGGCCCAACGGCACATGCGCCGTTATTGTCCTTCGCCTTACTGAGGAGGAGTGCAGACCGCCCCTCGACGTCCCGTAGATTGACATCATTTCCGAGAGTGGCCCCCTTGATTTCGCCTCTTGCGTTCACGGCCAGAACCACTTCAGGCTCAGGGTTGTTCCACGACGACATCGGATTTACCCCGATCATGGCTCCGCACCCAACCGAGGACATCGGTGCCGCTTTCGTGAATATCTCCGCGTCCGGACCGATCCCAACTTCCAGGTACTGGGACCAGTTTCCCGATGCCTGCAGCACCTGCTTTACCTTCAATGCAGCTCGAGACCCTGGCACCACGGAGCCCAACTGATCGCCTAGCACAAGTTTCAATTCGCTGCGGATCGCCTCCGCAAGTGCGGGATCTCCATTCGCGCGCTCTTCAATGACGCGTTCAAGCATACTGTCTACGAACGTTACGCCCGCCGCTTTCACGACCTGCAGGTCGTTTGGCGCCAACAAGCTGCCCTTCGGGCCAGTGTTTCCTCCCGCGGAAAGGAAGTCCTCAAGCCTTCCAAGCAGGGGAAATCGGTTGGGGTCTTCAGGGAGATGTTCTTCGAGATTGAGGATGCTCGCAATCGTCGGTCCGAGCTCCGATATGTCGTGGACTGCGTCTCCATCAACCAGGACCGGGCAGGGACCATCGACCGCATTCAACCAGACCCGCCCCACAAGCGTAGCCGGCCCGTCCTTTGGCAAAATTTCTGCTGGACTAACTCTTCTCAACATGTCTTGACTCCTCAACTATTTCGTGACGACCGGGCCAGGAGCCCAAACCCATGAGCGGCCCACATTGTCCCCCGGGCTGCCTTCCGCTCAGCCTAAATGCTCCGCTCATCGCTTCTCCCAAAGCGGCACCTCATGCATATTTAAGAGCCCAATTATAATGTATACATTATGCCATTGCAACGCTACTATATCCGATTTCGAGGTTTCATTTCGAATTTTCGACCCGCGTGAGAGTGACGAAAGCTGCCTGGCTAAAGTACAGGACACATTCCAACGAACGCTATGATGGAGCGGCTGAAGCTGATGTGCGTGATCGCCCAGAGCCGCAGCGGAAGAGTCGTCGCGTCGCCGGCCGTAAGCGCTGATCAGCGTCTCGTCGAACGAAAGCGGCACCGCAAGCAAGCCCGCTGGAACAAAAGCCGACATAAGGCGGGGTCGACAGGAGGGCCAACAAATGAGCGAGACCTACGAGATCGGGAATAGAAAAAATGCTGTGTAGATACGCGCTTCGCACGCTGCCTTGATCCATCCCGTCCTGCCTTTATGGTGGCCCAACGTGCCGGGTGGGAAGCCTACCCCGCCTAATCCTGACAAATCCGGATCAACCAAGCCTCGCTTTCCGTGGTGACCAGCAGTTCATCGTTTCCGGCCCCGCCGAACGCAAGGTTTGATGCGATCGCCTTCGAATGGATCAAACCCAACAAGTTGCCGCGGTCCGAATAGCATTCAACTCCTCGCCCCGTCGCCACCCAGAGGCGGCCTTCGGGGTCGCACCGCAGGCCGTCCGGGACACCATGTTCAATATGGCAAAAGAGGCGTTGCTTGCCGAAGACATGTCCGTCCGCACCGACTGCAAACTCGAAGACGTCTCGCGGCCCATTGGGGTCGAAACCTCGCTCAGTCCCCATTTCGGCACCGCTGTCAGCAACGAACAACCGAGTTCCATTGGGGGAGAAGCACAAACCATTTGGCATGGAGAGTGTATCAACTTCCGCCGTCAACACGCCATTTCGCTGATCATACCGGTAGACGCGATTTCTAGATTGCTCAGGCTCGGCACGCCTACCTTCAAGGTCCGAGAGGATTCCATAGGTGGGATCGGAGAACCATATCGATCCGTCAAGCGCTTCGACGACATCATTAGGCGAGTTCAGGCGCTTTCCGTGGTATTGGTCGCAAACCACTGAAACCTCGCCCGCCGGGTCTGTCCTAGTCACACTTCGGCTCAAGTGTTCGCATGATAGAAATCCGCCACACTTCAAGGGATAGTGCCCATTCGCATAGTTGCAAGGCGACCTAAATACTCGGGTGCCCGCGGCCTTGGAATAGGACATTGTTCGATCGTTGGGAATGTCGGAGAACAGCCATAGCCGGAGCTCGCTCACGTACGCCGGCCCCTCCCCCCAACGCAGTCCACTCGCTACGCGCTGCGCGATGCCGGAAGCTTGCAGCTGATCCAAACTCAGCCCGAGCAATTCAATAAGTCGCTTCGTCACGGGGCCGGCTCCGCTTGGAGTTCGTAGAGCTTGGCATAAGCACTGTGGTCAAGCTCATCATGGCCTTCCGCAGCCAGTTTCATGAACCCATCCTTGACCAATTTCGCGTGCAGCAAACTTCGCAGGCCGTCGTCTTGGGCTGCGAGCCTCAAGTCTTTCAAATGAAGCCTGATTGCACCCGGCGCCGAGAAGTCGCGACTAGCCATGCGCGGCCCATGAACTTCCAGGACCTTGCTTCCGGCGAAACCGTTGGCGAGCGCCTCAATCAACTCACGAGGAGCAATACCATTGCGTTCAGCAAAGGCGAGGCCCTCGGCGACTGCGGCGATGGTTACGCCCACTATGATCTGATTTGCCAGCTTTGCTGTCTGACCTGCACCGGCCGGGCCCAAATGCACGGCGAGCCCCATGGCGCTGAGCAGCGGCTGCCCGCGTTCGAACGCTTCTGCTCCCCCACCCACGAAGATCGAGAGTGCCGCCTTCTCAGCTGCTCCGGTGCCCCCGGAAACCGGGGCGTCAAGGTAGAAGACACCGAACTTGGTGAATGCGGCGGCGTGCTCCTTTGCCACCTCCGGACCCGTAGTTCCGGTGTCAATGACAACTGCGCCACGCGGTATCGCGGACGCCAGTCCCGATTCGAAAAGGACCTGCTCCGTGACGTGCTGGTCACGCAAACAGACGACAACTGCAGCGGCGTGGCGCACAGCATCCATTGCGCTGGCTCTGACAGAATACAGTGCGCCGGCTGGGGCTTCGGCCACCGAGCGAGACCAGCCGGTGACGGCGAAACCCGCCCGCGCAAGCGCGTCGGCCATGTGTGATCCCATTTTGCCGACGCCAAGGAAAGCGACTTTATCGCCTGGCTTTAGAGCTGACATTGTATTGACCTCATGGCGAAAGCGGATGAAGTAGCCGCAGCGTCTTCAGTTCGTTCCAAAAGTCTTCTGAAATGGGCACATCGACCTGCGCTGCGTTTTCGGCCGCCTGCTTGGTTGAACCGGCGCCCGATACGACGCTCGCAACTAATGGATGGCGAAGCGTATACTGGTACGCGGCGGCTTTGAGCGGAACGCCATGGCGTTCGCAAACCGCTTCGATTCGGCGCGTCTTGTCGATGATTTCCGCAGTCGCCGGAACATAATTGTAGAACGGCGTGGGAACCGCCGTGCCGGTCGCCAAAATGCCCGAAGCGTACGGCGATCCAATCACTATTCCGATGTTCCTGTCTGCACATAGGGGAAATTCCTTTTCCAGAACGGTCTGGTCCAGAAGAGTGAACGGCATGGCCACCAGAAAGAAGTCGATGTCGAACCGATGCACGAACTCGGGAATGGTGCCCAGGATGTTCACGCCCGCACCGACAGCCTTTATTTCGCCGAAGTGCCGCAGCGCCTCGAGAGCCCGCCATCCGGAGCGTTCCAAGTCTGTGAAATGAGCATTGACGAGATCCGGCGAGCCGATTTCCGCGACGTCCAGATCGTGAATAAGCAGCATATCGATCGTGTTGAGCCCCAGCCGCATCTGACTCTGTTCATAAGAACGCATGATCCCGTCGTAGGTGTAGTCAAACCGATGCTCGAAAGGCAGGCCGCCGGCCCAGAATTCGCCCTTAAACGTACCCGGATCGTTCGGTCGATGGAACGTGCGCCCGACCTTGGTAGACAAAACGAACTCGTCGCGCGGTTGCTGGCGAAGCATCTGTCCAAATCGCAACTCACTTAGACCCCGACCGTACCACGGTGACGTGTCGTAGTACCTGATTCCCGCATTCCACGCGGTATCCAGGGTCTCGCGAGCATGGTTCTCAGGGACGCGTTTGTAGATCTCGCCAAGAGGAACTCCTCCGATACCGACAGGCGACAACATGACATCCGTTCGTCCAAGTTGCCGTTTCTTCATCACAAGCACTCCTTTCTCGTTTTCGAGCACGCGCGACCAAGACGCTTGTCACGAGTGTTATTGATGTGAAATTCGATTTCCCGATCAATCGCAGCTGCATCTTGCCTCTCGATGAGCTCGACAAGATGCTGATGGTCTCCTATGGCGGCTTCTTAGTCGAAATCCGGCTGTCTCTCGTTCATCAAGAGAACGAGTGTCGCACGGGAAAGCGCATCCCAAATGGGGCTCAACAAAGGATTTCCTGATAACTCGACCATCTTCGCGTGGAACGCAGCGTCCGATCGACAGTAACCGAATTGATCATTTAGTTTTGAAGCCCGACGCATGTGTTCTAGCATCTCGCAATTCGTTGGGGTGGTTGGGATTGTCGATAGCCATCGTCGTTAGCAGACGGCGGAGTGCGACCCGTTCCACCAACAATCGTATCCAAGCAGTTCTGCCATATCGTCGGGTCCGAGGTCGGCGATAAAGGTCCCCTTTGTTGGGCACTGTCCGAATAACACCCTACGCGCCAAGAATCCGAAGCGCTTCGCGAACGGGCACTCGACTTGCGCCGAGCAATTCACAGATGCGCTTCTCGTAAAGCCGCTGCCCAGGCTCGAGCTCGCCCGTCGCCAGCAGCTTACTGACATGGTCAGCAACTTGCTCGGGCAGATTGCGATGCTTAAATTCAGAGTCGATCCTCATGATTTGGCCGGGACCCAAACTCTCCTGCTTCCGCACGGATGAGGTGCCGGTAGCGCTGCAGAAAACGGGCCACGCTGTGTTCGATCAGATTCAAGTCGTCATCGGTCATCGCAAGGCTGAGATTGATCTGACCCCGGCGTGCGGCATAGATGCCCGACTCCATTAAATCGAAGTGAAAAAGCTTGAACAAGTCACGCGGCTCAGCGACCAAGTCTTCAGGGCAGGTGAGCGGACCGGACACAAAGTGAATGTTCATCGCAGAACCGCAACCCGTGAATTGAACCAGGGACGAACAATCCTGCGCGAGGCGATTGAGTCTTTCTCTGAGGCTCTCGCCCGCTGAATAAAGCGCCTGTGCCTTTTCGCGCGTGAACACTTCATTGAGGCCGACATAGCCGACATTCATAGTAAAAGCATTGTTGTTGAACGTTCCGGCATGCGGCAGAGCATCCGGACGCCGCGGATCCATAAGATCCATGATATGAGCGCGCCCGCCGAATGCTCCGAACGAGAAGCCTGCTCCAAGATACTTTCCGAGGGTGACGAGATCAGGTGTGACCTGCAAGAGCGAGTGCGAGCCCGCAGGGCCCATCCGGGAAGTGACCACTTCATCGAAAATCAGCAGTGCGCCGACCCGGTCGCAAGCTCGCCTGAGAGCCTCCAGAAACTCCCGCGTCGCGGGAAGGCAACCGCCATTGCTCATCATCGGTTCGACAATGACGGCAGCCAAATTAGCCCCAAGCTCCTCGATGATCGCGGTGGTCTTGTTAATCTCGTTGTACTGGCAGACCGTCCAGTCATACGGAGCATTGACAAGATCCCCGCCCTTCCCGAATACGAAGACTCCCCCGTGATAGGCCCCTGAAAAAGCGACGAGTTTTGTGCGTTTGGTGGCTGCCTTTGCCAGAGTCAGAGCGTAGAGGTTGGCTTCCGTCCCGGAGTTGCAAAACCTCACCGCCTCGATGGCGGGGAAGCGATCGCATATGAGTTCGGCAAGCTTAATCTCCGCCTCGCCCGGAGCGCCATTAGAAACACCTCGGCTCGCTGCCTCAATGATCGCAGCACGAAGGTTCGGATCAGAATGACCGTACAACCCCGCCGTGAACTCACCCAGAGCATCAAGATAGACATGGCCGTCCGCATCCTTGATGCGGGCGTCAAAGCTCTCGATCACGTAAAGAGGGAACGGATCAAAGTAGAGCGCACTTCGGGTGTTGCCACCTGGCATTGACCCCTGTGCTTGATCGAAGAGCCTGCGACTTTGCGGGTTTCTCGACGCAAATTTCGCGCTGGCAGTTTCAACTGCATCAAGGAGAGCGCTGTTTGGCAATTTAGCCGGATTGGTGGCGGCGGTCATTGATCCTCACTAATGGTTCGTTATAAAGTATACATATTGCGACGTTGAATTGCCTGTGGCGCAAAACCAGTCCGCCGGCCTGTCTTGGAGGCGACTTAGATGATCGCCTCGCCCTCCCTGACCGCTATTTGATATAATGTATACTTTCATACGTCATGTCAATGATGGTGTTGATAACTTGTGGTAGACTCAGCGACGCGGCCATTGAGAAATGGTCAGCCACGGCTGAAGATGAAGTCCAATGCGCCAAGGCATGAGAGCCATCAGGAAGGTGGAATTAGAAGCCTAGGCAGAACTTGCCCACACCCCCTTAATTATTGAGACCAACGCGGGGAGTGTCGGACGAAGCGCGACAGATCTCGAACACGGCTTCGTAATGCGGCCGCACTGCGAAAGCTCGCCGCCTTGAAAGCATCCAATTTGGATTTCATCAGGAAGCCACCTACGAAGCAAGGATCCTCGCCGCTCACGGAATTGTGCGTTTGGTCAAATTCAGCGCCCAAACCCGCCTCAAGATGACTTGCTTCGGCGATAGCGGTAATTAGCGTGCTGTGTACGGGATGACCGTGATGCGTTACCCTTATCGGCATTTTGGCGGTGATCATCTTCGGGCTGTTTCGCTTCCAATTGCTGGATGGAAATTGAACAGCAAAATATCCTCAAGGCCAATGTCCTCCTCTGTCGAAGTCGCGGGACCCGAGCTTCCTAACCTCAACATTACGCCCAAGTGAAAGTCGTCCAGCGGCTCAACTTGGGAATGGTCTGGTCATTGAGGACCAGTGCGCCGCCTTAACTTCGACGAAAAACTCTCGCGATTACGGTTTCATCGAGTTCCAACGTCCAAGGCCGCGGCATCAGTTTAGGCGTCAAACCGCGCAATCATTTTTTTGAGTTGCTTGTTCTGCAACAGCAACTTTTCTGACAGCCGGCGTCTCAGTTGCCTGATTTCCTCGTCTAGTACTGTCATTTCATCGATGAAGGTTGTCGGCCGTGGGGGAGCACGGGTGCCACCAGCTTCATATTCGATGTCGGCCACTTCAACATCGCTGACGCCCGTTTTCCTGCTGCGCCTTTGCCTCTTGGTCGGCGGTGACGCTGGGTGTTCGTCGGGACTTGCTCGGTGGATCGTGGTGGTTGGCACTCCCTGATTTCGGCCAACTGATACATCAGCGGCGTCGGTGGTTGCTGTACTGAGATCGTCAACAACCTCGTCGTCCGAGGCTCCCACGATCCGGTCGGCAACACTTCCCTCCGGCTCCTCGGACTTGATTTCATGCGGGCGGTCCTGCTCCTTGACCGTCCGCCCCAGAGACGCCAGCTGAACCAGATACTTCCATGGTGATTTCATGGTGCGCCGTCACCCCAAGCAATGCCATCCGCATCCATCCCCACAATACCCGAAGGAATCCCAGCCAGAATGCGATCGCGGGGGCCAATCGAGCAATTCGATCGGCCCTTCACCGAATGGTCAGGCAAGACCTAACCGCTTGCGCAGATCGGCATTCTCGGCCCGCAGTTTTTGCGACAGGGCCTTGCGGAGCCGCACATTCTCTTCTTCAAGCTGAAGTAGATCAGCAATGTCGTCGAGAACTGGATCCGGAGCCGGCGTTTCTACCCTTTGCTTTGTCGCACGGGCCTTCCCGGTGCTCTTGGCAACGTTCTTTGCCCTGGACGGCTTTGCCGAAGCCTTCCCGTCGTCCACCGACTTGTTTGCGCCCTTCCTGCGTCCTCTTGCAGGTTGGGCAGCATCTGCCTCCGGTGTTTCAGCTGTTGCGTCCAAAACGACGCTCTTCGGCCGTGGTCCCCGACGCTTTTTGGGCGGTGCCACTTCCGCCGCCGGTGCAGTCTCTGTGACAACGGTATTGTTCTCATCACCCATGAGTTGCTTTCCCTCTCAAACCAAACATTCTTTTCCACCGGGCAGAGAGCGAAGTCAACAATTGCACCCGACAACGTTATCAACACGTGGGCGATCCATGCATTCTCACAAGATGCTGGCGCCGGAATCGCTTTTGCAACAGCGGAATTTACGACGTCTAGCGCAGAAGCCATTTCTGCCGTGTACCCTCCGAGCGCTATCTGACGGACCGCGAAAAGCAACACAGCCGCGGCCAAATCATAAGTCTATGACTCGCAAATAGGCGCAGACTGCATTCATGACGGAAAAGAGGTACTCTCAAAACCCGCTGCAAAATCTTCAAATTGCTAATTTGCACCGCGTTGGAGATCGGACGTGCCCAGTTTCGAGGGGTGCGCATTCCCGCATTATTGGGAGTCGTGACTGTTAGTCCGTTTGTCCGGCATTGCAGACTTCGAATTCAGCTTCGATGCCGGACCCTGCCGGGCGCATCCGACATCGTTCGTGTGCCTGGGGAGAACTTGCCATCTGAGATGTGAATTCTCCAAGCCTCACCATCATCCACAACGGGAAGTGACCGTTGCTTGCCGTTTTTCCGACCCGGACGGAACCTTCACACAAGCATCTGGACAAACGATCATAATTATACGTATAGTTAGTATAACAACTTCAAAAAAGGGGAAGTACCATGCTAGACAGACGAACATTTCTCACGGGTGTCGCCGGCGCCGGCGTCCTGCTTGCCAGCCCTGCAATCATCACCCGGGTCCGCGCCGCCGGCGATCCGATTAAGGTTGGTATCCCGGTTCCAATCTCCGGCGGCAATGCGGCTAACGGCAAATTTGCGTCGATGGGCGCGCTCCTCGCCGCCGAGGAAGCATCCACGGCCTACGCGCGTGAGGTGAGGACTTTCGACCTCGACACGGAAGGCAAGCCCGCAACGGCTGTACGCAAGGTGCAGGACGCCATGGCGCAAGAAGGGATAAAGCTTTTCGCGGGCGGCATCCTGTCATCTGAATCGCTTGCCATGGGCAAGGAGGCGGCAAAGGGCTCGTCGAGCTTCATCACCACCGCAGGTGCAGACGAAATCACCGGGAGCGAATGCAACGCCGCAACATTCCGCTGGTCCGTGCCCACCTTCGGCGCCGTCAATCGAAGCGTTCGGCCGATCATCGATGCGCTGCCCAACGCGAAACGTTGGTACACGATCACACCCCAATATGTGTTCGGAGAGGGTTTGCTCAAAGCGACGCGAGATGTATTGGCAGAGAAACAACTGGAGCTGATTGGCAACAGTTATCATTCGCTGACCGAGAAGGAATTTTCCGGCTATCTCACAAACGCGCTGGCTGCTAAGCCGGACGTGCTGCTAATCCTGAACTTTGGCGCTCAGTGCGCCGATACCCTGCGCCAAGCCGTATCCTTCGGCATGAAGGAACGCATGACCATTGTAGTGGCCTGGGCATCAGGCCTGGAGCAGTTCGAAGCGCTCGGCGCCGATCTTTGCGAGGGCATCTATTTCGGAGCGCAATACTGGCATACGGTCAACGCTGGGCTAAATCCGCAATTGGCCAAGCTCACCCAGGCCAAGTACGGCATCAACCCGAACTATTCGCTCGCCGGCTCCTATATTTGCACGAAGCTTATGATCGATGCCGCGGTAAAGGCTGGATCGGATGACGGACCTGCGGTCCGCAAGGCGCTGGAGGGCCTGACTTATGCCGGCCTGACGGGTGAAGAAACGATCCGCGCCGGCGACCATCAGGTTTTGAAGAATTACTACCTGCTAAAGGCACGCGCAAAGACCAGCATGGCTGACAAGGACGACTATGCGGAGATCGTTTCGACAGGCCAATCGTTCCTGACGCCGCAGGCCGCTGGCTGCAAGCTCGGGTAACGTCGGTGACGACCAGCGCCCTGTCGGCTTCGCCGGCAGGGCGTTCCGTGCAGCTTTCTCCAATACTCACGGGAGATGTCCGGTGACCTATTTCTTCCAGGTGCTGAACGGTGTCGGGCTCGGCATGCTCTACTTCCTGCTTGCCGTCGGCCTGACCATTATTTTCGGTCTTCTGCAATTCGTGAACTTCGCCCATGGCGCCTTCTTCCTGCTCGGCGCATATCTGACTTACGACCTCGTCGAGCGGGGAATGAACTTCTGGCTGGCCATGGTGCTGGCGGCCGCGATCGTAGCAATCGTGGCCGGAGCCGTCGAAGCGCTTCTGCTGCGCAAAATCTACAAACTGCCCCACACATTCCACATATTGGTCACGGTAGGGTTGGCGCTCTTCATCCAGGAACTCGTCATCATCCTATGGGGACCGCTCGGCGGCAATGTCACAGCTCCAGACGGCCTCTCCGGCGTCGTAATCTGGGGCGATTTCATCTACCCCAAGTATCGTCTCTTCACCATCGCCTTCACGGCGATCTTGGCTCTTGCACTTTACTGGGCGCTCGAACGCACGCGTCTCGGCGCGATCGTGCGCGCCGGCTCTGAATCCGCCGACAACATGGCGTTGCTCGGCTATGACACTCTACGCATCAATACGGCGGTTTTCGCCGCAGGCGCCGGACTTGCCGGCTTGGCCGGAGCACTGGCCACCCCCATTCGCGGCGTCGAGCCTTTCATGGGTGTCGAAGCATTGGCAATCGCCTTCGTCGTCGTGGTCATCGGCGGCATGGGCTCCTATGTTGGAGCACTGGTCGCAGGGGTCTTGGTCGGCGTTGTGCAATCGCTGATGGCTACGATCTGGCCCGAAGGCGCCAGGCTGATGATCTACATCTGCATGGCGGCAGTCATTGTCATAATGCCCCGTGGCCTGTTCGGGAGGGCTTGATCCATGCTGGCGATCAACAAACCTCTCGTCCAATTTGCACTGGCGCTCGCAACTGTCTTGGTCCTCCCGGTCTTTCTAAAATCGGGTATCCATGCCTCAGAAATCCTGATTTATGCGCTGGTTGCTGCGGCTTGTAACCTGTTGCTCGGGTACACTGGTCTGCTGTCTTTTGGGCAGGGAATCTTCTTCGGCGTCGGCAGCTACGCCGCAGGCATTCTGCTGACCCGATACGGTCTGCCAACCTGGCTGATGTTGGGATTGGCATGCGTTCTCGGTGCATTGATCGCCGCCATCGTAGGTTGGCTGTCGATCCGGCGGCAAGGCGTCTACTTCGTCATGCTGACGCTCGCTTTCGCGCAGTTTTTCTACTTCCTCGCCTACACATTTTCCGGGATTACGGGTGGAGACAACGGCCTGCTGGATGTGCCTCGTCCGACGATTGGCAGTATCCTGAACAGCCCGTGGTCGTACTACACCTTCGTTGCCGTCTCCTTCCTGGCCCTTTTCGCCATGATGCTTCGCGTCACCCAGTCAACATTTGGTCGCACGCTGATTGCGGTGCGCGACAATCCGGAGCGCGCCGCTGCCATCGGGTTCCCCGTCAAGGCGTTCAAGACCGCGGCCTTCGCCATATCGGGCGCCGTTACCGCCTATGCCGGCGCTCTGCACGCGATGCTGGTCGGCGTCGCACCGTTGTCGAACATTGAATACCACACCTCGGAAATGATCCTGATCATGACGATCATCGGTGGTTCCACGTCATTGTTTGCGTCAGTACTCGGCGCGTCAGCCTACATGCTCTTGGCTGATTGGTTGTCGCAGATCTGGCCACGCTGGCTGTTGCTGCTCGGCGTGGCACTCATCGTCGTTGCGTTGTTCCTGCAAAAGGGTCTGTGGGGCTTGGTGGAAAGGATCTGGGTCGCTTATGCCGGCACAACGGCAAGCGCACGCGAACCCCGGACCGAGGAGCGTTCAATATGATAAATCCAGATTCTGAACCAGCCATGGCCTTGTCCACTCGCGGACTTGGCGTTTCCTACGGCAAGTTCGTGGCACTGGCCGACGTCGACCTCGATATCCGTCGTAACTCGGTCCATTCCATCATTGGCCCGAACGGCGCCGGCAAGACAACAATGTTTCACGCCTTGACCGGACGGGTCATGCCCTCTTCCGGCTCGATCGCGCTTAACGGCGTGGATATCACTCGCACGCGCGACGATCAACGCGTGCGCCACGGCATTGCTCGTTCCTTCCAGGTAACAAGTCTGTTCCCAACGCTCGATGTAACGGAGAACCTTCGACTTGCCGCCCAGGGCAAGACGCCTTGGCAAGCGTTGGCGCCGTGGCGAAGCGCGGAAAGCAATCATGCAGCGCTTGCGACCGCCAACGAGGTGATGGAGCGGCTCGGCCTCAACCGCGTCGCCCACCGACCGGCCGGCGAGCTGTCGCACGGCCAGCAGCGGCGACTGGAAGTCGGTATGGCCATGGCTTCGCGCCCGTCGCTGATCCTGATGGACGAACCAACGTCCGGAATGGGGATCGAAGATATTGAGGAGATGAAGGCGTTGATCCGAGACCTCGGCCGCGACCACACGGTGCTGTTCATCGAGCACAACATGGGTATCGTCATGAACATTTCGGACACGATTACAGTGATGCGGCTCGGGCGAAAGCTGGTCGAGGGCACTCCGGCTGTCGTACGCGACGACCCTGAGGTGCAACGTGCCTATCTCGGCAATATGATCACCGGAGATATCGCATGAGGACCCTTCTTGATGTGGAGGACCTCCACAGCTATTACGGCAAAAGCCACATCTTGCAGGGCGTCTCGCTGTCCATCGGGGAGGGAGAGGTGGTCACGCTCCTCGGCCGCAACGGCGCTGGAAAATCGACCACGCTGAAGAGTATCGCCGGTCTGGTCAGCCCGGAACGAGGTAGCGTGCAACTGGCTGGCCGCGACCTCGCAGGCCAATCCGCATTCCGCATAGCCCAAGCGGGCGTTTCCCTGGTTCCAGAAAATCGGGGCATTTTTTCGCTGCTTTCGGTTGAGGAAAACCTCCGTATTGCCGAACGCAAGGGCTCTCCCTGGTCGCTCAAAGACATCTATGCCGTTTTCCCACGGCTGGAAGAACGGAAGCGCAATGGTGGGGGGCAGCTTTCGGGTGGAGAGCAACAAATGCTGTCAATCGCCCGCGCGCTCCTGACCGGGCCGAAGCTGCTCATGCTCGACGAACCGGTCGAGGGCCTTGCGCCGGTCATCGTCGAGGAGATCGTCGATCAGGTCCGCAAGATCGCCGCTGCGGGAATCGCGATCCTTCTGGTTGAACAGAACCTCGCGGTCTGTACAGCACTCGCCAACCGCCATCACATCATCGAGCTCGGCCGTATCGTCTATCAGGCCACGGCCCGGGACTTCATCGCAGACGGCAAAGCCCGGGACAAATATCTCGGCGTAAAGGCACAATAAGCCATGTCCAGCCTCCCTATAGACGCAGGCCGGCTGTGTGACAGCCTGATGCAAACAGCCAGGATCTGCGGCACAGCTGACGGTGGCATCGCGCGGCTGACCTGGTCTACAGAAGCCGCGACCACACGCCAATCGTTGGCTGACAGGATGGCCGAACTCGGATCGCGCGTGCCGAGTACGGTGGCGGCGGTCGGTTTCATCGAGGCTTCGCCGACCTCGAACAATGTCATTCCCGGCGAGGTCCGCTTCACCGCTGATATTCGCCATCCAGACGATACAGCACTTGAAATGATGGAGGTCGCGCTGCGCGCGACAATAGTGGAGACGGCCACCGGGCTCGGCATCAAGGTTCGGCGAGCTTCCGCCGTGGATGCGGTGCGCTTCGATCCTGCATCCATTGAGGGCGGAAGGTCGGTTGCAAAAACACACGTTCGGTTCGACGCGCTACTCAATTACGACCAACTCCAGGCCGGGCGTGTCCGCGCGGCATCCCTCGCGCCGGACCTGGCATAGGCGTCAGACGGCTGCCGATGGGCCAAGACGTCGGAAAAACAGGAGAGCAGTTCATTGCACATAGTCATCGCTCGTCTCAACCACGAGACGAACACGTTCTCGCCCATACCAACGCCGATTGCGGCCTTTCGGCCGACTTGGGGCGAGCAGGCGCTGGAAGAGTCGCGCGGAATGAAAGCGGCACTGGGTGCATTTCACGCCTACGCCGAACGCTTGGGCGCCCAGATTTCGTGCCCGTTAATTGCTCATGCATGGCCGAGCGGACCTGTACACGACAGCGCCTTCGAGGCCATGAGCACCGCGATCCTCGCGGACGTGTCGAAGGGCTGTGACATGATCCTGCTCGATCTACACGGCGCGATGGTTACGCAGAGCCATGACGATGGTGAAGGCGAACTGCTGAGCAGAATAAGGAATACGGCGCCGGGTGTTCCGATCGGAGTGGCGCTCGACCTTCACGGCAACATCACCCCGCGCATGATTGCAAACTGCGATGCACTCGCCGGGTTCAAGACTTATCCGCATGTCGACATGTTCGAGACCGGCGAGCTCGTCTGCTCGATCATGGAGCGTATCCGTTGCGGCGAACCCAGACCAAGGATGGCCCTCGCTCAGCCGCCACTCATAGCCCACACGCTGATGATGAACACGACGGTCCCGGGCGCCATGGCCGAAGTGATCGACTACGCCATTCGAGCAGAAAGACAGCCTGGAGTTCTCGCGGTTAGTTTCTTCGGTGGCTTTCCCGCGTCAGATATTCATGAAGCGGGTGCGAGCATTGTTGCAGTAACTGAACACCATCTCAGTCCGGTCAACGTCGCCGATGATGTTGCGAGCCAAGCATGGTCGCGCCGGCAAGGCTTCGTTTACGATCAGAAGACGCTTGGCCATTCTATCAGCTTGGCCAGCGCCGCAGCCCATCGTTCTGGCAACGGACCGGTTTTGTTACTTGATCACGGCGACAATTGCATGTCGGGCGGCACCTGCGAGAACATGGATGTGTTGCAGGCGGCGCTGAAGGCCGGGCTGACCGGCGTCGTTGCGGGGCCCATCAACGATCGGGGTGCGGTCGCACAAGCCTTCGCAGCCGGTTTGGGAGCCGAAATCGAAATCGAAGTTGGCAACAAGATTTTCACGGAAGGGTTCTCCCCTCCGCATCCGTCACTCAAGCTCAAGGGCCGAATCAGCGCACTGGGCAACGGCCGTTACACAATTTCGGGCCCGATCTACACCGGCATGGTCTGCGATATGGGACGTTCGGCCGTCATCGACACCGGGACCGCGCGCGTGTTGATTTCTGAGGAAACCCACGAGCCGTGGGACGAGGCTGTGTTCACGTCGCTCGGCATCGAACCTCGATCGGCTACTTATCTGATCCTGAAGTCACGTATGTATTGCCGTCCGGTCTTCGAACCGCTAGCGAAGGCGGTAATCGAATGTGCCGGTGGCGGCGTGACGGGCTCGGATTATAGTTTGTTCCCGTTCCGCAAGCTGCGGCGCCCGATTTATCCAATCGACGCGGACGCGACGTGGGGGCAATCCGATGGCTAGACGCCAAAAATCAGACGAATCGCAGCATGGCGCCGCCGTCGTACAGACAGGGCCAGCGCAGGATGGCTCAGGAAGCCGCGTTCAACCCGGACGTAAGATGCGGCGGATCAAGCTGTCCGATCAGGTCGCGGAGGATCTTCGCCGCTGGATCGCACGCGACAACCTGGGACCAAAGGACCGCCTGCCGCCGGAAAAGGTACTGATGCAGCACTACGGGTGCTCGAAAGGTACGATCCGCGAAGCGCTTAAGGCTCTTGAGGTTGAAGGCCTGCTGGTCATGCAGGCGGGGCCAAATGGCGGTCCGGAAATCCAGGCGACATCGATGGGAACGGTCATCCAGCAGATGCGCCAGTATTTCCACTTCCAGGATCTCGACTTCAAGGATGTCTACGAGCTACGCAAAACGCTCGAGGTGATGATAGCGGAAAACGTGGTCGGCCGGCTAAATGAGGGGCAAATCATGAGGCTTCAAGCCAATATCGACACCTGCATTGAGGCCTCCCGGATAGACGATCGGGAGACCAGTCGCATCGTTGAGATCGAGTTCCACGACATATTGTGCGAGGCTTGCGACAATCCGATACTCGTGTTGATGTGTCGCTTCTTGAACGCTCTGGCCCGGGACCTCGTCATCCGACGAACCGACAGCCTTAGAGAGCATGCAGAATTTGGCCAACACAACATCGGTGCTCACATCAGCCTACTGGATGCGTTGAGGCGCGGGGACGCCCAAGCTGTGCGCCGGGTAATGTCCGAGCACATGCATTGTGTTGAAGGTTTCATGAGTTCACTCGACGCGACATTCCACATGGACCTGCTGAGCCGGGGATAGATGCTGATCTGGAATCATCACCCACGCACTCCTAACAATGGTAGCATGAGAATACGTCCGACCGAGCGGAAGTTTGCAGGCCTTTCGCAAGTCTTTTTTGCATCGCGGCTGTGGAGTTTCCGAAGTAGTGCGACGTATCTGTTTGCGGTCTCCTGCTGGTCGCACTGAACAGCAGGTTCAACTTATCGAGCCGCTGGTGGCAGCAGGCTATGTTACTCGCCAACGGCGGGGTCGCCGGTGGCAATCGGCGAACCGCCGCCGCTTTCTGAAAAGCGACATTGAAGAGCAAACTCGTTACGTCGCCGGTATCCGCTTGCCGGGCAGGCTGATGTTGGAGAAAGAGACCTTAAAGGCTTTGTCGACTCTGTGCGGCGGAGGATGCGGGTTGTCATAGCCTTCTAGTTCCAGGAGTTTCGACGCAACCGAATGCCGACAAATACCAGAAGACGAGATGGATCCTGCTGCGACACGGGCAACGGCGAGTCTTGATGCAGAAGCAGCAATGGGATTAAGAAGCGCGTCCGACCAGCCTGAATGACGAGACCGAAGCGCCGATCTCAGATCTTGATTTCGCCCTCCTTGGACATACCGTTAACCGTGACAGTGCCCATATTCGTTGCTACAGGGGAGAAAATGATGCATGAGAAAACGTCGATGAGCAAATCGTCGAGAGGCAACTCTAGCCTGGTTGCAGCACGCGATACGGATGTGCTGAAAGCGCAGGCAATCAATGCGCTTCTCACTCAGCCGATCGCAATTTTGCCCGCGGAAGCTGGTGACCCGATCAGACCTTTTGCTCTCGGACTCTGGGCTCAAATCAGGCAGCTTCTGCTACCCGATCTTAGTGTCTCGACGCTACGCCGCGCGACGGGGGCTTATATCCACTCAAAGAGGTATCTTCTAGCGGTCGCGCAACGGGGCTCCGTCCGCCACGACATCGACGGGACACCGATCGACAAAGTGTCCGAGGCTGACAGGCTGGCAGCTGGAGAGAAAATTGAGAGCCTCAGGAGACGCGATGACGCCCGAAAGGCGGCACCGGCACTTGACCAGTCCATCTCGCTTTCAAAGGCGGACATGATCAGGGCGACGCTACTTAATCGGAACAGTCCGCCGCGCTAAATCACCTCAAGCTACATCCGATCCTTGGCAGCGCGAGCACTTTTGCCCTGGACAGGCTTGCTCACGTAGGAAATCCATCGGCCTCGCGGCTATGGAAAAGCGCGCGCCAGGTTTCGAGTGAGTATGTGGCCTCTTGCAGACCCGGTAACGAGCGCGGAACTCTCCTCAACTCAGTGAGCACGCGGAATGCCCGTCGTAGCGAGCAATTATTCGCGAGATCCCGGTTCCCGCCTGGAGGCTACCTTCTGGGCTCAGAGTGAGCGCGTCATTCCAGTCACTACACCGAGTGTTTTCTTGCCGCGGCCAGGAGGGAATAAACGGTTATGATCACGACGCAGAGGACCGAAATAAGGAAAATCGCCCCGGACATGGCATAGATAACCGGCGAGGCTCCCGAGTTCATTTTACCGAACAGCGCCACTGGCAGGGTGTTTTGTCGGCCTGCCAGATAAAAGGCGCGCGTGAATTCATTGAGCGATAGGAGAAATGAAAAAATGAAAGCGCTGACCAGTCCCGGACGGATCAAAGGCAGAGTGATATCGTAGAATTGAGACCAACGCGTCGCGCCCAGATCCGCGGCGGCTAGCAGATAGGAACGCCGCACAGCAGCAAAGCTCGTCAAGATGACAATGAACGCAAAAGGCATCGCCCAAAGCAAATGACCGGCGATGACCGTCAGGCCGGACGCCTTGATACCTGAGTGCGTGAAGACGGCCGACAATGCCAGCCCCTGGATAGCACCGGGCACGAACATAGGCAGGATTACTATCAAGAACCACGTCGTTTGCTGTGCGCGTATCTCGAAGTAAGCAAGAGCCGCCAGTAGGGACATCCCCGTCGCAAGGACCGCCGTCGCGGTCGCGATCATCAGCGATTGTTCCAGAGCGCCGACGAGCGCACCTTCCGTCGACAGCGCCAGATACCATTTCAGGCTCAGATTCGACATGTCCGGCAGCCCCGGCTGCAGGGCGGGATTGAAGGAAACCGCCAGCAAATAAAGGGGCGGCGCGTATATAACAAGCAATCCGACGACGGTCACCGTCCAGAGGAGAATGTGATTGACCCAGCCTTCTCGAAGCATCATGGCGCGTGATCCTCGAACAGGGACGAAAGTCTAAAGATCCAGTTCCCGATCAGGACCAGAGCGAAGATAGCCACGAGTACGATGGTCGAAATGGCAAAGGCGAGCGGATAGTTTGCGACACGCATAACATCGTTGATCATAACCGATACGATTGACGCCCCGGCCCCGCCCAACATCTGGACTTCGGTCGAAGACCCCACCACCATCACGAAAACAAAAAGGAACCCCGCAAAAACGCCGGAAACCGTCAGCGGCAAGAGAACGGTAGCTACCGTTGTCCAGAAGCCGGCACCCAGATCCTGTGCCGCCGCCATGAGGGTCCGATCGACACGGCGCATCGACAGAAGCAGCGGAAAGATTGCAAAGGGAAGATAAGAAGCGACCAGCCCAATTAGAACCGCGAAATTGCTGAAGAGGAGCCAATCGAGCGGCGCTGCGGTGAGACCGAGGTCCTGTAGAGCGTTGTTGACGGCACCAGTGCGCCCCAACACGAGCCGCCACGAGAAAGACCGGATCAAATAAGATGTGAAAAACGGAATGGTGATAAGCGCCATCAAAACGACGCTCAACCGGCGTCCCGCCAGGAAATGGACCGCATAGGCGGTAGGATACCCGATAAAAAGGCAAATCAATGCCGTTGCAATAGCCTTCACCAGCGTGGAGACGATGACCTTCCAGCGCCCCGCTTCAAGCACAGCCGCATATCCGGAAAGGCTCAGATCAGGCCTGATCCAGTAGGTCTGCGGATCCCAACTCCAGAAACTCCAGATAACGACCACGCTAAGGGGCACCAGCCCAAGCGCAAGGATCGCCGCCATCGGTGACATTATGAAAAGCGTGGCAATCATCGGTCGGGGTCCGGGCATGCGCTTCCTTCCAGGTAGCCAGGTAGCCGGCAGCGACAAGGAGATCGTCGCTGCCGATAATGGGTCTAGGCGTTGCGCAGTTTCTGCCACCATTCCTCGTAAAGCTGAAAGTTGTCCGGCCGAGCGTTCTGCCAATAGACCTTTCCAGCGAACTTCGCCTTGACGTGATTGGCGAGCCTCTCGACTTCCTCCGGCTTGTATTGATCCGGGTGCGCTTTGGCATAGGCGGAATTGTTGTCGGTCGGCACGAGATAACCCCGCGCCTGGCCAAGTTCACAGCCATAGAGGCCACCAAGCAGCCCGTTTACGAATGCGTGGGCAGCATCCGAAACGCCGCGATCGCCTGCACCTCTGAGAAGAACGGTGTTGTTGCCCCAACCCTCGTAACCCTCTACAGGGGCGGCATACTCGACCTGGAGTCCGCGCTTGCGGCCTTCATAAACGATGGGTTCCCAGCCTGTCATGGCATCGACTTCCTGGTCAGCAACGAGCTGGACGCCCTGTTCCCAGCCGCTCCAAAACGTACGAAATTGACCATCCTTCTTGTGCTTGATCAGGAACTCCATGACGAGACCAAGTTCAGACTCGCTGAGATTTCCCGGATCTGCGATCGGCTTGTTTTCGCTTTCCTTCAAATACATGGCTGCAAAGATGGCGCTGTTGATCCATGCATCCTCCATCGCGACCCTGCCCTTAAGCTTTGGATCGAAAATCGCGCCGTAGCTGTCGACCTTGCCGAGCTTGTCCGGACGATAGATGATGGAGTCCGCATTGACGACGGTAGGAATCCCGTACTGTTTGCCTTCAAGCTTCAGATACGGAATGTCCTTGGCCCAGGTCCAGACACTCTCGTAATTTGGAATCTTAGCAAGATCCCACGGAATGATGGCGCCTTGGCGCGCTAGTTCTTTTTCCGCACCGCCCTGAAAACCGCCGACGTCAAACAGGTCATTGGCGTTGCCAGCGGCCAGGCGGGCGATAACTGGACCGAGATCGTTTCCATTGTCCGTGAATTCAGGAGCAACTCCACTTTGAGCGGCAAGTTCTTGCCATTTGTCTCCGATGTCCAGCGTCGCCGTCGCCCAGAAGGCCACGGTTTTGGTCTCCTGCGCAGCAAGGCGAGAGGCAAAGCCAAGGCTTGCCGCAGAAAGGGCGAGCCCGCCTGCACCCATCAGCTTAACGAAATCGCGTCGTTGCACATTGCTGTGCCGTCGAGAGAGAAGCTGTCCGTCATCCTGTTTCATTTTTGTTCCCCTTTTTGCTTTTTGCACGCACTGTTTTCCATATGAAGATCATCAAGCAGCGGGCGAAAATCCCCGATTTGAGATCAGGACCGCCGCATTCGGCCCAAGACCCACGCGGATCCGCTGCCCGATTGAAAACCGTCCGATTGATACGTCTGCTTCGATCGGGACTACGAGCGTCTGTCCGTCCGAAAATGCCAGCCTTAGGTCATGATGGAGGCCGCGAAACGTGACGTCCGCGACTGTCAGCAGCAGCGTCGGCGGCGTACCGAGCGGCGCCAGAAATAGACGATCGGATCGAATGGCAACTATGGAACCCGCCGGATCAATCGGCCCTACGACGTTGACTGGCAGCGATTGGCCGGCGACAATCACGTGCCCGCCGCTGCCGGCCACGACGACGCTCTCTGGCTGTAGCAACGTGTCGATGCCGACGAACCGAGCGACGAAAGCGTTTGCCGGAGCCTCGAAGAAGCGGCCCGGTGTATCCAGTTGTTCGATCCGCCCCCGGTGCATCACTGCCATCCGGTTTGAGAGACTTAGGGCCTCGTCCTGATTGTGAGTGACAAGGATGAAGGTCGCGCCTGTACGTTTGTGCAGCCGGCCGAACTCGTCACGCATCTGTTGGCGAAGGCGTTCGTCGAGACCCGTCAGGGGCTCGTCGAGTAGCAGGATGCCAGGCTCCATGACCAGCGCGCGGGCCAGCGCCACTCGCTGCCTTTGGCCGCCCGACAGGAGATTGACGTTGCGGGGGCCAAAGCCCGAGAGCTCCACCAGATCGAGTGCTTCGTTGACTTTTGATGACAACGTCCTGCCCGAAAGGCCCCGAAGGCGCAGGCCGTAGGAGACATTTTGCTCAACGTTCATATGCGGAAAGAGCGCCAGGTTCTGGAAGACGGTGTTGACCGGGCGCCTGTTGGCCGGGATGTTCACGACGTCTTTGCCGTCAAAGGCAATGCGGCCGGTTGTTGGCCGGTCGAACCCTCCGATGAGCTTCAGGAGCGAACTCTTTCCGCACCCAGAGGATCCAAGCAGCGTGAAAAACTCGCCCGCCTTGATGTCCAGTGAGACGTTATCGAGCGCCTTGATCGGACCATAATCCCGGCTCACGTCATGGACCTGAATAGATATCGCCATATCAGCCCGCCTCTGCGCTGCGTTCGCGGATGATCAGGACACCGGCATCACTGATGCTCAGTCTCTGGTTTTCCTGAACCAGCGTCGTTGCGGTGGGCTCCTCAACGATCATCGGCCCCAACATGGACTGGCCCGCAGCAAGCAAGCCGCGCGCGTACACCGGGCATGATACCCAGCCGCGATCGCCGAAATAAACACTCCTGTGTCCCGTTAAAGCGGCTGACGCCGACGTCGTGCCTATTTTCGGCAAAGCGATGACCGGGCCATTCAGCACGGCTTCCAAATGCAGCGTGGTGATCTCAATCGCTGATTTTGAAAGCCTGAACGAGTAGGCACGCTCGTGGGCGATGTGGAACCCTTCGGCAAAGGCATTGATGTCGTCACCGCGCCGGAGTTGCGTGAAAACGCCATGCTCCTGACCGCGATACCTGGCCTCGACCCGATAGGTGAAGCGTATGTCGGCGTGCTCTCCGGTGGCGAAATAGGCGATCGCCTCCGTCTCCAGCTCATCGAACCGACGGGCCAACTCCCCCAGCGCGTCCTGCGAAAGGGGGGAAAACCATGTCTCGCGAAAGTCCGCCCGAGGTTCTGCGGCCAGCATGCCCCAGGCGGAAAAGATGCCGGGATAAGGTGGTATGACGGTCGCTTTGACGGTGAGATCGCGCCCGAGCCGCGTTGCCAGCGCGGGGCCGGCGCCGCCGCTGACGACGAGGACCGCATCGCGCGGGTCATGGCCGCGCTGTACGGTTACCAGCTTGAGGGCGTTGATCATGCTGGCATGAGCAATGTCGATGATGGCAAGCGCTGCGTCTTCGATGCTCAGTCCAAGCGGAGCAGCCACAGTTGCGATCGCGTCCACAGCCTTCTGCCTGTCGAGGTGCATGTTGCCGCCGGCAAAGGTCGCTGGATCGAACACCCCGATGGTAAGGATTGCATCTGAAAGGGTCGGCTTTTCACCGCCGCGTCCGTAGCAGGCCGGTCCCGGTGCAGAGCCGGCGCTTTCAGGTCCGACGCGCAAGGCGCCACGTTCGTCAATACGAGCAATGGAGCCCCCACCCGATCCGATCTCAACGATATCGACGACCGGCACTTGCACCGGATGGCCGGGCGCGATGCGGCTGTGTTCCAGCTTGTAGTCAACCTTCAGCGTCGGGCGCCCGTCGTGGATAAGCGAACATTTCGCCGTCGTCCCGCCGACATCGAGTGAAAGAACCTCGCTCTCGCCAAGAGCGCTGCCGATCCTTGCCGCGCCTGCTACTCCGCCCGCCGGTCCAGACTCAACAAGCGTCAAAGGGCTCCTCGCCGCCTGATCGAACGTGGATATGCCGCCGTTCGACTGCATCGCATAATAGGGGCAGGTAAGATTTCGACGGGTCAGCGCGCTTTCCAACCGCTCGAAATAGTGCCGGATAATTGGCTGTACATAGGCATTGAGAACGACAGTATTGGTGCGCTCATACTCGCGCCACTGCCGAGCCACTTCGTGGCTGGCACACACTGTTGTCCCCGGCAGGGCGTCTGCGAGGATGCTGGCGCACAGGGTTTCATGTTCGGGATTGGCATAGCTGTGGAGAAAAAGGATGGCAACCGCCTCGACCGCCTCAGCCTGGCATCGGTCGATGATCGGTCGTAGATCGTCGATTTCCAACGGTACGAGAACATTGCCGATGGCATCGAGTCGTTCCCGGACCTCGAAACGAAGATGCCGCGGCACAAAGGGCTCGGGGCTGTGGAAATGCAGATTATACAGATCAGGTCTGTTGCCACGACCGATCTCCAGCACATCACGAAAACCCGCCGTGGTGACCAGCGCTGTGCGCACACCCTTTCGTTCGGTGATCGCGTTGATGACTGTGGTTCCACCATGAGCAAAGAACGTGACATCGCGCGTGCGCAGACCGTCCTTGTTCTCGGCGGTCGCGATCGCATCAAGGATGCCGATCGACTGGTCTTGCACCGTGGTAAGGCTCTTGGCGGTAAAGAGTTCGCCGCTACGCTCATCATAGCCAACGAGATCCGTAAACGTACCGCCGACATCGGTTGCGAGCCTTATCATTGCTCTTTCCTTCTTTCATAGCCATAGAGGCTGACGGCGTCGAACGCGCTCAAAAATCCATTGCGCAGATCATTTTCGATCAAGTCCGCCTCGCGCTTGCGCGCATCGCCCCATCCGCCACCGCCGCCTGTAACAACCCGAAGGATGTCACCGGCTTTCAGATCGATATGGGCGACACGACCGTGGGATCGTGGCACACCCTGGTCGGCCGGCGCGACCTGCAGAACATTGGGAGTGCCATGACTTCCCCCATCCATTCCCCATGGCAGCGTGGCAGTACGTCCAAAGCTGCCATAGGCGGATGCATGATCGCCGAGAACCTCATATTCGCGCACGATGCCGAAACCGCCGCGCCTGCGTCCCGCTCCCGTGCCGCCTTCAATATTGAAGCCATAGCGTTTGACGCGCAGCGGAAATCGCGCCTCGATGACTTCTACCGAATAATTGTAGGTGTCCCCATCGGTGAGCGCGATCAACGCACTAGCGCCATCGCGGTGCTGACTGGCGCCCCAACCACCATGCTGGGGCTCGATATGAATAAACGGTTGGCCGCTTTTATCCTTCCCGGAAATATAAACGACACAAAGGCTCGAGTAGGAGCCGGCGGAAAATCGCGACGGCATTAATGGAGCAAGCGCCTTCCAGACAAGTTCGGACGCGTGAACCGATCCCTCATAGTACCAGCCCGTCGGTGAGGGTTTCTCTGCAGTGAAGATCGTGCCCGCCGGGGCAATCACGGTGAGCGGGCGGAACCATCCCTCGTTCGACGGATCCTGAGGTCCGACCATGGCCTTGACGATGGTCTTGACGGCCGACTGCAGTGCGCCCCGGGCGCAATTGATCGGTCCGGGGACAGCCGGCGGACAGCCGGTGAAATCGGCGGTGATGCTGTCCCCCATGATGGTTACCACGACCTTCACCGGGATTGACGCCGTGGTCACTCCATCACCGTCAATTATATCGCTGGCTTCATAACGCCCATCGGGAAGCGACGCGATCGCACCGCGACTGCGTTTTTCGCTTTCGTCGAGCAAATTGGCAAAAGCAGTCTGGACGATGTCCGCGCCATACTTGACGCAAAGCTCCATCATCCGCTGAGCGGCCACCCGGACTGCTGCCACCTGCGCATTCAAGTCACCAAGTGCAATTTCTGGCAGGCGGACATTTTCACCGATGATGTGCAGAATCTCGTCTGCAAAAACGCCCGAGCGAACGACTTTCACGCCGGGTAGCCTTAGCCCCTCCTGAAAAACAGACGTGGCATCGGGGGCAAGACTTCCGGGCACCGAGCCACCGACATCCAGGTAGTGCGCCACATTGATCGCGTATCCAAGGATCTCGCCATTGACGAACAATGGTTTGACAATTGCGAAATCGCAGGCGTGCGTACCACCAGCATAGGGATCGTTCGTTAGCAGGATGTCGCCATCCATGAGATCGTCTGCGAACTTTTCGAGTAGTGACTTGACCTGTACGCCGAATGTCCCGGTAAACAGTGTAATACCGTTCATCTGTGCGACCAGTTCGGCATCAGCCGTCAGAAGGCCGCAGGCGAAATCGAGGACCTCGTAGATGACCGGGCTCATGCTGGTGCGAGCCATGACAATTCCCATTTCATCGACGGTCGCCATCAGCTTTCCCTCGATGATCTCCTGCGTTACGGAATCGACAAGTCTCTCGCCGCTGGTCACCAGTTTCACCTCCTCGACACTTGTGGAGGAAAGACTAGGAGCGTTTAGCGCGCAGCGGTAGCCTGCCAGAAGGGTGGGACTGTCTTTCCTCGCCCCACCCATTCGGGCGGGTTACGCGAGTGGGCCGGTATCACGTCCGGCCATCACCGCAGCCGTACGGGTGGTCACATTCAGCTTGGAGAAAATGTTACGCAGGTGAAACTTAACGGTATTATCGCTCAGCTTGAGCCTGCGACCGATTTCCTTATTGCTGAGCCCCGCGCTCAAAAGGCGCATTACGCTGCGCTCGCGGTCGGTTAGGCCATCCGATTTGGGCACGCCATCTGACCCCACCGTCCGAGTTGAGCTTCCTCCGCACTCAAGAGCGCGGGAGAGGCGTTGCGCAACCACTGCGGGGACATTCATGCCAACGACGAGCCGGCGCAGGCTATCTGAGAATTCAACGCCTTCAATATGAATGGACGCCCGATACTCAGCCACCGGTAGCGAGAGCATGAGATCGGAAAGCCGGGTTGCCGCAATGTCCAGCCGACCCTCGCAAAGCAGAAGACGAATATCGAGAAGTCCGAGCTCGATCCTGCGCGGGATGTGGGGCTTTGACGCCTGCTGGACGACTAACCTGTCCAGCAAGCTGCGCGCCCGGACGACGTCGCCCCGTGCCGCATGAATTCGCGCCCAGAGCAGTGCAGGAACGCAACCGCGCAGGTGAACGCTGAGATTGTTGGCTGCTTCGGCGTCGCCACCTCGCATCGGGAAGCCGCTCATGTCGGCGTAGCGTGCCGCCTCCTCAACGTCACCAGCTGCGATAAGGAGTGTCGCTCGTTCGCCATCGATAAGCTTCGTCAATCGGTCGAAGCCGCGCCTGCGAGCAGCTGCTCGCGCACTGTCGATCGCGGCGTCGGCTGCGAGTAGGTCACCGTTCAGCCGGAACACGCGCTGTTGCGCCATGAAGCCCGCCGCGAGCAGATCGAACCATGTATCGTGGCGCTCCAGGTGCGGCAAAGCCCACGACAGAGCGGCGGATCCCGGGTCCGGCTCTACGCGCATTGATAAAACCTCGCTCAACAACACCTGACCGACTGCATCTAAGTCGCTACCTTTGCCGATGTTCTCCTGGGCTTCAGTAATAAGGCAGCGATAGGCGTCGGCGGCGCCGTTACTGTCGCCACTGAAGAATGCCGCCTGGCCGATATGCGTGTAGAGGTGCATAGCGCCAAAGTCCGCGCCGCCGTCTCGAAACGCTCGCATGGCGAGTTGCCCGTAGTGCAGCGCCCGTTCGAGATCCGTGCGGATCAGGAAATTGTAGGACAGCATGTTTAGCGCCAGTGCACGATGGATCAACTCCATGTCGTTCTCATTCACCAGATCTGCTTCTAGAGCAGAAAGGTCGCCGGCGGTTACCCAGCGATCCGTATAGAGCGAAAGAAGCACCCGGACCACACGGAAATCACGTTTAAGCTCGTCACTGTTGCAGGCACGTTCGGCGATCACCAGATAATGGTTGGCCGCATCGAGCTCGCCCGCTTTCGCGCTGACGACTGACAGCCCAAGTGTGGTCAGAGGAAAGCGAGAGAGAGTGATTTCGGCAGCTTTTGCAATCAAGGTCTCAAATAGGAGCGCACCACCGCGGGTCGTGGTATAAACGCGCCGCCATCCACCGGCATTTTCGATGATCTCTGCAGCCAGTCCTGCATCGCCCGCCAGGAGAGCATGGCGCACCGCCGCGTCGCAATCATGGCGAACCTCAAACCAGCGCGCGGCTTTTCGCAGAATTGCGTGTGCATCGATCCCTACCCTTTCCGCTTCCTCCTTGAGAAAGCTGTTGAAGACCGGATGGTATCGAACCCATGTCCCCTGCCCGTCGAGAACGGCGATGGGCAATGCGCATTCTCCAAGGCGGCTGAAGAGCGCTACAGCGTCGTCTCTACCCGAGATAGCTGCAACGAGTGCGCGACCGATAGCGGGCAGCGCCGCCGTCTCTGTCAGGAAACGCCGCATATCCTCAGGCAAACTGGAAAACACTTGCTCGGAAAGATAGCGCCCCATTTCGGCATTGTTGCCGTCGAATGAGTCCAAGATCGTGGTCCTGTCAATGTTTTCGGCCACCAGAACCCGAACCATCTGCAGGGCCACTGCCCATCCTTCGGTGCGTCTGTTGAGGCGTGCGATCTGCTCGTGTGTCAGACCCTTCGCCGCGCTGTCAAAAAACTCCTGCGCCTCCGAATCGGAAAAGCTGAGGTCTGCGACACCTATTTGTCTGAGTTCGCCACTAAGCCGGAGTACCGAGGTTGGAAACCGTGGTGCACTCCGCGAGATCAGCACGAATCTGACATGGCTGAGCTCCGCCGCTGCCAGGAGCTTGGCGATAATCGCCTCAATCGCATCGGTCTGAGCAAAATGATAGTCGTCGAGAAAAAGCGTGAGCGGTTCGATCCGGCACAAACGGGTGACAAGAACTGAATACAACGCGGCAACGGGCATGCTGCTGACGTCAAGGCCGCGGCCCTCCTCCGGCACAACAATCTGAAGGCTATCCAGAAGGGACAGGAGGAAACGCCCTTGATCGCAATCCGCTGGATCAAGCGGTACCCATACAGAGTCCTCCCCATGCTCCTTGACGAGATTATGCCATTGTGCCGCAAACGACGTTTTTCCATAACCGGCGGGCGCCAGGATGGTCGTTAGCCGCCTCGATCCGGAGCGTTGTAGGTGCTGCAACAGCGACCGGCGGCTGATGTGAAAGTAGCCAGTCGCAGGTGGTTGAAATCGCGTTTGATATGTGACCATTTCCACTGTCTGCTCAAGTAAAAAGGCAGATTGCGATCTATGGATAACATCCTCGACGGGCTTCGCAAAGCGGAGCGATGACGAAAACAAAGTTGCACTTTCCGAGCCAAAGGTTGGGAGTGTGGTCGGGTTGAGGAAACTCGGTTGGATTAGTCCGATCGGTAGCAGGATTGCAATGAACATGACGAGCTGAAGATAGGCTCGCGCGAAGGTCGAAATCGAAGCCGAGATCGCATTCTCCAAAGACAAAGGTTACGGTGGCCCGCACCCGTTGCGACGCGGCGTAATGTTCCGGCAACCGTTCTTGCTCTAGGCAGGCGAAAACCACATGGAGGCAGATAGGGATGCGTCTTCTTCTCGTCGAGGATGAATTGCAGATGGCGGAGGCACTGAGTGCAGCCCTCGGGCGCTTCGATATCGTCGTCGACCATGCGCCGACGCTCCAGTTTGCGCAGGAGGCTGTCATGGACGACCTGCACGACGTCATCGTGCTCGATCGCCATCTGCCGGACGGCGACGGTATGGCTTTACTGCCGCATCTGCGATCGATCCGATCGACCGTACCTGTCATCTTTCTTACGGCGCTAGGCTCGCTCGATGAGCGGATCCACGGTCTCGACATGGGAGCGGATGATTATCTCGCCAAACCGTTTGCTGTCGAGGAATTACTAGCCCGCATCCGCGCCGTGCTCCGACGGCCGTCCACGCTGGCGCCAATGGTTGCCCGAATAGGACACCTAGAGTTCGATCTGGGCAATTGCCAGGCCAGGATCGAAGGCGAGACCCTAAACCTGACTCGTCGGGAAGTGCTGGTGTTGGAAGCATTGGTGCGACGGCAGGGGCGAACCGTGCTGCGACGGGAACTGGAAGGGGCGGTTTACAGCTTCGACGACGAGATTCAGTCGAACGCCCTGGACTCGCATCTGTCGCGGCTCCGCAGGAAACTCTCGGAAGCAGGCTCTGGCGTAGAGATTCACAGCATGCGCGGCGTCGGTTATCTCCTCAGGGAATCAAGATGAAATTGTTCGCTCGCGACTCGCTGCGTTGGAAACTGGTATGGCAGCTTCTTGCCTTTCAGGCCGGTATTATCGTGCTGCTGGCCCTCGTGCTTACCGCGCTTATCATACGATCCGATATCGGCGGCATGCTCGCCGACCCGCAAGCTATCGACGTAGTTAGCCATGCCGTCGAGCGCAATCAGGAAGGAAGCCTGGTCCTGATGACGACGCCGGAACTAGCGCAGTTGCGGGCAAAAGCTCCGGGGCTCTGGTTCATCCTGCGCAGTGAAAGTGGCGAGATCCTGCAAGATGGCCCGGTTCCGGACATCTACAGTATCCTGAGCACTCATCTCGATCGGATTAGCTTCGTTGACATTCGTGACAAGGCGTCGCCCTACGTGCTCTCAGCGGCGGGACGTACGACCGAGAGCACGGCCGGCACCCTCGACGTCATGGTCGGTGGGGTCCCTCTCATCGAGGCCAGCTTTGCGGTCCTGTTCCTGTCCAATCTGCTGCTGTTCCTGGTTCTGGTTCTGGTTGCGCTGATCGCCATCATAGCCCTGCCATGGATCGTCGGTCGAGCCTTTAAGGAGTTGTCGGCGGTCGCCGGCGACGCGGAGCGCATCAACATTGACCGGCGCGGCGCACGTTTGGCGCACGCGGGTGTGCCACTTGAAGTGCGTCCGCTGGTGCACGCTATCAACGATGCGCTGGAGCGGCTCGATCGCGGCTACGAACGCCATCGGCGGTTCATCCTTGACGCGGCCCATGAACTGCGCACGCCGATCTCGATCCTTCAAACGCGAATAGAGGCGATGCCGACCGGAACCACGCAGACACGACTATTTGCCGACGCTGGTCGTATTGCCGCGCTGGCGGAACAATTGCTCGACCTGCAGCGTATCGACCGCAACGACGAGACGTTCTCGCGCGTCGATCTCGTAGCCCTTTGCGAGCGTGTTGCGGCAGACTTGGCACCTTTGTCGATCGCCTCTGGCTACCAGCTTGCGCTCGATACCGACGATCGCCCGGTGTTCGTGATGGGATCGGCCGGGGCGCTGGAGCGTTGCGTTATCAATCTCGTGCAGAATGCCATAGAGCATGGCGGCCAGAGGGGCGACATAATTATTCGCGTGGGACCGGGCGGCGTTATCGAGGTTTCGGATGACGGGCCTGGAGTTCCATTGGCAGAGCGTGAACAGATATTCGAGCCGTTCTATCGCCTGCATCCTCGCGAGCGGGGTGCAGGCCTCGGCCTCAACCTGGTCAAGGAGGTCATGAGCCGTCACGGTGGTCATGTCACTGTTCTAGACAGCCTCGCGGCAGGGGCATGCTTTCGACTGACCATGCCAGCATGCTGATGCTCCTCTTCTGATGGCGTGACCATTCGTCCATACCAGGCAGCGCCCCCGGCGAGCCTCTTCATCCTCGAATCTCTATGTACGAAACCTGCAGCCTGCATGCCGTGGGGCCGCCGACAGATTTGCTCGCAACCACACTATCGGCATGCAACTTCCTTTTGAGCAGTCTTCCAAAAGCAAACGGAAGGTAGCGGGCGAGTCGCGTTACGGATTGGTGTGAGCCGAGGCAGTCCGATGGCGGCGTTCGATTGGGACGACGAATTTCAACAGCCCGTCAAGTTCGCGTGGATGCGCTGGAGCAGCTCCGTCAGCGTTCGCACCTCTTCGGGCGAGAGCCCGGCGAGTGCTTCCCTGTTGTTGCCGCGCAGAACATCGCGTCCCGGTTCCAGCCTGCGATAAGCCTCAGCTTCCAGGGATACCAGGCTGCTGCGTTTGTCACTCGGATCTGGCGTTCGCCGGATCAGGCCGTCGCGCTCCATGCGGCCGAGTAGCTGTGCCATACTGGGCTGCTCCACCCCCGCGATGGCTGAGAGTTCCTTCTGTGTCAGCATTTGGCCATTCTTCAGGGCGACCAGCACGGGAAGCTGGGCGACACTGATACCGACGTCCTTCAGCCCCTCGTCATCAAGCCTTGCCAAAAGCCGCGCGATCCGCCCGATCACAAGCGTTGGCATCTCCTGCGGCCGCCAATCAGCTTCGTCATTCGTCATCTTGCATCATCCCGGCTTGCATTTACATAGGGCCCTATTTATACAACATAGGGACCTATGTTTTCAATAAGCGAGATTTTTGAGTGTTACAACATCCCACCGTCGCCATTATCGGAGCAGGTCCAGCAGGGCTTACAGCAGCGTCGATCCTCCAACAGCACGACTGGCAAATCGCGATATTCGATGCTGAACCCTCGGCACAAACGCGCGACCAGGGGGGCACTTTGGATTTGCACGCTGAGACCGGTCAACTGGCCCTTGACAAGGCGGGCTTATTGCCCTGCTTCAATCGGATCGCCCGACACGAAGATCAGGATACCCGCGTGCTCGACTATCGGTCCGCAACGGTCCTGGCGGAAGATCTGCCGGCTCCGGGCGAAGGACAAAGGCCCGAGATTGACCGTCGCGCCTTGCGTGAACTTCTCCTTTCTTCGCTTGCCGCAGGTTCAGTACGCTGGGGTCATCGCCTGGAAAAAGTAACGAATGACGTGAGCGGCAAGCATCGCCTGAATTTTGAGAATGGCAGAAGCGAATGCTTCGACCTTGTCATCGGCGCCGATGGGGCCTGGTCGCGTGTGCGACCGGCTCTCACGGACGTGCAACCCGTCTACACCGGCACAACCTTCGTTGAACTGTGGATTGACGCGATCGATGTGCGGCACCCAGCGCTCGCGCGGATGATCGGTCGCGGAACCATGTTTGCCTTGCACGCCGGATTAGGCCTGGTGGCTCAGCGAAATGGCAATGGGCATGTTCGGGTCTATGCCGCGATCCCAGTCGCGCCGAACGAAGGCCGTCGACCAGATATTGCACTCGCCGGGATAACCAAGAACGGACTCTTGAAGCGGTTCGGGGGCTGGTCTGAGGGACTCCTGCGGCTGATCTCCGATGCCGACGCGATCGCGGCAATCCGCCCGATCTTCGCACTTCCTGCAGGCCTGCGTTGGACGCATCGTCCGGGCCTCACACTCGTTGGCGATGCCGCCCACGTCATGCCGCCGGTCGGAGTTGGCGTAAATCTGGCCATGCTGGATGCAGCCAATCTGGCCGAGGCTCTGGTTTCGGCGTCTGATTGGCCGCTGGCTCTCACCCAATTTGAGACGATGATGCTGGACCGAGCGGCCGGCATCGCCGACAACGCCGCCTCCGGTTTTGCTGACATGTTCTCCGCGGACGCGCCTTCGGGCTTACTGGACCACATGAACAGCAGGCGAGCATGAGGGAACCGACCTGGTCGTTCGTTTTCCAGGTCTATCTGCCGCCGGCCTACTCGATCCCATGGCCGATGAGAGCGGTGCTAACTTGTACATCTCGAGCTGGAGTTCCACCCGGCTGGGACCTTGGGAGCTCCAGTGCGATCGTCAGGCCGCCCGCTTCCTCATTCAAGGCTTCCACTACTCCGCCATGCCACTCGATGGCGTGTTTGGCAATCGCCAAACCCAGCCCATAGCCACCGGTTATACGGGCGGCCTCACCTCGAGAAAATGGGTGGAGGATCCGGCTGAGGTCGGCTGAGGGCACGCCATGTCCTTCGTCCGAGATCGTAATGCGCAATACATCGTTCTCGATTCTCGAAATGACGCATACCTGCGTGCCATCGGCCGTGTATTTGACGGCGTTGCGCACGACATTCTCGATGGCCCGGTAAATCAGTTCGCCATTGACCTTGGCCACGAAGGACGCTGCCCGGTCATGATTGACCGCGGCGCCGCGGGCGTGCGCTTCGAAAGCCGCATCTGCAACGATGTCATCAAGAATATCAATGACATCAAGTGTCTGCACCTCAAGCCCGTCCTTCGACTCATCTGTGGGGCGGGCCAACGTGAGGATCTCTCCGACGAGACCGTCGATTTGGCAAAATGACGCCGTACTCCGGCAACACGAAGTACAGGAAGAAAAGCTGCATCAGGAGCGGCGTGTTTCGCAGAAACTCGATGATTGCAATCGCTGGCCAGGAGATCGCAGGCGAGGAGGAATTCCGTAGCAGTGCGAAAATCAGCCCTGCGACCAGAGCAATAGAAAAACCGTAGATCATGGCGAGGATCGTCGTGCGCAATCCGATTAGGAGAATTAGCATTCGAGGCTCAACGGAACCAAGGGTAATCGCGATGCCATTTTATATCTGGTGGCTACCTAATGCCGGACCAATGTGGCGATGAGCGAGATGAGATGTGCAAGTCGCACCCAGCGCGAACATTGTTGCCGCAATAACGACAGAGCTGCTGACCATGCGGCCCATCCGCCGATACGAGGCGGCGCACTCGAATATCCCAGGTCTGTCGCCACTCCATTAAGCGGCGCTTTTCTAGCGCTGAACCTCGATTTGACATCTGACCGCGGCTGCGACGCAACCGACATACTCGCCACTGTCACAGGTGATATCGTGGCAATGAAAGGCGGATACTCCGTTCTCCGCCCGAGCCAGGCTCCACTGTCCTTGGGGAGATAGCCTGGCTTCAATAGGGACGACCACATCCGAAAGAGCTTGCGATAGACCTTTGCCCAGCGCCTTCACCACCGCTTCCTTGCGGGTCCAAAGCGCCAACAAGCGCATACTGGATATAGTCCGTCCCGTTAGACGCCGCTTCTCGGCGCTTGACCAGACCGATGCGAACCACTCGACACTCGTTGCCCGATCGCAAGCCTCGAGGTCGATCCCCACCGAGCATGTTCCCATGGCAAATAGCGCTCTGTGCGAACTGTGCGAGAGCGAGAATTGCGGGCCTGCGCGAATATGCGGCTTGCCCCATGGATTGAAATCATAGGCAACGTCCCCCGGCGGGCAATCGAGCTCGCTGGCGAGAAGCCAGCGCATGGCCTTGTGGGAGGCCTCGTAGTTGCGCGCATCATCAACATGCAGAAACCGTGCGCAACGCTCCCGTTCCGTTTCGTCAAGCCAGATGTTTCCGTCGAGTTTTTTCCATTTCGGATCTCGAAGGTCAAGTGACCAGACCCGCACCACTGGCAGAACCGTCATGCCTCACCTTCGGCTGCAGACGTTTCGTCGTCAAGCGAGCGAAGGGTCCAGCTTCTGGATTTCTGATAAAGCCTTCGTAACGTTGCATAGGTGGCATTCGCCCGCAGGAGTTCTTGGTCGGTGCCGCGCTCGATGATGGCACCATCGGCAAGCACGATTATCTGGTCGGCCTCCGCTGCGATATCCATGTTATGAGTGGCGACGAGCACGGTCTTTCCCATCGCCGCCACCTTCAGCGCCGTGCGTATCTTCTGCTCTGCCTCCGGATCCACGGACGCCGTCGGCTCGTCCAGGAGCAAAATTGGAGCGTCATTGAGGATCGCCCGAGCAATACCGATGCGTTGGCGCTCGCCTCCTGAGAGCGACAGGCCACCGTCACCGACGACGGTATCGTATCCGTCGGGCAGCCCCTCGATGAATTCGTGCGCCATGGCCGAGCGCGCTGCCCCTTCCACGTCCTCAGCAGTCGCGTCCGGAACGCCCAGCCGAATGTTCGCGGCGATTGAACCGCATATCAAAAACGTCTCCTGAAAAACGACAGAAAACGAACCATGCACCGCCCGCGGAGCAAGGTCGCGAAGATCCGTTCCTCCCAGACGCACCGTGCCGTCGAGCGCATCCCAGAACCGCGTCGCAAGCGCAAGAACTGTGCTCTTGCCAGAGCCCGAAGGCCCAACGAGGGCTGTCATCGTCCCCTTGGTGGCGGAGAAGGAGATATTACTCAGCCCAGCACCACTCTCGTAGCGGAAACCAACCTTTTCGAAGCGGAGATCATGCGTCTGTCCGCGGAGCAAAGCGCCATTCCCCTCTTGCAACGTAGGCTTCGATAGAATGCCTCGAACCTCGCGGGCCGAGCGGGCAACGGCTCGCCCATAGCTCATCAGATCAAGCACCTCGAACATCGGCCGGTAGAAGACCAGCCCGACGACGACAAACAGCACGAAGAGGTCGAGGTCGATCTGGCGGCCGACCAACAGGCTGGCTCCGGCAATGATGACGCCGACAAATCCGAGCTCAAGGACGGCTGGTGCAGCAGCTGCCGAGAGTGCAAGCGACCGCGTTGCGGCCCAACTTGCCGCCCTCTCGTGCGCCAATGCATCGCTGAACCTGGAAAGCTTGCCATCGAGGAGGCGATAGGCGCGGATGACCGGAAGCCCAAGCAGGAACTCAACGCTACGCGCATTGGCCTCCTCGCGCGAGGCCACCAGTCTGTTCCACGCCTTGCCGTAGCTCTCGCTGCTGGCAGCAAGCACCAGAAGAAAGATCGGGACGCCTGCAAAGAGCGCCAAGCCAAGCCGCCAATCGAGGACGATCAGAACGATGCCTGACAGCAAGGGAACGAAAACGGCTCGGACCATTTGCCCCGGTGGCGTCACGAAGTCCAGCTGGAAGAGGTGCGCGGAGAACAGCGTGTTGAGCATCGCTGCGCCCCGTGACTGAAAGAAACCGATCGGCAGTGCGGCAAGCTTTGCCACGATCGCGCGCTGCAGATTGGAAACCGCATCACGTTGGACCCCGAACAGGCAGCGCTGCGCTGCAAAGCTGAAAACCCCAGCCAGAAGATAGCAGGCAAAAAGCGCCGCAGTGGCGGCGGCAAGAGCCGATGCAGTTAGTCCCCCCTGCGCTGCCGCCAGTAATACGCCAATCGAAATCGCAACGGGGGCCGATACCGCAAGTACTTCTAGCGACAAGAGCGGAACCGCCCTGCTGAAGATGGCGCGGCTTGACTTGCCGCTGAGCTGCAACCAGTCGCGCCAGCCTTGTGCAAAGCGCGCGGCACCTTCCTGGGATTCCCCAGACTCGGAGCAGACTTCTCGGCGGTGCGCTGGATTTGAACCTGTTTCGCGACCGTTGGTCATCGGCAGGGCGAAGTCTTCGAGGGCCAGCGGTACGGGACCGGTGCCCTCGTGCGCCTTCCAGAAACGGGCGTATTCGAGATCGGCGAGCAGGTCGACATGTGTCCCGGCCGCGGTGATCTTTCCCGCCTGCATGAAAACGATCTGATCCGCGTGGCGAATGGTGTGCAGCCGATGGGCGATGACAATCAATGTTCGGTCGCGCGACAACTCGCTCAGCGCCTCCTGCACGAGCGCTTCACAATCGGGATCCAGCGACGCGGTCGCCTCGTCCAGGAGCACGATGGGCGCATCCTTGAGGATAAGTCGGGCGATCGCGATCCGCTGACGCTGCCCGCCCGAGAGATTTCCGCCGTTATCGCCAACGCGCGTGTCGAGGCCTTCCGGCATCCGGTCGGCAAATTCCAGTACCTGGGCGCGCCGGGCGGCCACCCGCACTTCGTCAACTGAAGCGTCGGGTCTGCCTATGAGAATGTTCTCAAAGATCGTGTCGTTAAACAGGAAAGTATCCTGGAACATGATGCCGATGCGGCCTAGCAGATCGGCCTCGGGCATCGTCCTGACGTCGACGCCGCCGATGCTCACGACGCCACTCTGCGGATCCATAAACCGGGCGATAATGCGAGCCAGCGAGCTCTTGCCGGCACCGGAGGGCCCGATCAGCGCCGTCATGGTTCCGGGCTCGACCCGCAGGTTGATGTCGCGCAGAACGCCAACCCCGCCATAGGCAAGGCTCACATCGCGCAAGACGATGGTATCATCCTCTGGAAGCGTGCTGCCACCAGTCGCCGCCAGTTCATCCGCTTCCATCAGCCAGGTGATGTTCCTTCCGGCGAGCGATACCTTCCAGAAGAAGGAGCCCGCCGTGTAAACGAGGTTGAGCAGCGGCTGGGTGAAGACGAGCGCGATCAGCACGAAGAGTGCGAACGTGATGACATCGAGTTGACCGGCGAGATAAAGAGCGCCGCCCACGGGCACGATCAGCATTAAGGCCGCGCGCAACCCGACGAGAAAGACCACCCAGGGCTTCAGACTGGCAAGCTCAGCGCGCCGATTGATGTCGGCAAGATCACTGATAATCTCCATCAGCCGCGCCGAGACCGCTTCGTCTGCGCCAAAGGATTTGAGCGTCTTCATGCCACGAACGAACTCGATCGCAAGTCCGTTGAAGGCGACGATCTTGCGCCCGTATTCGCCGATCAATGCACGTTTGCTGCGCATCGTCAGCATGTACACCGCGATCAGCAGCGGCAAAAGCAGAGCGAGGACCAAGGTTAGCCGCCAATCGAAGAAGGCGAGAAAAGCCAGCATCAGGATCGGTGTCGCAATGCCGCAGGCAATATCGGAAATAGCATGAGCGAGCGCGTCTTCAAGGCTATCGACATCATCGCGCATGACACTCTTCAACCGGCCGGTCGCGTTGCGCGAAAAGAAGTCCAGCGGCAGAAGTACACATTTGCGCGCGATCGCCAACCGAAGCTCGTGCAGCACGCCGAAGGAGGCCGCATGCGCAACGAGAGTGGAGGCGACAAGGCAGAGATGTTTCAGCACGATCGCGGCAACGGCAGTCGCGGCAAGCCAGGGCAGATCGTAGGCCATTTGAGACATGTCGGCTGCCAACGCCAGGGCAATCAGCCGATAAGCGACGAGGTAAGGCAGGATCGTCAAGGCGGAAGCCACGATCGCCAGAGCGCATGAAAGAGCAAGCAGCCACGCCCGTGATTTGGCGTGTGCAGCGATCGGTCTGGCCCAAGCAAATGTCATGTCACCTCCGCATGGAAACAAGGCCTGCCGCAGCCGCGCACCCTGCTTCCGAAAAAAAGTGATGGCGGCGCGCGTGACGTCGCCATCTTCAGGCTGTCAGAACTTCGCGGTCATGCCGACGCCGACGGTGCGCCCTTGGCCAACCACAAGCCCGATCGCGGATGGTGAGAGGAAGGAACCGAAGGCTTCGTATCGGTTGTCAAAGACGTTGCGGGCAAAAGCATAGACCTCGAGATTGTCCTTACGAAAGCCGGTCGATAAGTTCACCAGACCGTAGTTTTTCAGGAAGGTATTGTTGACCGGGTCGGCCGCGCGTCGGCCAACGAACTGGTACTCCGCGGTTCCGAACACCTCACCATTGATGAAGCCGTTCTCGACGGGATGGTTGACGTCAAGCGCCGCATTGGCGGTCCACTCCGGTGCGTTGGGAACCTTGTTACCGCTTCGCACGCCTGCTGGGTCGCCCGCCGGCACGTTCTTGAGCTCGGCATGCGTATAACCGACGCCGCCGCGCAGAGAGAGCCAGTCGTTGGCGGCAAACCGCCCTTCGAGTTCGAAACCCTTGGTCTCGTAGTCATAGGGCAGGATGGTGAAGCTCTGGGTCGCGACACTGTAGTTGTAGGTGGGGCCGTTCTTGACGTCGTTGAAGAAGACACTGCCGTAAAGGCTCGCCCGATCGTCGAGGAAGGATAGCTTTGCACCCGCCTCATAGGCCCAAGAGGTCGCGGGGTCGAACGGCGTTTCCGGCAGACCAACGGCCGCGTTCGTCATGAACACGTCAAAGCCACCGGAGGAATGCCCCCTACCGATGCTGACATAGGTCATCAACTCGTCCGTCCACTCGTAACTAAGTGACGCGCGCCCAGTCGCGTAGGTCTCGCCAGTCTTTCCGTCCTGGTTGAAGAATGGGACCGTGCCCGGAAACCCGTTGGAGACGTACCGTCCCTTGTAGTCCTGTTCATCGCGGGCAAAACGAAGCCCGGTCGTCAGTTTGAGACGGTCCGCCAGCGGCACAGTCACCTCGCCGAAAGCGCCATAAGTCTGACTGTCGAGCGATGCGTCGAACGTGCCGTTCGCATAGGGCGAGAAGCTTCCGACGATGTTGCGAAGCTGATTGTAGCCGGAGCGGAAGTAGCTCACGCCGCCCACCCACTGAATCTCGCTGTCCTCGTAGGAACTCAGACGCACCTCCTGGCTGAAGATCCGCTCGCGCTGCGCCAAGCGGGCATGGTCGGTGGCCGGATTGGCGAAGAACGACGGGGGCAGCCCGAAGAGTGCCGAATAGAGATAGGAGTCCGTCGTGTCGACGATGTTCACAGCATTGATGCGCTGCCCGCCTGTGACCGATGTCAGCCGCCCGAACTCGAATTCATGCTCGACGGTGAGAGTGCCGCCGAGAATGTTGCGGCTGGCTTCCTGGTGAATGTCCGTACCGCTGATAGGATATTTGGGATGTCCACGCAAAATGAACTGCGGCAGGTTGACCATCCCATTTTCATAGAAGCCGCTGAAGGTCACTGTTGTGCCTTCGGAGCCTTCCCATTTCAGCGTGCCGCGCGCGGCCGACAGGTCGCGGTTACCGTCCTTGCCACCGATGATGCCGTTCGGAATGTCGCCGTCGAAATTGCTATAGCGCACCGCGCCACGGGCGTAGAGTTGATCGGGTATCAAGGTCCCGCCAGCAACGAGATCGACGAAACGATAGCCATCGCTGCCGACCTCAGCCCGGGCCAACGCCTCGGGCGTACCGTCGGCCTCGTTGGTCACGACGTTTACAACGCCACCGAGCGTGCTGCGTCCATAGAGCGAGCTCTGTGGCCCACGAACGACCTCGATCGTCTGCACATCGAGCGGCTGCATTCCGGCGCCGAGCAAGGTTGTCGGTGCGCCGTCATAATTGAAGGTTACCGTCGTGTCGGTCGAGTTCAGCGGACGGATGAGAGCGCCCATACCGCGCATGGTGTAGGAGGCCTGCGTCGGGTCGCCGATGTCGGCAAAGTAGAAGTTCGGCGCCGACCGCGTGATCGAACCAGGCGCATCGGCAACCGTGTTACGCAGGTCGTCCGCTGTCAGCACGGTGATGCTCAGCGGCACACGAGCAATGTCTTCTTCGTGCTTGCGCGCCGTAACGACGATGCCTTCGAGAACCGTGGTATCTCCGTTGGCCGTATTCGGTTTCTCTTCGGACAATGGTTTCGGCGCTGGTAGTCTCGCCTGCTTCCCCTCCTGTGCGATCGCATTTGTGGCCATTAGGCTCACGAGTACCGAGCAGACTGAGGCATTCAGGAGATGCATGCGGTAGTCCTTTGACACGATCTAGTCCCTTTCGACCATCGTACTGAAATTGCTAGGAGATATGATGCGGGGTTGCAGCCGCCGGCCGTCCGGCGGCAAAGGCAACGATGGCGGCGGCGACAAGCAGGAATGCAGAAAGCAGGAAGACGAGCGAATAGCCAATGACACCTGCAACCAGGCTCGCGCCAAGGCCCGCGCCGATTGCAAGGGCGGAGTCGACGCTCTGCAGCAACGAAAAATCCGTGCCCGCCTGATGTGCCGCGCACCACCCCATCATCTTGACGAACAGGCCGACATAGGCGAGCGCGAACAGCGCGCTTTCCAGTATGACGAGAACGATGATCGCTTCGACGGCATATGACGGCTTGCCGATGGCAACGCCCCAGAGCCCGACGACGCAAGCGGCATGAAGCAGCGCGAACAGGCAGAGGAAACGGGATACGCCGAGCCCGCGAATGAAGATCGGGCCGATCACAGCACCGCAAATCCCGGCGATCACGGTTCCGATGCCGACGACCCATGAAACCGTTGCCAGCGACAGACCTGCGTCAATCATGAAGGGGCCCAGCAAGGACGCCGCCAAGCGTCCGCCGAGCTGGTAGAGGACGAGGAACCCTATTCCTGTAACCAGTTGCGGACGCCGGAGCGCGCCGAGCAAGCTTGGCGCGGGATGGTTTTCCACTCGAAACGCTGGAGCAGAAAGGGAGCCCGAAGCGACCTTCACCACGGCGGTCAGGACCGCCAAAATGAAGGCCAAAACACCCATGGCGACAGACCAACCGAACGCCACGTAGAGCGGCAACCAGGCGCTGGCCCCGAGAACGTAGCCGACATAGGTTCCTGCGACTTGCGTGCTTCCGGCAATCCCGCGGCGGCTGGTGGGGACCGCTTCGATGGCGAGCGCATCCGTCGAGATATCCTGAGACGCGATGACGACCATAACCAGGAGCAGCGCGGCCGCCATCCATGCGGGATTGAAGGTTTGAGAGAGGTTTTCCGGATTCAGCAGTGCCGCACAAAGGAAAATCAGCACGAGTGAAACTTGGCAAAGGTGGATGACGGCGAGGCGTCTGGTCGCCAGGCCCATTGACCACCGATCCATCGCCGGCGCCCAGAACGGTTTCAGCACGAGCGGCGAGAACAACAGATATGTCAGGCCGATCTGGGCAAGCGGGACGCCCTTGTCGCGCAGAATCGACGGCAGCACGAATTGTGCGAGGCTGGCGGTGAAGCCTTGCGCCGCATAGAGAATTCCAAAAACGGAGACAACGGTGACCGCGGTCACGCTCCGCGCCGCTGCAGCCGCTCTTTCGTCGGCCAGATCATTAACTGCCATGGAGCGATACCACCCTCTTGCCACTGGCCGCAGGAAAACACGCGGCCAGGCGAACCGAGCCGCGTGCCTTCAGAATTTTTTTTCAAAGGACCGATTTCAGATGACGCGAAACGACGTCCGCGACAGCGTGGTCATCAAGCCCGCGCTGCCTCAGATCCGTCGTGAATGCGTCCACGTCCACGGATCCGATCTTGCGGACGTTTGCGCGGGTCGGCGGCTCGATCACCATACGGAAATCGAATGCGCGCTCCGGCGTCTGGTTGACTTCGTAGTGCAGAACTTCCTCGACTTCGTTTGAAGGGCCGAAGGTAAGGACCTTGGGCCGGATGTCGTAAAGCTGCTGTTCCGGAATGTAGGTCGAGGCGCAAATGATCAGAGAGTCGCCCTTCTGGCAATTGCGGGCAGACGGTCCATTGAGGACGCAGCAACGCGACCCCGGATCGCCATAAATCACGTAGGTGTACCAACGCGCGCCGTTGCTCTTGTTGAAGAGATCGACGAATTCCAGAGGTCGGATCCCCGCCTGTTCGCATTGATCGGGGTCCAAGGTGATTGAGCCGTGATAGTCGAGATCGGATCCGGTTACCCGAATGCCATGCATCTTTGCCCTTACAACCTGTAGCATAGAAAACTCTCCGTCGACGTTTAATCAAACGGTGAATTAAGAAACATGACTATAAGAGTCAACAAATATTTCGCGGTAACGGCTGAACTTTTTTGCGGTGCAAAAAGTCACACTTTAGAAGCCCTCAAAAGTAGCAAACGGCGAAACATTTATTCTTGACTCTTCGAATCATGTTTTCTATAGGAATCGTCTGCAAGTTGGAAATGGCCCAACTTATCCATTGATTGTATTGCGCTTTCCAAAAAAATAATCCGCCGGCGACCTAAAAATGCCGCCGACGCGATCGCTGACAATGCTCGTATAAATTGATCACAGATTGATGACGTCTGTGGCGTGAGGAGCGTTCATGAACCGCGTAATCATCCAATCCGATTTCTGCGAAGGCGATGTGACGAAACTTGATTTTTCCTCTTCGCTCGGCGAGATCGAAGCGCTCGCAAAAAGTGTATACAATGTTGTCGACGCGGCGCTGCTGGGCGACCGGCTCTTTGTCGTAGCGCGTGATACCGGCGGAAGCCCCGAATTGGTCGAACGCCTGGCCAAGCAATTGGGCGGAGCCCTCGACAAGCTGGACGTCATCCTTGTCAACGCCATCCCGCGTACGCCATGCGGGAGTGTCGACACCCGGTCGCTTGAGGCGATCGCTCCCATTTCCACTCGTATCGTCGGGGCTCTTACGGGCCATTGCCAAGCGCTTCCCACCCTGAGGCGGATAAGAACCGCTCCTGCGCTGCGTCACATCGACGACGTCACCACCCCTAGTCCATTGCTCGGGGAGTTGTACGAGGCGGTGACGCTTGACCGTCTTGCGGTTGGAACGGACGTGATCGACCGGCCGGCCTCCTATATTGACGGTGATGCTGTACCCCCCACGGAGGAAACGATCGCAATCGTTGACGTCCTCGAAAGGGCAGGGCGGACGAAAGGAGGTATTCGTTTTCTTTCAACGACCGGCACAAAACACATTGCCTACAGCCAGTTTCGAGACAGGGTCGTGCAACGCTCCGCGGCATTGCGCGCGGAAGGCTTCGGGCCGGGACAAAGCTTGATCCTTTGCCTCCGTGACGCCGAAGACTTTGTTGTCGCCTTCTGGGCATGCCTGCATGCTGGCGTGACCGCGATCCCGCTTCGACCGCCGCGCCAATGGTCCGAGGAGGACCCTATAGCCAGGCGTTTTCGCCATATGTTCAGCCTTCTCGACGCGCCGGCGGTTCTGGCCGACTTGCCCGACCATGATGGTATCCGCGCCGTCCTGTTCGGCGCCGATCTCCCCTCTCCGCATTTGCCGGTGGCAGCTGAAGGCCATGCCTTCGCTTCCCCGGCTTATCAGTGGCCGGCCGCGCAGGCGGCGATGATCACCTTTACGTCCGGCAGCACCGGCCTGCCGAAGGGCGTTCCGCTCAGCGCCGCCAACCTAGTCTCCACGCCTCTGAACCTGCGGAAGAGTCTCCACCTCGCGTCAGGCGACGCTCTTTTGAGCATCATGGCACTCGACCATGCCGGTTCGCTCGTCGGTTTTTGCGGGGCAGCAATCTGGTCCGGCGCCGATCTGGTCGTTGCTCCGCTCGACCCTGTACTTGCGGAACCATCGCTGCTGGTTGAATGGCTCGCGCGCGAGCGCATCACGCACTCCTGGGCACCGGACTTTCTCTGGCAATTGCTTGCCGGGGCCGCCGCCGCAAACGAACCGACCGATCTCACGCGGCTGAAAGCGCTGATATCGGGCGGAGAGAGCGTTCGCCGGGAAACATTCGTCAAACTCAAGCACGCGCTTGAATGCCACGGCGTCTCTGACAACATTTTTCGGACCGCCTGGGGCATGTCGGAGACGACGTCCTTCATGACGCTTTCCGCCCCTTGGGACGATGGTGAAAGCCACGCGGTGAAGGGCGGTATCCTGGACAACGGAAGACCGCTTGGCGGCAACGCGTTCCGGATCGTCGATGCGGCGGGAAACACGCTACCGGAGACGATGACGGGACGCCTTCAGGCACGCGGGGTTTCGGTGTTTTCGGGCTATTCGAAAAACCAGGAGCTTTGCCACACCGAAGACGGTTGGATGACGACAGGCGACCTTGCCGAGATGCATGATGGGCGCACCATCATATGCGGGCGCGAGAAGGAAATGCTGATCGTCAACGGTCAGAACATTCCGCAGGTCGAAATCGAAGGGCAAATCGAACGGCTGGAGGGCGTTCTGCCGAACCACATCGTCGCCGTTGCTACGCGCAATGTTCTCAGCGAGCGCGAAGAACTGATCGTCTTCGCGGTACCGGTGGATGAGGATTTGGCGGACGAAGAACGAGCCGAACTGATCAGGCAGATTGCCGGAACGGTCTCGGGGTTCTGCGGCGTCAGACCCGCCCATGTCCTGCTTGTCGCACGCGCCGACATTCCGAAGACCGGAATAGGCAAGCTTCAGCGCAGTCTGCTTCGAAAGCGTTTCGAGAGGGGGGATTTCGCGGCCGAAGTGCGAGCCAACGACGTTCTGCTGCAAGGCGAAAGGCATGTCTTGGCCGATGTGCGGCAGCCGTATTGGGAGTCGATACTCCCGACGGGTGGCGAATTCCGGCTCTCGCAACGCTCTTTCGTTCTTCTCGGCGACGAGCTAGGCGAAGTCGCAGCCCTGCTTTGCAAAGACGGTGCGCAGGTGATCGAGACACAGGCGGAGAACCTCGAGCTTCCCACGACTCGAGATGATCTTACCATTATCGACGCTCGCCCTCTGGCGATCCGACCGGACGATGCCGCCGCACTCCATGCTGCCGTCGCCGGTGTCGCCACGCTCTGCGTCGAGTTAGTACGGCAAGGCGTCTCGCGAGCAGAACTGATTGTCGTAACCCGTCAGGGCATGACCCTCGTCGACGATCGTGCGACCCGTCTGCCGGCAGGCGACGTCGTTTTTGGCGCCATCAGCGCCCTTCATGCCGAGAGCCCGGGCCTGACGACCCGTCTCGTGGATATCGACACCGAAAGCCGAGCGGCGGTCATCGTCCCCTGGATAAGGGCGCGACTTCCTGCGAGAGCCTTGGCCTTCAGGCAGGACAGCTGGCGCGCTCTGCGTCTCGGGCCACCGATCGGCCGAAGCGATGCCAAACACTTTTCATCTCTCTCAGCCGGTGACGTGGTTCTCATCACCGGCGGTCTCGGGCGCATCGGACGGCATCTGGCGCGCCGCCTTGCCGTTGTTGGTGGTTGCCGCGTGCTCCTCGCCGGGCGCCGCGCGTCCGCTCAGATTGCCCGGGACCTCGCCGAGGTGTCCGAGCACGCCGACGGTCGTATTGCCTATGTCCAAGCAGACATTCGCGATCCCGCCGCGGTGGTGCGAGCCTTCGAGTTTGCGCAGGAGAAATTCGGGCAATCACCCGCGTTCGTTCTCCATTTTGCCGGCGAAACCGGTCGCTCTCCGATCGCTTCGATCGATGAAGCGACGATCGAAGCATTCCTCGGCGCGCGCATCGATGGTACCGCCAATCTCACCCGAAGCCTCGACTCCCATGGCGGCGGTACACTGGTCACGTTTTCATCGGCCTTTGCCTACATCGGTACGCACGACCACCTGGCGCGTTTGGCGGGGGAGGCAGCACTTACAGGTATGGCTACCCGTTTGACACAAGCATACCTAAACGTGCGGCAGGTTTGCCTCGTTAGCGCGCCGTGGCTCACCGAAGAACAACCCCAGGGGTTCAGCAGCTACTTGCGCCGACAAGGGCTGCATGCGCTTTCACCTCTTCAGGGAGCGGCGGGCATCGCCGTCGCCCTCGCTTCGACCGAGATCTCGGCCGTTACGACGCTCGGAATAGACAGTGGGTCCGCGGCCTGGGCGGATTTCGCCTTCGCTCCGGCAAGCGGTATCGAGGAAATCTCCGTCGAGAGCGAAACGGCTCGCAGCGCTTGCCTTGCTGTTCTCGATGAACTAGCTCCCGGACATGTTTTCCCCATTGCCGTGGTCAACCGGCCGGCCGCGCGGACGGACAATGCCGGCCAGTTGGTCGGCATCATCATCGAGGTCTGGCAGGATGTGCTCGGCAGCGACCGGCCCTTCCATCCAGACCTCAATTTCTTCGATGCCGGCGGCACCTCGATCGCAGCGACGAAGGTTCACGCGCGCCTTGTTGCCAACGGATTTGAAACCGTCGGCCTGATCGACATCTTCGTGCACCCTACACCGAATGCGCTCGCAGCGTTCCTGGACGCCCGTTCCAACACAGCCCCCGTGCGGGGGAATTCCTTGCTGGACGAGGCCCGGCGTCGCCAGAAACGTCGACAGGTCGCGCGGCGCGACCGCAAGCCTGCACCACGCGCTTGATTGCAATCATACGAGGACGACATGCTTCACAATCCCACGCACGGCATGACCACTGATCCAGCCGCTGCTGATCAGGCCATCGCCATTGTCGGCATGGCCGGTAGGTTTCCGGGGGCCGACGACATCGAAGCCTTCTGGAAATTGCTTCGTGAGGGCGGTTCGACCCTCAGGACGCTCGACCGTGACACGCTGAAGGAAAACGGCCGTAGCGACGAGGAGATCGAGGGCCCGGGTTTCGTGCCCGTCGGCGGCCACATGGACGATGTCAGCCGGTTCGATGCCGCCTTCTTCGGCTTCACGCCGCGCGAAGCCTCCTTCATGGATCCGCAGCTGCGCGCAATGCTCGAGACCGCCTGGCATGTTTTCGAGGATGCGGGCAAGGACCCGTTCAGGAACGGCACCAACACTGGCGTCTTCGCCAGCATGAAGATCAGCAGTTATCTGCTGCGCAATCTGGTGCATGAACTGGAACGTGGCGGCACCAACATCGAGACGCTCTGCGTTACCATGAATGGCCAAGACTACGTTGCTACCTGGATCGCCTACAAGCTTGGCCTGACCGGGCCGGCCATGAACGTGCAGACAGCTTGCTCCAGCGGCCTTTCCAGCGTGGCCATCGCCTGCCAGCATCTGCTCGACTACGGCTGCGATACGGCACTTGCCATCGCCGGTGCGATTACGGTTCCGCAGAACCGCGGCTACATTGCCGAGACGGACAGCATCCTCGCTAATGGCGGTGCGTGCAGGCCCTTCGACGCTTCGGCCGACGGGACCATCTTTGCAGACGGAGTAGCGGGACTTCTGCTGCGGCGGCTGGACGACGCCGTCGCCGACGGAGATCGTATCGTTGCGGTCATTCGCGGCTTCGCCATGAACAATGACGGCAATCGCAAGGTGAGCTACAGCGCCCCGAGCGCCGACGGCCAGGCAGAGGTCATCGCTTCCGCCCTCGCCATGTCGGGCCTCGATCCGGCCGATATCGACTACATTGAAGCGCATGGGACGGGGACACACCTTGGCGATCCCATTGAATTCACGGCTCTCGACAGGATCTATGGCGGCATCGAGCGGGAAGATCCCTGCACGATCGGCGCCGTCAAGGGCAATGTCGGACACACGGCCGAGGCGGCGGGCGCGGTCGGATTGATCAAAGCTGCACTCGCTGTCGAACGTGGTTTCATCCCCGCCAACGCCAATTTCGATAGGCTGAATCCGCATATACGCCTCGAAGGACGCGGTTTCCGGATTGCGGACCAGGCGATCGAATGGCAAAGGGCAGGTTCAAAGCGCCGCGCAGCCGTGAGTTCGCTTGGTTTCGGCGGAACCAATTGCCACATCGTATTGGAAGAGGCGCCGGCCCCAGCACCCATTGCCGCACGCGCGCAAGGTCCGCAGACCCTAGTGCTTTCCGCGCGCTCGCGCGACGCGCTCGACCGTCTTCGCACCCGTTACGTCGGCAAACTGAATGGTCTTCATCAGGACCAGCTGGCTTCGGTCTGCCATACTGCGCTTGCCGGACGGGCTCATCTGCCCTGGCGGCTTGCGGCGAGCGGAAGTGATGCTGTCTCTTTGCGCCGCGCGCTGGCAAGCCAACTCCTGCCATCGGCGAAAATCACGGATGCCCCTCGCCTCGCATTCATCTTCGGCGGTCACGGTATCGAGAGTTTCGGCAATCTTTCATCGCTCGCCGCGCATGTTCCTGCGTTCTCCGATACCCTCAACGAAGGCCTCGCCTTGCTCGGCGAGCGAGGAGAACCGGTGCGGCGGACACTATTCGACCAAGCCATTCTGGTCGGTGCGGAAGCGGCAGTCCTGCAAACAGCAATCGTGCTGCATGGTATCGCCATCGCACGAGGGTGGCAGTCTCTCGGCGTTCAGGCGGATATTGTCGTCGGTCACAGTCTCGGTGAAATTGCCGCCGCTCATATCGCCGGAGTATTCGACCTGAGTTCCGCGCTCGACCTTGCCTGGGCACGTGGCTCGGCGATGCAAACCTATGCCGAATCCGGTGCAATGCTTGCCGTGACCACCGACGAGGAAAAGGCACGCGCACTTGCCCATCAGCATCGTCTCGACGGAGTGCTGGTCGTTTCGGTGATCAACGGTGACAGCCAGTGCGTTATTTCCGGCGACCTCGCCTCGGTCAACCGGCTCGCCGCCGCCTGCAAGGACGGCGGTATCAAGGCCAAGCGACTGCCTGTCGCCTATGCCTATCATTCACCCTTCATGCGGCGCGCGGCGGACGCGATGTCCTCAGCGGTTGCCCGAATTCCTTTCCGCGCACCGACCCTACCGATCATTTCGGGCATGAAGGCGACCCACGAGGACGGCTCCGAGATGGCGACGGCAGCCTATTGGCGCGATCAGATCGTTCAGCCTGTGCGGTTCCGCGACGCTATCCTGGCACTTGCCTCCCAAGGCATCACCACCTTCCTGGAACTGTCTGCGGAGCCGCTCTATGCGGCGGCCGCCCGCGCGACGCTGACAGCCAAATCGGTCGACGCGGCCGTCATATTAACCGCGGACGGCGAAACCAACCCGGCTTTGGCTTTCGAGAGCGCACGTGGCCGACTGTTTGTCGCCGGGCATGCGGCTCAATCGAGCTCCGCCGGCGGGTGGGCCGACCTGCCCAAGTACCCGTTCGCCGAGACACGCTTCTGGATCGATCCGGTCAAGCGCGAACCCGCTTCCACTCCCTTTCCCGCGGTTCAGTCGCTGGCGGACGTCGCCTCATCTCGACAAGACGGCGAGCCCCCTGAGGAAGATGCCCTTCTGCGTGAATTGAGGGCGATCTGGAGCGAACGGATCGGCACCTCGGTTGCGGCCGACAGCGATTTCTTTGCGCTTGGCGGCAGCTCGATCGTCGCCTTGGGCATTCTCGCCGACATTGAGATGGCGCTTGGCATTCGCCCGCCCCTGACGAGCTTCCTCGAAGCGCGAACGGTGCGTGGCCTCGCCGACGTCATCGAGCAGATGCTGAATGCCGAACTTTTGCTTGAAACCGCCTGACACAACACGGACCCGAAAGCGATCATGAACGCTCCTCATCTCACCCGCAGCTCCCGAGACAGTATCGCCGAACGTCTGGCCGCCCGGCGCGACCGCCGCTCCCCTGTTGTCGCTGATCCGGCTGCCCGTCACGAGCCCTTTCCCCTTTCGGACATGCAATATGCCTATTGGGTCGGGCGCGACAACGCGCTCGAGGACGCAGGCGCTATTCAGTTCTATCTCGAATTCCGGACAGGCGATCTCGATCTCGCAAAGTTGGAAGCCGCCTGGAACCGGTTGATCGAGCGCCATGACATGCTGCGTGCGGTCGTTACCGACGACGGCAAACAGCGCGTCCTTGCGACCGTCCCCCGTCAGACGATCGCGATGGAGGATTTGTCACGGGCAACCGAAGTGGAACAGGATCGGCTCCTTGAGGAAAAGCGCAACCGTCTCCAGAAGGAAAGTGCGGACCTCACGTCCTGGCCGCACTCGCATCTTTCCTTCACGAAGCTTGCTGCCGACGGTGTCGGGCATTTGCACATGAAACTCGACATCTGGTGCACGGATGGCCGCAGCATCCAGATCATGTTCGATGAACTGGCAGCCTTTTACGAAGACCCAGATCGCGCGATGCCGGAAACCGACCTGTCGTTCCGCGACTATATGCTGGCGGTAGAACGCTTCGAAAACGGTCCGGAATGGCAGAAATCTTTCGGATGGTGGCAGGAACGGTTGCGCCACCTGCCGCCACCGCCACCTCTGCCAATCCGACGGATTTCGCGCGCCGGGGGCCTGCAAACGTTTGTCCGGCTCGACGATCGTCTTGATGCCGAGCAGATCAGATCATTGCGTGCCCACGCATCTGGTCGCGGGCTGACGCTGGCTTGCGTCGTCCTTGCCGCCTACGCAGAAGTCCTTGGACGTTGGAGCGGCACTAACGATTTCACGGTCAACGTTCCCCGGTTCAATCGTCTCGATTGGCACAAGGACATTGACCAGATCATTGGCGAATTCGCCTCCTTCAGCCTGCTCGAGGTGCGTGGCGACGGTGGCCAATCCTTCGAGGGTCGCGCGCGCGCCATTCAGCAACAGATGTGGCAGGACCTCGAGCACCAGAGCGTCTCGGGCGTGCGGCAGCTACGCGAATATGCGCGCCATCGCGGCGGCATGGAGGCGGGCGCGATGCCGATCGTTTTTACTACGCTGCCTGAACGCCGGCCAGGCGATTCCGGCGACATCACCCATCGTCTGGGCTTTCTTGGCGAGATCGTTCAACTCGTAAGCCGTACGCCGCAAGTCTGGATCGACTGCCAGTATGGCGAGTACGGCGATGCGTTGATGTTTAATTGGGACGTCATAGAATCCCTGTTCCCGCCGGGATTGGTGCGTTCCATGTTCGAGAGTTTCTCGTCGCTTCTGAAGCGACTGGCAACCGACAGTGACACCTGGTCCTCGCCAGCGCCGCTCGAGTTGCCGGCCGAGCAACTCACGCGCCGAACCGCCGTAAATGCCACCGTGTTTGCCTCTGAGGAGAAGACACCCCTCTCCCGGTTTCTTGGCCATGCGGCACGCACTCCCGACGCCGTCGCCGTTGTCGATGCGGCCGGAGCAGAGCTAACATATGGCGGGCTCGCCTTGGAAGCCGCGGGTATCGCCGCCCAACTGACGGCAGCGGGCGCAAAGGCTGGCGACCGTGTTGCCATACTGTTAGCCAAAGGATGGCGGCAGCCTGCCGCAATCATGGCAACCCAAATGCTTGGTTGCGCCTATGTGCCGCTTGATCCAGCCAATCCGGCCGAACGCGTAGCGCGCATATTATCGATCGCCAAGCCCGTAGCGCTGATTGCCGATCGCGACGTGGCTCCCGGAGACGAGATCGCCGTGATCGGGCTCGCGGAAAAGCCGGCCGGATTGGCTCGAGCAATTCCCGCCGCGCCGGCCTTCGACGGAGATGCCATCCTTTCCATCATTTTCACCTCGGGTACGACGGGTCAGCCCAAGGGCGTGATGATCTCGATGCGCGGCATCGCCAACGCACTGCAATTCAGCGAGCGCCATTTCGACCTTTCGTCGAGGGACCGCTTCATCGCCATCACCGGGCTCCACCACGACATGGCCATGTTCGACATCTTCGGGCCGCTAGGCGTGGGTGGCGCGGTCGTTTTCCCGGACGCCAGACGCGATGTCGATCCCGGCCATTGGCTGGATCTCATCCACCGTTACGGCGTCACCCTCTGGAACAGCGTGCCACGCTTCATGGAGCTCCTGGCAACCGAGGCAGAACGACAATCGATGCGGCTGCCCGAAGGTTTCCGCCAGGTAATCCTTGGCGGCGACTGGTTACCCGTCGACTTGCCGGCACGGCTGCGGGCATTGCAACCGACGATCCGGGTGACAAGCGCCGGCGGTCCGACCGAGACTACGCTCTGGAACATCACTCACGATGCCTTCGACCGGCCGGAAGATTGCCCGAGCATTCCTTATGGAAAGCCGATCGGCAACAGCCACTATCATATCCTCGACGAAGCGCTGCGCGATTGCCCGGAATGGATGCCTGGCGAAATGTATTGCTCGGGCGTTTGCGTTTCGCCGGGCTACTTCGACGATCCCGTCCTGACGGCGGAAAAGTTCGTCATCCACCCGACGACAGGCGAACGGCTCTACCGCACCGGTGACCGCGGTTGCTATCGGCCGGATGGTTCGATCGAATTCCTGGGACGCAGCGACTTCCAGCTCAATCTTGGTGGATATCGCGCCGACGCGCTCGAGATCGAGGCCGCAATCAACGCCTGCCCGGGTATTCAGGATGCGGTGGTCGTATCGCATGGCGACAAAGAGAGCGCGGCGAAGATCGTCGCCTTCTACCGCACGAATGGCGTCCCGCCCTCCGAGATGGAGTTGCGTGCCTGGTGCGGCGAGCGCCTGCCGCCCCCGTTGGTCCCAAGGGCCTTCCAGTTGGTGGACCTCTACCCGTTGAACGCCAACGGCAAAGTCGATCGTCGCGTGCTCGGGACGGTCGACTTGCAGGTGGAGCCGGGGGCGGCCGGAGGCGTGCCGCAAACGCCGCTGGAAAGTTTCGTTGCGGCTCTGTGGCAGGAAGTGCTCCAGCAGCCGGTTGCCACCACCGACGCTAACTATTTCGAACTTGGCGGTGACTCCCTCAACGCCATGCGGATCCTGCTGAAGATCGAGGAAACACTCGGTCTTCGGCCACCGCTGGCGCTGGTTTTCACCCATGCGACCGTCGGAGAGTTTGCCGCCGGCCTCTTGGAGCTCATCGCCGCCCGCACGGCCACGCCCCCCACGATTGAGGAAAGCCTCGGATGAATATCAATGCCATCTCCACGCTTTCAGTCGAGGCACTCGCCGACCTCGTGCGCAAGGGTCCCGCCACCTCGGCCCCGGACCCTCAGGCCGACCAGTTCCCAAGCGCGGACCCGGCAAACCCGGAACTCTCCTGGGCGCAGGAACGCCTTTGGTTTCTGGATCGCCTTGCGCCGTCCAATCCATTCTACAACCTTCCCTTCTGCCTGGAGATCAGCGGTCCGCTTGATGCCTCCGCGCTCAAGCGCGCTTTAAATGCCATCGTTCAGCGCCATGAACCGCTGCGCAGCGTTTTTCCCCACGATGGACCGTCGCGCCAGCAGGTGATTGAAACACTCGAAATCGCGGTACCGCAAATCGATCTCAGGCAGCTTGAGCCGGAAGCCCGGAAGCTGGCGGTCGCAGACGACATCCGGCGCGAGGTCTCCGAGCCGTTCGATCTTTCGACCGGACCGCTTCTGCGCGCCCGGATCCTCAGCGTCGAGGATGGCAAGCATTTCCTCGTCTACGGCTTCCACCACATCGTCTTCGACGGCTGGTCGGCCAGCATCTTCAATCGCCAGCTGGTGGCGCATTATCTTGCCACCATCGGCGACGGCACGCTGTCATCGGCGGGAAATGTCGAGCGCTATGCGGATTTTGCCTTGTGGCAGCGCGAAGCGTTCTCCGGCGAGAAGCTCGACCAGGAAATTGAGTTCTGGCGGGCACGCATCGAGGACGTACCACCTCTGCAATTGCCGACCGATCGGTCACGCCCACCGGTGCAATCCTTCCGCGGCAAGACGGCGCTCTTTCATTTGGACATGGCGACGCGAAGCGCCGTTGAAGAGCTAGCACGAAAACACGCTGCCACGCCTTTCATGGTTATGCTTGCCGCCTTCCAGATCGCGATGGGCCGCTATGCGGGCATGGATCGCTTCCTGATTGGCAGCTCCGTTGCCGGACGCACCCATCCTTCAACGCAGGAGATGATCGGCTTCTTCATCAACAATCTGATCCTCAGAACCGATCTCAAGAACAGTCAAAGCTTCCGATCGATGGTCGAGCAGGCCCGCTCGGAAGTGCTCGAAGCCATCGCTCACCAGGACTATCCATTCCAGCAACTGGTGGAACGCATCGGCGGAGCACGCGACCTCGGCCGCAATCCGATTTATCAGGTTTCCTTCACCTATCAGGCGCCACCGCTCGAAGATGGCAGTGCCGGACCACTCACGCTACGGGCGGTTCCGATCGAACAGGACGCCACCCATATGGACCTTGAGGTTCTTGCTTGGCCGGAACCCGAAGGCATCTGCGTCTGCACGCTCTTTGCCGAGGACCTCTTCACAAAAGAAACCGTTCAACGGCTCCTCGACGCCTTTCGGCACGTCCTAGTCGCGGGATTGAAGGACCCCGAGACGCCGATCGCCCGGTTGCCGCTCGCCAGCGCCGAAGCGGTCAGGCGTTGGGCCCATGTTCCAGGGGCAGCGCCTAAGCCACGCCGCGACCTCTGGCTCGAAATCGTCAAGCAGGCGGAACAGCAACCGAACAAGCCAGTCCTTTTCTTCGAAGATGGACGAAAGCTGTCGTGGCAAGAGTTGATGACAGAGGCAGAACGCCTGGCGGGCGTTATCGCCGCACACGCGCCGGCTAACGAGCCCGTCGCAGTCCGCTTGCAACCTGATCTCGGTTACATCGCGACGATCCTCGCGGCACTGCGGCTCTCGCGTCCCTGGATGCCGATCGACCCCCGCCGTCCCGGTGAAGCCGTCGGCGAGATGCTTGAAAGCGCCGCGCCTGGCTGCCTCGTCACTTCCCACGACCTCTGGGAACAGACGCTCTGGGACGGCCCCACGTTCTTCGTCGAGGATTTGCCTTCGGGTGCTCCAGTCGTTGCCGCTTACCGTGTGCCGGACGATGATGACTGCGCCTTTATCCAGTTTACCTCCGGTTCCTCCGGACGCCCGAAAGCGGTGGAGGTTACCTACCGCGGATTCATGAACCGTCTACCATGGGCGCTTGGCACCGGGCCCATGTCGCACGACGATCTCGGTTGCCTGAAGACGTCGCCGGCGTTCGTTGACGCTGTTGGTGAGTTGTTGGATTCGCTTGCGGCAGGGCTCTCCCTTGTGGTGCCGCATCCAGACACCGCACGCAGCCCTCACGACCTTGTTGCGCTGATCCGGCGCATGAACATCACGCGCCTGATGCTGACGCCTTCGCTCGCCGATGCAATCCTGACGACGCCCGGCATCGACAGCTTGCCGCTGCGCACACTCATCCTCGGCGGAGAGAACATCCGCGTTGACCTTGCAAAACGGATCCTCGCGGCGTTGCCTGCCGATGCCCATCTCGTCAACTACTACGGTTCCACCGAAGTCAGTTCGGATGCTGCCTCGCACCGCATCCTTGCGGACGATCTGGACGGGGCCTACGCCTTTGTGCCCATCGGCCGGCCGCTGCCCGGCACCGAGATCTGGCTTCTCGACGAAAACAGTGATCCGGTCGCACCGGGAATACCGGGCCAGATCCACGTTGCGGGGGCCAACCTTGCCAGCGGCTACCGACGGCAGCCGGATCTGACGGCCGAGGCGTACCGTACCTGGCAGGCACCTGACGGCCGGAGCCTGCGTCTCTATGCGACCGGTGACATCGCCACCCGCCGGGCTGACGGCATGCTTGTCTGCCTCGGGCGGCGAGACACGCAGATTAAGATACGCGGAATTCGTATTGAAGCGGGAGAGGTCGAGACACGGCTTCGCGAGTATCCGGGTGTCGCCGACGCGGCCCTAGTGCTTCATGCCAAAGGTGACAACGCGTCTCGGCTGGTTGCCCATGTGCGGCGCGATCCGCATGCGGCACTCGATGCCGCGACCCTTCGCGCTCATCTGGCCCGTTTTTTCTCCCAAAGCGTTCTGCCGGAATTCATCCTGGTTCACGATGCGCTGCCAATGACAGCGACCGGAAAAGTCGATCGACGTCGCCTGCCCCCGCCGCCGGATCGGGTCACAGAAACAGCAAGACCTGTGACGCAGCCATCGAGCCCACTCCAATCACTGCTACGGGCGTTCTGGGAGGAGGTGCTTGGCGTCAAGGGGATCGGCGTCAATGACAGCTTCTTCGATCTCGGCGGAAACTCGCTGCTGCTGGCGCAGCTACATCAGCGGTTACTGGCAAGCATCGGCTTTCAATTTCCTCTGACAGACCTGTTCCAGTATCCGACGATCGAGACGCTCGCCGCGCATCTCGACCGTTCGGCGTCCAACTCGGACAATGCTGCAACAGCCGGTTTGCGCGCCGATGCGCGCCGCCAGGCCCTGCGACGCCGCGCGCGACGGACTTGAGGGACGGTCAAGCATGAACGACACAAGAGATACCTCCGGCGATATCGCCGTCGTCGGCATGGCCGGACGGTTCCCCGGCGCGCGGAACGTCGAAGAGCTTTGGCAAATGCTGTGCGAGGGCAGAGATGCCTATCGGGTGGTGCCAGAGGGCGAGCTCGCGCGGTCAATCCATCGCGGCATTTATCGGGACCCGGCCTATGTACCTGTCGCGCTCCCGCTCGACGGATATGAGTACTTTGACGCGGCCTTCTTCGGCTACTCGCCGCGCGAAGCCTCGTTCATGGAACCGCAGCAGCGCCTGCTCTTGGAGTGCGCCTGGCACGCCTTCGAAGCGGCGGGGCGCGTTCCCGGCGACCGGGATGGCCAGAGAACCGCCGTCTTCGCCAGCACCAGCGCAAGCAGCTATTTGGTCGGACACGTGATGCCACACGTAATTTCGGGCGATGCGGACATGCTGGATGCGACAATCGGCACCGACAAGGACTACGCCGCGACCCGCATTGCCTATCGCCTTGGCCTGCAGGGGCCGGCGTTGGCGGTACAGACGGCGTGCTCGTCCTCTCTCGTCGCAGTGCATCTCGCCTGCCAGTCCTTGCTGACGCAAGAATCCGACGCGGCACTTGTCGCCGCTTGCTCTCTGCCGCTGCCGAGCGAAATCGGCTATCTCCACGCCGCGGCCGGGATCAGAGCGCGCGACGGCCGTTGCCGCCCGTTCGATGGAAAGAGCAGCGGGACGCTGTTTGGAGCAGGCGCTGCAGCCGTGCTTCTGCGGCGCTATGACGACGCACTTTCCGATGGCGACCCGATCGTCGCGATCATTCGCGGCAGCGCCATCAACAATGACGGTGCGACGCGGCTCGGTTTTACGGCACCAGCAATCGACGGCCAGGTCAGGGTGATCACCGAGGCGCTCGGAGTCGCAGGCGTCGATCCCGCCGAGATCGGCTTCATCGAATGCCACGGGACGGGCACGCCGATCGGCGATCCCGTCGAAATCTCGGCGCTTCGGCAGGTCATGCGCGACGCCTCCGATCAATCCGTCGAGCTAAGGCGTGGCCGGTGCACAATCGGCTCCATCAAAAGCAATATCGGCCATCTCGACACAGTTGCGGGGCTCGCCGGTCTAATCAAGGCGGCGCTCGTCGTTTCCAGGGGCCGGATACCGGCCATGGCGACCTTCTCTTCCCCCAACCCAGCGCTCGGTCTCGAGACTACGCCGTTCCGGATCAATCACATGGCGGAGGACTGGGACGTCCTTGTCGAAAATCGACTTGCCGGGGTCAGTTCGTTCGGGTTTGGCGGAACCAACGCCCACGTCATCCTCAGCGGAGCTGCGAAACCAATCGTAACGCCAGCAGACGCTGGCAGGTCGCGTCTCATTCCTCTCAGCGCGGACGCACCACAGAGCCTCGACGAACTTTGCGCGGCCATCGCGAAAATGGCCGTCGATACCGATGTTGGACAGCTTGCGGACAGCCTGACCTTTGACCGCAAGGAACTGCGATACAGGCATTTCGCGGTGGCAAGAACAGGCACCGAGGCAGCAACACAGCTCGCTGCTGCCACCGGAGTGACACGGCAGAAGCGCAAGGTCGCCTTCCTGTTTCCCGGCCAGGGCTCGCAATTTGCAGGCATGGCAAGAGCGCCCGCGGCCGCCATCCCCGGTTACCACGAGCATCTTGAAGACGTGGTGCGGGCCTTCGAGACCATCGGCCGACCCGACGTTCGATCCTTCCTCTGGGGGACGTCAACACCCGACGACAACCGCGCCACCGTCTTGGCGCAACCCGCCCTGTTCACCACGCAGTACGCCCTCAGCCGGCTGTTGATCGACTGGGGCATCGCACCGGAGGCGATGATCGGACATAGTATAGGCGAATACGTTGCTGGGTGCCTTGCAGGCGTCTTTGATTTGGCCACGGCTGTCCGGTTGGTTTCGGCGCGCGCGGAAGCGATGGCACTGTGCCCTCCCGGTGCCATGGCGCTGGTCGGCCTCCTGGACGAAGAGGTCGAGGAAATCATTGTAAAGGCCGGACTTAATGTTTCAGTTGCCTGCGGCAACTCTCCGCGTCACAGCATCGTCGGCGGACCGGAATCGGCGATCGACGCATTCCTGCGTCTTTGCGTGGACAAGCAGATTGTCGCAAAACGCCTGGAAACGTCCCACGCCTTTCACACTGCCGACATGAATGCCGCCTGCGGACCGCTTGCTGCGGCCTTTGCCGGCGTATCGCTTCACGCTCCGAAAGTGCCGATCGTATCGACCCGATCCGGCCGCTGGCTTTCCGACAGCGAGGCCGTCGATCCTGCCGACTGGGTCGCTCAGCTGCGTGACAAAGTCCGCTTCCGTGCGGCGGTCGAGCAACTCTGCAAAGAGGGCGACTGGGCGATGGCCGAGGTGGGAGCCGCGGGCGGGCTCTCCGGCTTCGTCCGGGCGACGCGTCCGGAACAGATGGTAACAGAGCTTTTGCCAGGGCGCGGATCGCCGGACACGGATCCGGAGGCGAAGCTGCTGAACGGTGTCGGCAGGCTGTGGCAGCAGGGCGCAACTCTTGACTGGAACGCGCTTGCCGGGCCTCGGCAAACGGAAAAAATTGCTTTGCCGCTCTATCCGTTTCGCAGGGACCGCCATTGGTTGGAGCCGGCCTACGACACTCTCATAGCTGCCTTTGCGGGGCCACGCCTAGCGGTGACGGCGGCTCCCCAAACGCTCGAGCCTGAGCTCGACGCCCCAACCCAGGGGGCAACGGAACGTTTCGCGCCCCGCCCTTTGCTCGATACCGATTACGGGCCGCCCGTCGGCGCGCTGGAAACCGAACTCACCGCCCTTTTTGAAGCTGTTCTCTATACGCGTCCGATCGGGCGAGACGACGACTTCTTCAGCCTCGGCGGCCAGTCGATCCTGATCCTCGATCTCGTCAGACGCGCCCGAACCGTCGAAATCCACCTCGAGCCAAGCGATCTTTTCGAGAACCGTACGATCGCAGCGCTTGCCGCCGCCATCGACGCACGAACCGCTAGTTCATCGTCCCCGCCTGAAACGCGGTCGCTCGACCCGCAGCTCGACGTCGAAGGCGATGATCTCCAGCGACTTCTCGACATGATCGAAGGATGAGCTATATGCAGCAGAACAGAAACGTAGAAGACATCTTTGCCGCAACGCCCCTGCAGCAGGGAATGCTCTATCACGCGCTGAGTGAACAGGATCCAAGCGCCTATCTGGAGCAATACACCTTTGTCGTCGATCGCGCCCTGGATGGACCGGCCTACCAGAAAGCCTGGCAGAAGCTCACGGATCGCCAACCGATGCTGCGTTCCTCCTTCCACTGGGAGGGACTGCAAAAAGCCTATCTCGTCACACACAAAACGGCGTCGTCGCCGGTGACGCTCGACGACATTGCGCATCTATCCGCGCATGACCAGAACACAGCTGTCGAGGAGTGGCTGAGACGGGACCGTGATCGGGGATTTCGGCTCGACAAGGCACCCCTCTTTCGGGTCCATGTCCATCGCCTGGCCGAAGAACGCCACCGCATCACCCTGACGCTTCACCACGCTATCGCCGATGGTTGGTCACTCACGATCCTGCTCAACGAATTGAACGTAATTTATGAGGCGACGCTTGCGGGAGGGAATGCCGACCTTGGCGCGGCACCGTCGGTCCGCGCCTACCTGGAATGGCTCGGCAAAAGGGATCATCAGGGGGCCCGAGGCTTCTGGCGGGAGCGTCTTTCGACTGTCGGTGCTGCCACCCCGATACCGCTTGCCACCGAAGGCGGTTCAGGTTCTACGAAAGGACAAAGCCGATCCCGTTCGCTCGTGTTTGACGAGAGCGACAGCCAGGCTTTCCGCGCCGCATCGCGCAAGATCGGCGTCACCGAAAGCACGGTTTTTTCGGCAGCCTGGGCCCTCGTGCTTTCCCGCTACGGCGCGCTGGATCAGGTCATGTTCGGCGAAACAGTATCGACGCGCCCGGCTGAAATCCCAGACGTCGAGCGAACTATTGGCCTGTTTCTCAACGTCCTGCCGAATGTTGTCGAGATTGATGAGGAGGCCACCTGCCGCGACTGGCTTCGGGGGGTACAGAGCACAAAGGCCGCGGCGCGCCGGCAGGATTTCTTTCCTCTGGTCGAGATGCAGCCGCTGTCGGGTCTTCCACCAGGTACGCCACTGTTTTCGACCATGGTCGTTTGGGAAAACCAGCCGGGTGGCGGGGAAGGCAGCGAGACCGGAAGCAATTGCACTGAGCCGGTTCGCTCCTACGAAAAGAACAACTATGCGCTGATGCTGGGAGGTTATCCAGAAAAGCGCATTCGATTGGCCCTGACTTATGATCCCGTGCGCTTCGACGAAAACGCCATCGATTGCCTGCTTCATCAGGTTCGCGGCTTTATGCTGCAGCTGGTGGCTGCCCCCGATGGGACAGTATCGACCTTGCGGCTCGACGCCACGCGATCGGCAACGGAGAGTGTTGCGCGTGGCGGCCCTGCCCTGACACTTGCCCACGGCGATCCCTGGTCTTGTTTCGACACGCTGGTAAGTCAAGCAGGCGAAGCGCCGGCACTTGTCGACGAACACGGCGACGAAATCAGCCGCGGCGAGCTCAGTAAGCGCGCCATCGCGATCGCCACGCGCGTCGAGGCGGCCTTGCCCGGTCGCGGACAACTTGGCATCTGGCTTCATCCGGGGGTCGACTATGCGGCTTCGATCCTGGCCGCTCTGCGTCTCAACCGCCCATGGCTTGCGCTCGACCCGAGGCGGCCGCAAGCAGCCATCCTGGAAACGCTTGCCGAACACGGTCCCTGCGTCATCGTCACCAGCGGCGATCTGTGGACCATGGACGAGATCGATCTTTCCGGCGCCAACCCGGTTGTCGATTGCGCGACCATCGGACCGGCTGGGCCGGGCCCAACGCTGCCAACTTTCACACCACCGGCGCCTGAAGACATCGCCTGTGTCGTCTTTACGTCGGGCTCGACGGGAAGACCAAAGGGTGTCCAGCTGCCCCATATGGCCCTCGCCAACCGATTGGCATGGATGGCACGCGATGTCCCAACGGGACCTCGTGGCTTGGGCTGCCTGAAAACATCTCCGGCCTTCGTCGATGCCGTATGCGAAATTCTCTCGCCGCTCGTCTTGGGATACCCGGCCGTTGTACCGGATCCGGATACGGCACACGATCCCGTGGAACTGTGGCGCGTGGTCGCCGAACGGAATGTGACACATCTCGTGTTGACGCCAACGGTCCTGTCGGCTCTGATCGCGCAGAACGACGGAACGCTGCCTGGGGTCCGCGTCCTCCAGGTTAGTGGCGAGGCCTTCTCGCCGGTACTCGCCACACGCGCGCAAGATCGCTTTCCAAACGCCCGAATTCTGAATTTTTATGGCTCCTCGGAAGTGATGGGCGACGCGACCTGGTATGAACTGCGGGGCGGCGAAAGCGAGATAACCATCGGCCGGCCGATTGCCGGCATTGATGCCTGGATCCTCGACGCCGAGGCCCGCCCATTGCCCGATGGCGCAGTGGGCGAATTGATGATCTCCGGGGCCGGGCTCGCCACCGGCTATCTCGGCGATCCGGACGGATCGGCCAAGGTTTTCCGCATGTGGACTGGACCGGATGGCAAGGCGCGCCGTCTCTATCGCACGGGCGACATGGCCTTAAGGCGGGCCGATGGCGCGTTGATGTTTCGCGGCCGCAGGGACAGTCAACTGAAGATCCGCGGCATCCGCATCGAGCCCGGGGAGATCGAGGTGCATCTCAAGGCGCACGACGCAGTCGACCAGGCTGTTGTCGCACCGTTTGCGGCCACGAGCGACGACCCGCGCCTGGTGGCCTACGTCACGCGACAACAAGGCACCTACATCGAAACCCAGGAACTCGCTTCGCAGCTGCGTACCCTGCTTGTGCGTCGCCTACCCCGGTCGATGGTTCCCGATGCGATCGTCGTGCTCGATGCGATGCCGAAGACAGCGACAGGAAAGGTCGACCGCCGTAATCTGCCTGCGCCCTCCTTCGCAGCAAGGACAGAAAACGGCGTCATCGAGCCCCCCGCAACCGAAACCGAGCGGCAGATGCTCGAACTGTGGACCACAACGCTCGGACGTCCCGTCGACAGCACGAACGTCGATTTCTTCGAAGCGGGTGGCAACTCGATCCTGATGACCCAGCTTTGCTTCAACATCCGACGGCAATTCGAGGTGGCGTTCCCGATCCGCGCCGCCCTCGAGCACCCGGACGCGCGCGGTCAGGCAATGCTGGTCGACGCGCTGAAGACAGGCACCACGGCACCCCTGAACTCAGATGGGCCAGTGGATCTGGAAAAGGAGTCCCGGCTTGCCGAAGACATCGCGATCCCGACTGGCCAGGTGGCCAAATGGCCATCCTCCGGCGCTCGCATCTTTCTTTCCGGCGCCGAGGGCTTCATCAACGCCTGGCTGCTTGCCCGATTGCTCGACGAGCCCGGTGCCCTCGTCAGCTGCCTCGCCTCGGCAAAAGATGATGCCGAGGCCCTCGACCGCATCGCCTCCCATCTTCGAAGCTTCGCATTGTGGACGGAAGCACGCGGCCGAAAGCTGCGCGCCGTTGCCGGAGACCTAGGTTCGCCGCAGCTAGGCCTCAGTTCCAGACGTTGGGCAGAACTCGCTCACGATACGGACGTGTTGTTCCACACGGGCGTCCGCATCAACTTCGTTTCGCCCTATGACCGTCTGCGCCCTTCGAATGTGCAGTCGACCCGCACAATGATCGAACTCGCCGTTTCCGGCACGACGAAACCCTTGCACTTCGTCGGCAGTCTCGGCGTCATCGACCACAGCACGGCGCGCGCCGACAGCCCTGCGGCAGATGAAGCTTCCCCAATCGATTGCTGGCAGGGGCTGCCCAATGGCTACCTGCAGGTACGCTGGGTATCCGATCGGATGATGCGGCGCGCACTCGAGCGAGGACTTCCGGGGTCGGTGATGCGCATGACGACCGTATGCGGCGATCTCGTAAATCACCGACCCAATCCGCAGGACATGTTCTGGCGTCTCGTCGAGCTCATGATCCAGAGCGGTGCGGTTCCCGATGGGGAACGGCCGGTGAACTTCGTGCCGGTGGACCAGGCGGCCGACGCGATGATTACCTTGGCAAAGGGTCAAACAGCAGGGGGTGCCATCCACCACCTCTGCAACGCCGCCGACCTGAAATGGCGAGACATTGGCCGCGTTCTTCGTGATCTCGGCTATTCCATCGATTGCCTGAGCGGCCCCGACTGGGTCGCGCGCGTGGCCTCAACGGTCGATCGCGCTTCCCCCCTCTGGCAGGAAACGCTGCCGCTGATCGGCGATGCATGGCGCGATTACGAACACTTCATCCCGATCCGCTCGGAAAAAACCAGAGCACGCCTCGCCGCCAACAACGTCAAGTTCCACCCCGTCGACGACGAGCTTCTGGCGCGCAACATCCGAGCGCTGATAGACCTTGAGAGACTTTCCTCCCCCTCCAAACGCGTCGCGACGACGAAAACCAACGAGTTCCTATGATCCGAACCCAGTCCCCCTTCGCCCGATCCCCTTCTCCCTGGCTGAGCTATGTCACGCGGCGGGAGAACGCGCGACTGCGCCTCTTCTGCCTTCCGTTTGCGGGTGGCGGTGCGGAATTCTATCGGGATTGGTCGACGATGCTGCCCGACGACGTCGAAGTCTGGCCGGTGCAATTGCCCGGCCGCAGCACGCGTATGAGGGAGCCCGCGATCGATGACATGGCAGTGTTGGTTTCAACGCTTTCGGATGCGCTCGCTCCCTACCTTTCCGAACTGCCTTTCGTCTTTTTCGGGCACAGCATGGGCGCTCTCGTCTCCTACGAATTGACCCACCGACTGCGAACAATGAGTTTACCCATGCCCGACGCCCTGTTCCTGAGTGGCCGTTCGGCACCGTCGCATCCCGTCGGTCGGTTCAAGCATACGCTGCCCGACCAGGACCTCGTCGAAGAGCTTAAGCGCTTCGACGGCACGCCCAGAGACGTGCTGGACGCGACAGAGTTGCTCGCGCTCGTCCTTCCGGTTCTGCGAAACGACCTTAAACTACTCGAGACCTATGCCTTTGACCTGAACCGCACACCGCTCGACATCCCCTTGTTCGTGAGTGGCGGCAATGCTGACGGCTTGGTTTCCGTTGAAAGCCTTTCCGGCTGGTCGGAGGTTTCGACTGGACGAACGGAGGGTCGGATCTGGGATGGAGGGCACTTCTATCTTACAAGGCAGAAGGATGCCTTTCTGTCGGCCCTCTGCGCGACGCTACGGAACGTGCCGATACGAGAACGGCAGCGCGATGCGATCACCGAGTCGGGGCATGTTTAGTGCCGACCTTGCCTCCGCGGCAGTTCCTTGACATAGGGCCAGCCCGCCTCCCATCGGTCGACAGCTTGCCGGTCACGCCCCATGGACGAGCTCCAAAGCTTTCTTGCACATAGGAGTCCGGAAAGTTCGCAAGCGCTTTCTCGAACTTGGTGCGTGAACACGGCCGTCATGTTCGGAGCGGCGTGGATCGCAAAGGTGCCAAAGCCGGCAGCCGTCCGATTGGGTACGACGTTCGACAGCTGCTCGATCGTGAGCGAGCCAACGTCAACGTCGTTGCCAGAATTGACTATCCTTGTGGCCGTCTTCAGGCAAGCATCTCAAAGCAACTCTAAAAATCTGGGATCATCGTCCTAAAATGACTGTCCGATAGAGTGTCTTGAAATTGCGGCCCTTAACCGGACAGCAGCAACAGTACGTTGATGTGGTGATACTGGCTTCTGTTCGGACTTGCGGCCCCACCACGCCCGATGGGACCGGCGACGTTCATTCACATGGCGCTGACCATCGCCCCGATCGAATCCGACAGAATCTCCAGCCCCCGATCAATCTCTTCAGGCGTGACGGTCAAGGGAGGAGCAATACGGAACACGCCGCCCATTCCCGGAAGCTTGACGATGTTCATGCTGAGGCCGCGCCGCATCGCTTCCTCCATGATCCATGCGCCCATCTCGAAGCCCGGTGCCTTCGTCTGGCGGTCGGCGACGACCTCAAGGCCAAGGAGCAGACCACGCCCCCTGACGTCGCCGATGCATTCGAAGCGCTGTTGCAGCGACAGCAAACCGCGTCGCAACTGAGCGCCGCGGACGAGCGCTTTTTCCACTAATCCATCGCGAGCGACGACGTCGAGCACCGTCACGCCGACGGCAGCCGGCAATGGGTCGGAGACATGGGTGGTGTAGAAGAGAAAGCCCCGTTCGTGCGCCTTCTGCTCGATCTCTTCGGTGGTCATGACCGCCGCAAGCGGAAGACCTGCCCCCAGGGTCTTCGACAGGGTGAGAATATCGGGCGTCACGCCGTCCCGCTGGAAGGCGAACATATGCCCGGTCCGGCCAATGCCCGTCTGAGCCTCGTCGAGGATGAGCAACATGCCCCGTTCATTGCATTTCGACTTGAGCGCGGCAAGGTAGCCGGGCGGCAGCTCAAGGACCCCGCCGCTCGACAGAATAGGCTCGGCAATGAAAGCCGCGAGATTGCCCGTTGACTGCCGATCGATCAGCGCGAAGGCGTCGTCGAGTTCCGCCTGCCAATCGTTTCTGCCGTCGGGCCGGGTGAACCGCGGTCGGTAGGAATTGGGGGCCGGTATCATGAAGGAGCCGGTGGCGGCAGGGCCATAACCCTTCCGGCCCGCACTATAGGTCGCTGAGGCTGCAGCACCCGTCATGCCGTGCCAGCTCTGCGCAAAGGCAACCACCTCATGACCGCCAGTCACCAGCTTTGCCATGCGAATGGCTGCCTCATTCGATTCGGCACCCGTGGTCAGGAGTTGTACCCGGTCGAGGCCGGGCGCGAGCGCAGCAAGGCGGCTCGCAAGTTCGACGACGGGTCTGGACAGCATACCGCTGAAGAGATGGGCGACCGACCGCATTTGCCGGTCGACGGTTGCGACGATATCGGGATGGGTGTGGCCAAGAACTCCGCTCATTTGGCCCGACGTAAAATCGAGGATCGCCCGACTGTCCGCATCGTAGACGAAGCTTCCCTCCGCCCGCTCCACGATGATGGTTTCGAAGTCGGGGCCATAACGCGTGAGATGCCTGTTAGCAAACGCCCAGAACTGAGGATCGGAATTCAGCGACATCGGAGGGTTCCTCGTTGGCAATGCCCAATGGCTACCGCGCGTCTGGACTTCGGGCAAATTGATAGTATTCAAATCCGATATCGAGTATTTCGATATCATGAGAAATCTCGATCTCGCGCTCCTCAGAAACTTCACCGTGATTGCCCGAACGGGCTCGATTAGCCTTGCATCGCAGCAGATTGGGCGCACCCAGTCGACGCTCAGCATGCAGATGCAGCGGCTCGAGGCGTTTTTCGAGCAGGCGCTCTTCCATCGCACCGGGTCGGGGGTGCGCCTGACGGCGGTCGGCGAAAAACTTCTGGCGAACGCGGACCGTCTGCTCGCCGGGCACGATGAGATGCTGGCCGAGATGGGAGGCACGGGGCTCAACGGATTAGTCGCGCTGGGTTGCCCGGAAGATTATTCCATCGCATTCCTGCCAGGTGTCCTTGAGAGCTTTTTTGAACGCCACCCGGACGTCGAACTCCGCATGGTTTGCGCGCCGACCACCGAGCTGCGGCCGCTTCTCCTACGGCGACAGCTCGACCTCGCGCTTGTTTCGGTCGCAGATATGGCAAACGGCGAAGTCATTCGGAATGAGGACTTCGTTTGGGTCGGCAAAACTGCAGAACCGGCGATCCTTAGCCGTGCCGCCCTTCCGCTCGCGCTGTCTGCCCCCACGACGCTCGACTACCGAGCCGCCTGCGACGCGATGGAAACGATCAACCGCCGCTACCGTGTCGCCTTTGCTAGCAACAGCCTCGCGGGTCTGATTGCGATTGCCCGTTCCGGCCATGCGATCAGCGTTTTGACCAGGACTGCGGTGCCATCCGACCTCCACATCATATCGGCAGAGTTGCTGCCAATGCTTCCGACGATCGGCATAGCGCTGGAGTTTGCCGAACCCCGCCCCTCCGCCCTGGTAAAGGCCTTAGCCGCCCATATCAGTGCGCTCCTCCCGGACGCACAGTGAGGGCTCTCAACGAGGTGCATTGCCTATTGGCGCCAGAGCGCTTGGCGGGCCAGAGAGCCGTGGTTTGAGATCCGCCTTGTCAAGCTACCTCGCTTTCGCGGCCGACCAGATGATACGGTTCCACAGAGGGAATACTCCACACTTTATGAAGCCGGTGGATCATCTCCACGGTCAAAGCGCGCCTCTTACTTAGGACTTCAGACGCCCGAGAGCGCAAACCTTAAATCACGGCCAGGTCGGCCGGAGTGCGGCCGAACATTTCCATGTGCGCCTTTATTAGCTCAATGGGTTCAGGTGCCTCGATCGGGTAGTGCGCGTCTTCATATGCCTCGATGAGGGCCGATAGAACGTCGAAGCGGTCAGCCTCTTCAGTCCCGGGTTCCGGCTGGTTCTCGAAATATGCCGAGACCTCTGCAATAGCCCAGCGCAACGTCATCATCATTCCTGATGGCTCGAATGTTGTCCATGACACCGTCTCCGGGTTGATCTGATTATACTCTTTGTTGGTGCCAACAAACTTGATCAGCACCCGATTAGCGAAACAGGCAACGTGGACGATCAGGCGATACTTGTTGCCGGAAATGTCGAATATGATGCGATTATCGCTCACAAAGTCGATGTTGGCACCGAACATCGTCTTCACATCCGCTGGTCCGTCCACGCCGCGCTGCCAACCATTGCGTACTAGGTCTTCAGAGGTACTTTCGCTTGGGGATGCCGCGGTGGATCACCACCGCACACGGGACCGTTCCTTGCGGCGATGGCGGTAGTGCTCCCAGCGCGCGATTCTGCTTCTCGGTGCGTGCGAAATCGCACTTAACCCTCAAAATTCGCGCGGTAACCACTCGACCGCAGAAAAAAAAAACGCGGTTGCGTTTAACCTGCCTGAAACCCACGCAGACTGGCCGGGACCTGTTCGTTGTGGCGGCAACCTATTCCGCGATACTCTCGCCACACGGATTTTGGGAACGATAGGATGTCTCGAGAAGAGTGGCTTGCAATGTTGATCGAATGGGTGAAACGCGGGGCGACTCTACTGCGCCTGGTTCCACCTGCGTCCGTGAAAACCGAGAGTTTCGAAATTCACGGCGCGACGGCGAGGAATGTCGTGCGGATCTTAGAGGCGTTAAAACAGCACGGCGACCCGCGATCCTCAAGGCCGTGACGGCTCACATTCTCAGTCCCAATCCCTTTTTCAGCCCGCGAGTGAGTTCGTACTTGCGGGTCAGCTCAGCCCGCTGTGCTCGATCGGTAATGCGCGCGACATCCTTGATCCGATCAAGCTTGGCGGAGACCTCCGGCCCGAGCCGCGCGGTTTGGTTCTTCCAGTCGCGCGGATCGGCGCTGCCAAACCGCTGCTCGAGCGCTTGGGCGATGTTCTTTGCCTCCTCGATTGCCTGCTTCCCCTCCGGCGTACCGGATAGCTGCTCGAGGAATTTCGGCTTCTCCGATTGCGACAAGCCGTCGAGCTGCTTCAGGATGGCCTCGCTTCGGGGTGTGAGCCCCGGAACCTCGACCACATCCCGCCTCTCACGGTTCCACTTTTCTGACCGGCACTCGGCCTCAAGCCGACGCTCCCAGGTCCGACCAGCCGATGCGACGTGATGACTGAGCGCCTTGGCATAATGGCGCGAGGCCTTACGGTCCTTGTTATCGCCCAGCAGACCAGTCCTGCCGCGCAACTCCCCGAACTGCTCCGGCCGCTCGGCAACGGAAGTCGCCAACGCTTGCCCCCCCATGCCCTTGTCGACGATGGCAGCGCTGAACCTGGCAGCGACGCCATCTGGCTCGACATAGACATGCCGCCCAACCGCACGCACCGCCGCCATCGCCCGTTCCAAGTCGGGTCTTGCCTTCTCACGCGCTACATCCTCGACGCTGCGAGAATAGCGCGTGACCGCCGGTACAAGCGGTTCGACCTTTTCGGACGGCCAGCTCGTTTGCGGCCCGACTGAGGGCTGATGACCGCCGGGGGAACGAACGAGCGCATCGCGGGCGCTGTCTACAGCCCGGTCTGGCGAGAGGTTCACGGTAATTTCGCTCGGAACGCCAAACTCTTCCGCAAGGCCGCGCCGCTCGGCAAAGGTGCTGGTATAGTCGAGCGTCGTTTCCTTCGCCCCCGATCGGCTCATGCTGGCGCTGAGCGCCTTCATGTCCTTCAACTCTTCGCGACCGGCAAAGAGCTGCACATGATCGCGGTGGCGCGTCATCGCCACATAGGTCAGATGCCGGTCCATGGTGCTCGATGTCATGACAAAGGCGCGATCGACCGTCGCGCCCTGAGACTTATGGATGGTGGTCGCATAACCATGGTCAAAGCTTTGGTAACTGTTGACGGGTATGGACACCGCTCGGGCATTGTTCTGCCCGCCGCCGTCGAGACGTATCTGTAGTGCGTCCGGCTCGACGGCCTCCACGGTCCCCAGCATGCCGTTCTTCACACCAAGGTCGCGATTGTTTTCGAGAAGCACAATCCGATCGCCTGGTGCAAAGGACCGCTTGCCGTCGTTGGTCTGGTAGACCACTTCACGACCCAGCGCGCTTTGCTCATCCTCGCCACGCGCCAGCCGGCCGCGCTCCTGAAGCGATGCACGGATATCCGTATTGATCGCACGGACATCGACCCGCCGATGCGCCAATGCAATGCGAGATCCGGGCGAACGTTCTTCCAGATCGGAGACGTAGTCGCGAACCAAACTTGCTCGGGCCTCATCCCTGTTTTCCGAAAACTGAACTGCGCCGCGATCGGCATAGATCGCCAACCCCTCGCCGGTCCGATGGGTGGCAAACGCGATCGACGCCTCGCGCTGCCAGCCCTGGCTCTGCCGCCGGATTTCGGAGAGTTCGACCGCGCCGACACGCTCGGCAATCGCCCGGAACGGAGAGCCTGCCCCGATCGCCTGCAGCTGCTCATGATCGCCAACCAGAACAAGTTTCGCACCCCGTGCTTCGGCCTCGATCACGAACCTCGCCAACTGCCGACTTCCGACCATACCCGCCTCGTCGATGACGAGAACGTCACCCTTGCCAAGCTGTCCCCTGCCCGCCTGCCAGCCATACTCCCACGACGCTAACGTGCGCGCGACAATGCCGGAGGACTCCTCCAATCCCTCCGCCGCTTTTCCGGCAAGTGCTGCACCATGAACCCGGTAACCCTGCTTTACCCAGGCATCGCGTGCAGCAGCAAGCATGGTCGATTTTCCGGCGCCGGCAAAGCCAATCACCGCCGCGATCTGCTGCGAACCGGTGATGTGCTGCACGGCTGCACGCTGCTCCTCGCTCAACCCGGAACGCTCGATCGCCCGCTCCCGATCGGTGAGCAACATTTCACCGCGTTCGACTTTCCCAGAGAGCGAGGCCGCGGTTCTAGCCCTGATCGCATCGTCCTGGAGGCTCAATGCCTGATCGACATGATGTCGATTAACGCCATGGCCAGAGCACTGTCCCATTCGTTCAGCGCTCGTGGCCATGGCGTGTTCGATCTCCACCATCTCCCGCGTCGAATACCGAGCCAATTCTCTCTCGGTCTCAGGCTTCAGCTCGACTAATGCCGGCGACGCCATGACAGCGGCAAAGGCGTTGCGAAACCCGTCGACATCGTCGATGTAGCGATGCAGCGCGCGAGCGACATCATGGCGATCAAACACACTCTTCTCGCCAGTGATGATCGACAGAACCTGCTCGGGTTTTTTGCGGATCAGGTCGGCATTGGATCGCGCCGCCTTCCGCTCGATCCGTTCACGCGAGACGGCCAACCCACGCCGATCCATCTGCGAGGCATGCACACCCATATGCTCGGTCGGCTCGATCTCCAGACCACGTTCGAGATGCGAGCGGTGATCGACCCGAACATCCAATCCGAGCCGTGCCAGATGGCGGTTTGTTTGGTGCTCCCAGAGCTGCCGGATATCGCGAAGCTGCATGTGCGAAGTTGGCTGATCGTTGTTCAACAGCCATTTGTTCTCGCGCTCGATCAGCGTCTTTTCGCCAAGCCCGTGTTCGCTCACCACCCGCGTCGTCATCACCACATGCGCGTGATAATTCCGGATATCACTTTCGCCTTGCGGCTGGTGAATGGAGAAGTCCACCGCAGCGCCATAGCGGTCTGCCAGATCCCGCGCAAAGTCGCGGGTGAGCGCCAAACGATCGGCCGCACTCATCTCATGTGGAAGTGCTACCTCGAACTCACGCGCAACCCGCGCATCCTTGCGAACCTCCGCCCGCTCCACCGCATTCCAGAGCGTCGAGCGATCCAATGCCCAAGGCGCCTCGACACCATCGGGAAGAACGATCTCGGAATGCTCGACGCCCCGCTTCTGCGTGAAATCGTGCGTGATGCCGTCGCGCTCGTTGACGATCTTCGTCGCGGTTCGATAGGCGATGGCGGCAACCGCGCTGCGGCCACCACTTCTTGCGATCGGCTTCATGCTGCAATGGTAGATGGCCAAGCGACACCCTCCAAAGTCGCACAACCATACCAAGCACTGAGTTGCGCAGCAACTCGTAAGTGCGCCCTTAGCACTTCGTTCGCTACGCTCCCTGCGTTCGGGATTGGGCAAGACGCACACTCCCCGTGCCAATTCAGGGTTGCGCAAAACGCAGAAGCGCCTAATTTCAATGCAACCGGTGGAGGGCCAAATGGCAACAGAGAATTCCGCAACACTGGCACTGCTGATCGACGGCGACAACGCTTCGCCAAAGATTGTCGTCGGCCTCATGACCGAGATCGCCAACTACGGGATCGCCAGCGTCAAACGTATCTACGGCGACTGGACTGGTCCAAACCTCAAAGGCTGGAAAGAGTGCCTGCTCGAGCATTCCATTCAGCCCATTCAGCAGTTCGCCTATACGACCGGAAAGAACGCAACCGACGGCGCGATGATCATCGATGCCATGGACCTTCTTTATACCGGCCGCTTCTCCGGCTTCTGCATCGTCTCCAGTGACAGCGACTTCGCGCGCCTTGCTGCCCGCATCCGTGAACAGGGTGTCACGGTCTATGGCTTCGGTGAGCGCAAGACCCCTCGCCCGTTCATTACCGCTTGCGACAAGTTCGTCTATTTCGATGTGCTCAGTGCACCGATCGAAGAGATTGAAGAAGCCGCGTTGGCCGACCGCCAGAAACCGACGGAAGTCAAACCTGCCGCTGCGAAGCCCGTCCCGCGAAAGACGGGTCTCGACAGGGCGGCACGGGCGATGCTGACGAAGGCGGTCATCGCGACGGCCGACGAAGACGGACGAGCCAATCTGTCCCAAGTGGGCGGGCACCTGGCCAAGCAAGCGCCCGACTTCGATGCCCGCAACTACGGCTTTCCAAGGCTGAGCGATCTCGTCAAAGCCTCGGGTCTCGTCGATGTCGAGCGGGCCGCCGATAACCCCAAGGCAATCCTGGTTCGTCTCAAAAAGACGTCGGCGGGCAATCTGAAATAGAGGGATGAAGATGGCGCGCAAGTCGATCGAACAGCGCATCGCTGAATTGGAAGAACGCAAGAAGACGCTCAAGGCACGGCTGGGGAAACAGGAACGCGCTCAGGACACGAGGCGCAAGGTTCTGCTCGGGGCACTCGTCTTGCATCGGCTGGAGAATTCCAACGATGCCGACTTCACCCGGCGCCTCGGCGACTGGCTGCGCAAGGAGCTGCCCGGGTTTCTCACCCGCGATGGCGACAAGGCCCTGTTCGACGACATTCTTCAGCCCGCGTCTTCGCCTCAAGGGGTGAGCCCCGGAAATTCGGAATGACATTCCCCCGGCTCCTGAAATCGATCGTCAAAGCTCCCTTCATGGCGATCGCGTCCGCGGTCTTCGGCGTCCTGATTGCGGCCCTGCTTCTGCTGGCCAGTTTTCTCATCCATCTGATCGGGGGCTTGGAGCAAGAGCAAATCAACCAGATTGTCCATGCCGTCGCCAAGCACCTGCCGCTGGTGTTCGGCGTGCTCGGCTTCCTCGGGGCATTCATGACGGATGCGCCTATCGCCTCCGTGTTCGGCTCCGCCCGCTAGATGGTCGTCCCGCAGCGGGGGGCTGCGGGCCGCTTTTTTTTTACGAACTGGTTTCTGTCGCCACCCCTCGTTCGGGGGATGGCGCTGGCCCCCATGAGAGCGTAGAGAACGGCGCACGGCAGTAGCCGTAGGGATATTCGGTGCAACGAGACGAGGCGGCGC
>NZ_JACVBC010000021.1:0-83047 GCF_014852205.1 Ensifer sp. ENS06 | reverse complement strand
GGATTGGGGTGCAAGCGATCCGCGCGGGGAACCGGCTGCACGAAGCGAAACGACAGTGGAGTGAAGGAAGCTGGGCGGCGGGCGCTTGAAAGGGGCGAAGGGGGCGGAGCACCCCGGCCCCTCGCCTGTAATAAAAGTAGCTGCATGCGCAGCGCTCAGGTGAGCAATCGGTAAGCGCGCACTCGTCCCTGCCGAAGACCATAGACACCGATTGGCCAAGGCGTCACCGAACGGGGCACAACGTGTAGGTCTTGGATGTCGAAAACCGTTCGCGGCTGGAATATCCACAAGGCACCTCTGTAGGAGACGCAGGACGCCAGGGGCATCCATCGCTAGGCCGATTTTCTGGCGGCAAGCGGTGCGGCCGACAGCGAGTTCATCGCCTTAGAGGGCTTCGATGCCGAAGGCATTCAGAGCCCGGACGTTAGCCTCTCGGCTCTCACGTGAAGCGATGTCGACTTCGGCCTCCGCTATCGTCCGACCGGGCGTTAGGCTTACGGGGGTCCGCCTTCGCCTGAGACTACAGCTTTGGCCACCTCCGTGCGCAGGCGTCCACCGATGAGATGAAGACGCGGTCCATGCGCGACGCCATGTCGAGGCCAAAGGTCAGTGACCCAACGACTCGCCTCTGCAAAATGGGATAAAGCACCTGAACTCTAAACTAAAAGCCAAAGGCCGAGCGGATTCCATCGATAATAAATTGAATGGAGAGGGCTGCCAACAAAACACCCAGCAAACGGTTAAGCAACAGGCGGCCACTAACCCCCAACACCTTGTCAACCTTATGTGCCATATAAAGGGCCGCAACAACCAGTGCCATCACTGCGGCAATGACGCCGATCAATTGCAGCTTGCCGGCCACACCTTCCATGGTGCCTGCAATCAGCACGGTCGCGGACAACGCGCCCGGGCCTGCGATGAACGGGATAGCGATCGGGAACACGGCGATGTGATGCAAGTGTTCCTTGGTAATTGCCGCGTCGGCGCTGCGTGATCGCCTTTGTTGGCGCAGTTCGAAGATCATTTCAAAAGCGATTGTGAACAGCATGAGCCCACCCGCTATGCGAAATGCGCCCATCGATATGCCAACGGTTTGAAGAATTTTCGCGCCGCAAAGGGCAAACAGCACAAGGATGCAGAAGGCGGTCAAGACGCCCCGGACTGCCACTAGCCTTCGTTGCTGACGTGTCATGCCATGTGTGACACCGAGGAAAAGCGGTGCAAGCCCGGGGGGATCGACGGTCACAAACAGCGTGGTGAAGGCGCTGACGGCGAGATCATAGTACGCCATGTCCGGCTCCTTCATGCTGCGGGAACAAACCCTGCCCAAGGGCGGCCCATAGGGTGAAAGGCGGAGCGGTTTCCACCACATCAACCTTGTAAGAACACGAGAACACCATTCACTCGAGCCAGTCTTGAATAGTCAGCCGGACACACTGAAGTTGTTCGAAGCCAGCCGTGTTCCGGCTGCTAGAAACAACAACCAGAGTGCTTCGCTCCAGTGATTGAAGGTGATCGTCGAAAAGCGCTGCTTCTTGAAGAAGGCTATGGTAGCCTTCAGCCACCCTGCCACTAAGAAGCAGTAGGAGACCACAAACAGGTAGTCCGCCTTGAATAGAAGGGGTATGAGTAGGGCAAGTTGGCAGTTCCATAAGAATCGAGCGATCGTTGCCCTGGCGGTAGCGTCCAGCTTGCCGGTCAAGAAGCCCTCCCGTGAGCTTTCTCGCGAAGCGTTGTACTATCAAGGCTCGCGTATGTTGAATGGAGGCCACGAAGAAATCTGGCGGTGCATGGCGGACTCGGAAGAGTAGAATACAGCGTGTAAACCCGATCAGCTGAGGCAGACTTTTAGCGGGCGGAGGCAATTAGCATTCGCAGTTCCGGCTCCTCGACCAGTTGCGCGGCCTGTTGTGGCGTGACCCAGATCAAGAGGCGTTCCCCCCTCTCCTTGAATTGCTCGATCATGGACGTAACCTGAAGCGAGAATACATCGACGATGCACGGCCTACCGCAGCCATTGTCCAGCCGCTTGACATAGCAATAATGGCCGATGGCATGCTTGCGGATCCTGCCCTTGGCGCCCGCCTCCTCTTTCGCCTCGCAAGCCGCGACCTCGTGTGGCCGCATCCCATTCATAGGATTGCCTTTCGGGATCACCCAGCGACCTGAGCCGCGTGACGTCACCAGCAGCACGAGCCGCCGCCCCGTGTCAGGGTCGATCCGGGAGCAGAGAGCTCCATATTGTGCTCGCCACGAGGAGAGAAACAGCTGTTCGCCCGTTTGCGCGAGACGGCTAAGATGGCGGTGCAGTATCGGCATGCCGGGACGTCCCATTTTTCGCGGCCCTCAAACAGTAAGGCATCACCTATGCCTGAGGTCCGATCGACAGCATCAAGATCGTGCCGAGAATGACCACGCCGATCACTGCGACAAGGCTTGCGAACATCCAAAGACCGGGCGTCGATTTATCGCATGCACTCTTAACGACAGCCGGCTCGACGCTTCTCTCCGCTCCAAACGAGGAGAGGTTTTTCATATGCTGTTGATGGTAGTAACCGTAACCGCGGTAAAACATCGTTGCCCTTTCCGATGAAGCAGACCTATAGCGAAAGGCGCTTCGGTGGCGCTTATCGATGGCAAGGCTAGGTGAATTCGAATAGGGATTCCATTTGATATGGGATCGAACCACATAGTGTTTTCATAAAGAAAGAGACAACGACCGAGCGCGGACCGGTTGAATTGCAGAACAAACGCGCCGGTGCAGAATTCTTGAGGAGGAGCAAGCACCCCGGCATCCGCAGGGATCACGCCTGACTCGAACCCCGAAACGACCACGTTGATCAGCTCATGCCGCCAGCCCACCGCTTGGACGCGAGGCCTAATCTGGGAGGCTGCGTCCCCGGCGATACATTATGGGACGAGCTCATGGCTTTCCGAAAGCTCGCCGAGCTCTATCGGCGCAAGACACAGACCGAGCTTGATGCCGAAATCAGACCGGTGCCCTTTTGGAGATTTGCTATGGCGAATAAGCGCAAGTTCAAGAGCGATGCCTTTGAGGCGATCCACAGCGCCGTCGAAGATATGTATGCGGCAGGCACCATCGAAAAGGAAACCATGAAGACCTTCGATGAGCCTTGCCTTTCCATCCCACAGGACTTAACGCCGGGTGAGATCAAGCGTGTGCGAGAACAATCATGTCAGCCAGCCGGTCTTCGCGCGCTACCTGAACACCGGTGAAGCGACAGTGCAGAAGTGGGAAACCGGCGCGAAGCGACCGAGCGGCCCCGCCTTGACATGGTGTGATCCCTCCCAGTGCGGCCACCATCATACTCATCTTCGATGACGGCTAGGAGGGCCGTTCCACACCATCAAAACCGGCATGATGCACTTCTCCTTGACTGAAGCTCTTAAAGCGAGTTGAAGCCACCTCTAGTAACGCGATGTTCATTGCTACCAGCGCGCCGCGTCCACGGCCCTTCCATCACAATCGCGCGCGAAAAGCCTCGATCATCTCCCTTGAGACATCGTCGGGGTAGCAGATCGGAGCAGCACCACCGGGCTTCGAATATGCGCTTCTGCGTCCGCAGCGCCGCCCCGCGCGGTCACGATTTTCTGGGCAAGGGCACGAGCCACTGTAGCCGGAAATGGACTCAGCAATAATGCGCTGCACGATCAGGGCATCGGAAATTCGCGGGACTTTGACCGGCTCTTCACGGGATGGCTCCACAGATGCCGGGGTATCGCGCTTTGGCTTCGACCGCGGTTTGTCGGAACTAAGGAGATGCGATGCGATCCAACCCTCCCTCCGCGTGAGATTGTCTTTGACACGCGACCACGCCCCGACGACAGACAGTAAGCCGACCGGCCGACCTGCATCATATCGGTCGAGGATCGCAAACTCTTTACCCGGTCTTTCTCGTAAGGCTACTCGCTTGCCGCGCACGAAAACCGTGGCGATCACTTTCTCAGTGCCGACGCTTTCAGCTGACTCTGGGGATTGGCCATGCTGAGGCGCAACCGCAGAAACTTGGGTCCCCCCTTCCGCCACGGGCTTCTGATCCTGTGCGACAATTCTTGCTGAAGGCCGTCGCGTTTCATTGAGCGTAGTACGTTCGGCGCCAATAGAACCGAGCAAATAGACCAATGTTACAATTACCGCCGCGCCAATAAGAAGCCGTCGCATAATACTTCCCCGCCCCTAGGTTGCATCATCCAATGCTTTCCAGAAGACAGCAAGCCCCAGGCATGATCGGCCGACCCCATGAATGATGGGCGCAACGCCCCTAGAACCCCTACCGCCCTGACGATCGAGCGAAGAAATTGGTCGCTATAAGCTCAACCGCAAGGACACGGCGACGGCATCGAATGAGCCAATCCCCGCACCTCCGACCGTCACCCTCGGGGGCGCACCACCCTTGACGGCAAACGCCATTGCGGGCGCCGTCCATGAACCAAGCAGCCAACAAGTTTCCGCGGCCACTCCCACACCAATCGATCTCGGTTAATGCCAAAAACTTTCGGCGATTGAGGAGTTTGCCCGCAAGCCGACGCGCATTGCCATTTACACAGGCCTTGATCTGTTGGGTGACGACCTTGCCTCGAGAAGGACGATGGTGCCGTTCACCTAGATCTCGTTTTGACCACCGGATACCTCACGCGACTGCTCAGCAATGCAAGGGTTGTGCGAATCTCGCGCAAAATTTTCCGGACATATTGGCGGAGTTTCAGAAGATTACGGAGCGACGAAAGGCTGCGTAATTTGCAGGCCTGCAATTTCATGATCAATTGAGACGGTAAGAAAAGCGGAAAAATAAACTTCTCGCTCTTGATGGGACACCGGCGTTGGCTCGTTCGTCTTTTGTGCAGGCACGTGATACTGCGATAGACTGCAAAGTATGACAGCCGGACATCATTTTCAGAGTTTGGAAACGCTGGACCGAAACTGGAGAGCATTTATGGGTTGGAAAACGCCAAAGTTTGAATACGTGAATGGGTATAAGATCGTCGAAGTCGATGGACCAGCCTTCAAAGTTTATGACGGTGACCGTCAGTTAGGGGACCATTTCCCCTACTCCGGCGAGGCTGCTGCTTACGCAAATTCTTTGCCAAAGCGAGATCATCAGCGCAACTAGGCAAGCAGCCTGCAAAAATCAAAGGCGAAGCAAAATTTGACGAGCTCCTGTCTCCACTCAGCGATAGAATTGCTTGGTTGGTCTGGCTTTTTTGCGGATCAGGTAAAGCCGACCGAAGCAGACCTCGTACCCAAGCGCGTCGCGTCGGTTCACCGGGCACGCATTGAGGCAATGGGCGCCACGGGGTCAGTCAGGCTAGAGCTACCAGCCAATGCCAATACGGCTGACTTTGCGGTGGGTGATTGGGTGCTTGCCGATCCCCGGTCCGACATGGTTGTCCGCCGGCTTGATCGGAAAACCGTGTTTACGCGACGCCCGGAGGTCGGACGTGGCCAACAACTTGTTGCTGCCAACATCGACACACTGTTGATCGTGACGTCGTGCAACGCCGATTTCGATATTGACCGGCTAGAACGTTACCTCATCATGGCCAACGAGGCGGGCAGCAAATCGGTAATCGTGTTGACCAAGGCTGACACCGCGGACGACGTTGGCATATTTCAGGCCAAAGCCGAGGCTTTGCAGCGTGACATACCTGTCGTTGCCCTGAATGGGCGCTCTGCCGATGCAAGCTCCTTGTTGAGTTCGTGGTGCGGCGTTGGCCAAACGATCGCCCTGGTGGGATCGTCCGGAGTAGGAAAGTCGTGAACACGCTGACCGGACCTGCATCTGACTCAAAGCAGAAAACCGGGACTATTCGGGAACATGACGCGCAAGGCCGTCACACCACGACCGCGCGCTCGCTGCATGCTATTCCCGGCGGCGGCTGGGTCATAGATACGCCCGGGATAAGAACACTTTACGTCAGCGATATCACCGACGGGATCGACACGCTTTTTTCCGACATAAAGGAACTGGCCCGCTTTGCCGATTTCGTGATTGTACCCATGCGCATGAACCGGGCTGCGCGGTTCAGGCAGCTGTCAAAAGCGGCACTTTGGCCGCCGACCGCATTGAACGCTGGCGAAGTCTTGTTGCTGAGAACCGTAACAGAACACCTGTCATCAGCGGACCACGCGGCAACAAGATCGTTCGCAAAAAGAAATATTGAAGGTCTGACGCCTTGATGGCAATCGAACCAGTGACCCCGAGGTCTCTGGCCGTAAAATGCGGACTTTTAATTTTCAGCGAAATTATTGCGGAAACGCTATGAACACCTTTCCTTCCGTATCTAAGAACTCGTCGAATAGGAGGACTGATTTCTGACCTCCCCTGCCTGCCGGCCAAGGGTCCTGGACCCAAAGCGTCTTGCCCTTGCCATCATCGGAATACCCGGACACGACGTAGTAGTGGATGGTGCTTCCCACGACGAATACGCGGTCGTTATCGATTTCTGCGCGGACATCTTCCCAGGTCGGCTTGGCGATGAATTGCCCGCCAGTGGCGTCATGGTTGAACGCATTCCATTGACCGCGCACCAGCTCGACAATCTTGCTCTTGTGGTTTTCGCCAACATCCTCGGTGACGTCAGCTGAGCTGTCGAGCACCTGAGCCAGGTCCCACTTTTCACCGAGGCTCAAGTCGGCCTGGGCAAGCGCTGCAGTGCTCGCCCGTGCTATTTCGTATTGCGACATCTGCGGCAAACCGTAATATTGCCGCACCATCACTTCGGCTGCAGCAAAGCACCAGCTTGGCGTTTCCTGAGCAATCAAAGTCGGGGAATTGCTGACTGACGGCATCTCAAATTTCCTCCGGAAACAAACTGAATCAAACGGTTGATTGTGTATTAGCAACAAGGAGATGAGGGGCGGATCCCGGCCCCCAACTCGCGCTCTAGAAAAGTGCGTCGATGGGCTCGCTGCCGAGCAAGGCATCAAACTTGTAGAGAGCAGCCTTGAGCGAAATTAGCTCCGAACCGGACGCATCAATGTCAACGATCCGGGGTTGAGCGTCGTTCAACTCTTGGACGACATCAGCGACGGAAGCGATATTGGTCTCGATTCCCTCGCACATCGCCTGCAACTTCCCGTAGAATAGAGAGATGTCCGTAAAATATGCCAGCTTACGTCGCGCCGCCTTTTCATTCTGGTGAAGAGTGTCTTCCGCCACCTCCAATTGCTTGATGGTGCGGGTGTACTCATCCCGCTGGCTTTGCAAACTCGACAACAGGTCACGGGTTGCATTGAGCCGTCCTTCATCATTTTCACGCTCTTGCCGATATCTTTGCCTCTCGTCGTTCAGCGAGCGGATCCGAGCCTCGTCCTGATCGACCAGGGTGATGATCCCCATGATTGCACGGTCGAGCCCGAGACAAAAAATTGACCTGACGATGCTCGCCGCCGACTTGTCGTTTAGCTCGTCCAGCTTTCGGCGATGATGGGCGAGTTCGACCTCGGCGGCTCTCATCTGATCGACCAACTGCCCGATCCGCTGATTGAGAAGTTCAGCGTCTTGCTCATCCTTGTGGATCTCGATGCTGACCTTGGCAATCTCCTGTTGTATCCCAGTGATCTTTTGGTTCAACAGACCCAGGTCGGAAATGATTGATTTCACGAGCTCGGACGTAACCTGTTGCTCCTTGGCATACATGTGCTCACCAAGCTTCGCTTGGGAGTGCAGATAGTCCACGGTATCCGACATCGCCAAAATCGATGCCGTGGCTTCCTCTGTCTTTTGCTCCTTCAAAAGCTCCGAGGCTTGTGTCAGCTGCTGGAGAATTGTCTTGAATTCGACAACCGCCTGGCTGCCAGTCTGTTCATTCCCTGCGATTGCAACGTTGTTCATGATCATGTCTCCTGCAAGCATTGAGGATCAGGCCGCGCGAGCCTGCTCGATCAAAGCACGCTGCTGTTCGAGTTCGATGGTGGCACGGCGGGATTCAGACAGGTCCTGCTCGACGATGCTGCTGAGATTTTTCGCTAGCTCCGGCGCCCGGCGAATGGCCTCTTCGATGGTCGGTGAATCCTGCAGGTACTTCACCGCCTTCGCCTGCGCTGCGCCGGCGGATTTCAGATAGTCACCGGACAGACCGTTCAGCGCGACCCACTGGCACATGTAGATCAGGAAGGTCTTCATGAACTCGGGAGCCTGGTACTCGGCGAGCCGGTCCTTGGCGTCGAGTTCCTTCAAGTCCTCAATATCTCTCTGAAAGCCCTCGTTGGTCATGCGACCGCAATAGTTGGACATCTGATCCCAGAAGAGCGATGCGTTCGTCAACGTGCCGATGATCTTGCCAAGTGCATCGATCGCGCTGTGCAGGGAATCGACCGACAATGTCGCGTTACCCTCCTCAATCTTAAGATTCTTCAGGGATTCCGCGTAGCCAGCCATGGCGACCAGCGACGCCCGCTTCTGGTTCTCAAGTTCAATCTTCTGATTGAGGAATTTCATTTTTTCCTCGTGGATCGAGTCCTCCGCATTTGCAGCTTTGCTGGCCATCTGATTGGTGGCGGCTGCCAGATCCTTGAGCGTCGCCCCAGCTGCTGCATATGCCTTGGTTGCGGCGTTCGCATCCTTCTCAAGTGCGTCGACCTTCGCCGCCATCTTGTCGAGCTCCGCGGCTGCCTTCGCCAGATCCTCCTTTTTGGCATCGCTCTTTTTCTTCAATGCGGCTATGTCGGCATCCTTGGCTTTGCCGTCCTGTTCCATTTTGGCCAGAGCTTCGTTCAACGCATCGAGCTCGGACTTGATCTTGTCGTTGGTGAGTTTCTTGCCCGACTGCTGGTCCTGAGCTTCGATAAACTTCCTCTGCGCGTCGTCGGACTGCTTCTTGGCTTCGTCGGTCCCGGCTTTGGCGGAGGTGATCCGATCGTTCTTCTCGATGGAATTGCCGGCTTTGTTCAAGACCGTCCCGACCGGATTTTGGGATGCCGTGAACGCTCCAAGGCCGGCGCCGATCGCGCCGGTAATCGCGCCAACGACACCCATCACCAGCGCTTTCGTTGCCTCCTTCTCTTCACGAGTTTTGGCTTCCTCGTAGAGCGTCTGTGCATTGGAAATCTGGCTGACGAGTTCCTGCTGATTGACCTGCTCAGCGTTCTGCTTCGCGATCACCTCTCGTTCCGCCTTCTCAGCGGCCAGCAATCGGTCTCGTTCGCTGGCCTCCTCTAGAATGGTGTTGGACTTCGCTCTGCTGGATTCCACTTGCAGGCCCTTGAACTTGTCGGCAAGCACCCCGGCCTTTTCCGACATGTTGCTCGAGCACGTTTTGCAATGCGCCAGCTTCTTGATCGCGAGCGGCTCCTGCCCCTTTGTCAACCAACGGTAGGACTGCTGCAAAAGGTCGATGATGTTGCGGGTCTCGGCTTCGAACGAGGTCATCGTGATAACGCAGTCGTTGCACAGCATCGCCAGGCGGCTCTGCAAACCGGCGATATCGGCTTGCAATGCCCCACCCTTGGCGCCAGCAACGCCGTTATAAGCCACATGGAACAACTCCACGGACAGATCCAGGTTCTGGGTCACATCCTTAAGGCTCAGTTGGCCCATGACCGCCTTTGCCTCTCGCTGCACCAGCGGATCATCGAAGGCTGGCACGGTCCTGAGGCTATATTCGCGATGATCGACAGTGACGATGGCATTGGAATCCTCGGCTGAAATTCCAGGCATGGACGTTCTCCTTTTTCGGATCAGATGAGAGCAAGAGTGTTGGGCCGAGCGAGTGAGCGTCCGCACGGCAAGCACGCGAGTAAGGAGATGTGAGGAGAGATGGTTGCTTTCCGACTAGGCCGTGAGGTCGCGGGAAGGACTGGTGGATCAGCCTTTCAGTTCCATCAGCTTTCCCTGCAGTTGCTGTAGAGCGTCCAGCTGGTCGGAGATTGCCGTCAGAATGTCGTTGAACGCCTCGATATCCCCTGCGCTTTCAGGCATCGGCGCATCTTCGGAAAGATCAGCGTCGACGGTCCACGGCCGCAGTGCGCGGGACAAAAGGTTGTCGGCTGTATTCTGCGCGAAGTCGAAGGTTTCCAGGAACACAGATTCCATTGCGCGCGCCATCGGCGTGGGAAGCTCCAGCGCAAGAACGCCAAATCCACCTGTCGTTGCCGCACCGTCGGGCAATCCGGAGTAAAGCTCACCGATCTTTCCGAACCGGGCATGCTCGCCCAATCTCGATTTAATCGGCCGCGAGGTAACCCCGACATAGGTCGGAACGTATTTGTTTTCATGGAATGAAGACTTCAACCAGAGGCAGTATATTCCAGAGCCGTCCAATCGCAGGCTAGAGATGCGCTGCGTCACTGTCAGCAAATCGCCTTGAAGCTGATATGATCGCGCGCCGACGAAACCCCATACATACTGAATAACTTGCGCATAGTGCTCGGCATTCATCGGAACACACTCCATGAGTTGAAACAATTCAAATATTGCAAAAGGTTAGGCTTGTCCTTCCAGTGCATTGCAAAATGACTTTGCCTAAATCGATGGCACAACAGGGCAGGTACTAATGTTGAAGATTACCCGGACACGATGCCGTTTATAAATTGATTTAGCAATGCAACATACAATTTATAGTTGCTTTTCGGTATGCGGCGCGTCAAAATAGAACGTTGCGAACTGAACCACTTTAATGGGCTTGCAATCGCCGCCCAGGAGAGTTGAGCGTTGGCGTACTTCTCTCGCCAACACACTAGAACTTTCGCAAATTTGTATCATTCGTTCGTCGCCGGTCTTGAAAGCGGCCAAAGACGCGTCAATGTCGTCGAACTTCTTGAGATAGCGCCGAACCCTAGGTTCCTGACGCCGAAGGAGATCTTCAGCCAGTACCTGTTGGCTACGAAGGGTCAAAGCATGTAGGTTTCTCGCGATCGTTGCATTCAATCTGGAACCATCACGGGTACGTTCTAACTCGAAGCGCGACATGCCAATAATTTTAAGGGATTCCCCTTGGATATTTTGGAATGGCACGATGCCCTTCGCCGCTAAATCTGGTTGATCGACGCCGCCTTTACCACATTGTTGAGCGCAAGGTTCCGATCAAGGAAATGTCGCGCCAACTCGGGCGTTACCGCTCGACGATTGATCGCGAGATCAGGCCTAGTGAATTCGATCATCGCGAGTCGCCCGAATAAACCGACTACGTCCCGACGGTTGCTGACGACATCCGCAAAGAGCGGCGGCGGCGTTTGAGGAAGCTTATGCAGCACCCGCAAATACGCGAACTGGTCATTGTGCAGCTGAGGGCGGTGTGGACGCCGGCACAGATCGCCGGTCGCGTGCTGTCGTTTCGATCGCGAAGACGAGCCACTGCGACGGAATAGCACGGGCGTGGCAAGGATTTCTCGATGCAATGGTACGAAACATCGGATTTTCACTCCGCAAAGCAGGTCTCTAGTCTGGGACGTCTGAACAGGAGCGTGAACAGATGCCCGCGAACATATCCGCCTACCCGCCGCTGCGGGGCATGCCTCAGCTACCCGAGGTGGTGGAAGGATATCTTGAACCGCGTCACCCGCTCCGCGGCGCAGTCCTCGTGCTTGGCAATTTCGACGGCTTCCATCTCGGCCACCAGGCGCTCACTCGAATAGCCCACCAGCTTGCTGCCGGACGGCCGGTTTCGGTCATGTCGTGCGAGCCCCATCCCCGCAGCTTCTTCGGAAAGGAAACTGCCCCTTTCCGGCTGGCGACGCCCGCCACCAAGCGCCTTCAACTATCGTACTACGGAGTGGATTTCATCTATTCGCCCCGCTTCGACCAAGCCTTTTCCGGTCTTAGCCCGCTGGAATTCGTCGACCGCGTTCTCGTCGAAGCGCTCGGAGTGCACCATGTAATCGCCGGACCCGACTTCCGCTTTGGCAACCGTCGTGCCGGCGATATGGCGCTGCTGTCAGAGCTGGGCGGCACCAGAGGTTTCGGCGTCAGTATCGCGCCCGATGTCACCCATGCGGGCGTCCGCATCTCCTCCACGCTGGTTCGGGCTGCGATCGAGGCCGGGGACCTCTTGGGTGCCACCCAACTCATGGGACACGGCTGGCTTGTCGAAACGGAGCGCACAGACAAGGGCGGCCTCCGGCTGCATCCTACCCTGTGCATTCCGCGGGCGGGCCACTATTTCGGGCGCACCGAGGGACGCAGTGAGCCGATGCGCATGGAAATTGCCGTCGACGGCGCGTTCAGACCGCTCGGACCACACCCGCTATCGGTCTTGCACGACATGTGGTGGCTGCAGGGGCAGGTCAGCTGACGAAAATTCGGACGGCCCCCCCGCCACCCGCTAGGAGCGTGGCTCCCCCTTTTTTCATCGGCTTGCAACGAAGCTGCGGCGCCTCCGCGCCGTCTGAAAGGAAGACAATGACGATACAGCATCTGCCCGCCACCGCCTATGTGGCCATGTCCTGGAAGAATGGGACTGGCTCTACAGACGAGATCTGCCTGCTCCCGGAGGGAGCTTCGCGCGATGCCTTCGAATTGAGGATAAGCCGCGCGATAATTTCAACGCCCGGTGCTTTTTCCGCGTTCGCAGGCGCAGAAAGGACCATCACCCTTATCGAGGGCGACGCTCTCGCCCTGGAATTCGATGATCATACAGTGGAACTCTCCATCGGCCAGCACCATCACTTTGATTCCGGCCTGACGCCGATCGGTGTCCCAAAAGGCGGACCGGTACGCGTCGTCAATGTCATGGCTGCCCGGCACATCTGGCGTCATGCTCCGGCTGAAATCCGCACCGAAGATACGCTGCTGCAGCCTGCGCCACTGGGACTGGTCGTCGTATTCGCATTGCGCGGTGCAGCTGGGCTGTCAGATCAGCTGCACAGCATCACCTTGGACCAGGGCGATTGCGCCCTTCTGGACGCACCCGCCCGGTTCACGTCCGAGGACGGCTCCGCCATCCTCGTCGTGCCGCTGCTGGCGGCATCGCGCTGTTAATCTCGTCCTTGCGAGGCAGGGCCTGCCGGCCGGCCTCGCGCTCGATCAGGCGGCCGACGAACCGTTCCTGAAGACCTCGACGCAGCATTCGATGAAGCGCCGCGCCGGACCGGAAAGCACCTCCTCCTTACGGTGGGCGATAACGATCGACGAAGGGGCCTGCTGACCGACCAGAGGCCGCGCCACGAGTTTCATGCCGTCATAGGTCATGTCTGCCGCTGGCTTGGTAACGAGGAGCGCATAGCCAAGTCCATGTCCGACAAGCCCACGCACCATTTCGAACGACATGGAGCGGTAGGCGATCAGCGGCTCGACTCCCGCCGCGCGCATGACGCCAACGAAATAGTCCGCGCTCGGCGGCGCGTCGAGCAACACCATCGGCTCTTCCGCCAGGTCCGTCGCTTCGATCTCAGGTTGCGAAGCGAGACGATGGCCGTCTGGCAAAAGCACGTGAGGGGACAGATGATCGAGCGCGATTTTCTTGAAGTCGTCGGTAAGGTCGATATCGTATAGCAACGCAAGCTCGCTCTCGCCGGCACGCAGGCTTTCGCTCAGCCGACGCTGGTCGCCCTCGACAAGGCGGATGTCGATGCCCTCCATACGCTGGATCAGCCGCGGCATGATGAAGGGGCCGAACGTGTGGAAACAGGCGACAGACAGCCGGCTTCCGGCATTCGCCCGTGCCGCGGCCAGCGACCGGGCACCATCTATTCGCATTGAGGCGCCGTAGGCCCGATTTGCGTAGATAAGCGGCGATCCCGAACGGGAGATGTGCAGGTCGCGTACCGCGCACAGGAACATGTAGTGTGTCCCGACCTTTTCCGAGGTGAGCAGTCGGCAATCGAATGCAACGAGCGGGTCTATGATGCGGGGTGCGCCAGAGGGCATCGGGGACCATTCGGCACACTCGAACTTGTCGCTCACCTCTTCCTTGAAACGGCCGGCAAAAGTGTCGGAGATATAGGACTGGTCGTCTCGCAGCACGTTCACGCAGAGGACGCCATTCTCGACGATCTTTGCGGCGGCCGGACTGAGGTGATGGACGCAGACGAGCATGGTCGGCCACGCGCTGTCGGCCGATACCGAGGCCATTGCCGACACCGTTACGCCTGCGCGCCCGGCAGGCCCGTCCGTCGTGACGATGTTCACCGTACATGCGGCATGGCTCATTCCTTCGAGAAATTTGAGCCGAATGGTCTGTTCGATCTTGGTGTCCAAGCCCCGCACTCCGTCTTTGCAACTGGTTGAATGACCGCTCGAAAGCGGAAGAACGAGTGCATTGTTCCAAGACGAAGGCCGGGGGAAAAGAATGCTTTTCTGGCGTTTTGCCTCAAGAAAAACTTGGAAAGGCGAGCCTGTCAGCCCTCGGAGCGCGTCTGCGGTATCGACGCCATGCCAGGCAGGCTGCCCTCGCTGATCAACTCACGGCAGAGCCCCTCCAAGGCTTCCGCGACACGTGAACGCTTCAGTTCCTTCAGGCTGGCGAGGCCCAGCTTCATAGGAGGATAATCGTCCTCCAGCTCGACATAGGCGAGCGGATAGCCATTTTCGGCGCTCATGTTGCGCGGCCGAACTGTCATCATCGAGAAGCCAATCCCGGCGCCGACATAGGAACGAATGGCGGCGGGAAGGCTGGTCTCTGCCACGACCCTCGGCGCAATCCCCGCCCGCTCGAACAGCGAGAGGAAGTATTGCCGGGTCAGCGGCAAATCGAGCAGGATGAACGGCTCCTGCTCAAGTTCGGTCAGCTTCAGCCGCGGACGCACCGCCAGCGGATGGTCGGCGGAAAGGAGAACATAAGTCGGCAATTCGGCAAGCGGCACGAAGTCCATGTCGGCCGTCACGCTCAATTCATAGGTGAGCGCCACATCGATGCGGGCGTTGCGCAGGCCCTCCAGCAACTCCGCCTCGCTTCCCTCGGTGACGTGCAGCTGTACGTCGGGATAGCGCGCCACGAAGCTCTTCCAGAGCTCGGGCACGATCAGTGGCGTAAAGGTCCGGAACGATCCGAGATTGATCGGCCCGGCCACTACGCCCATGGCCGAGTTTACCACATCGTAAAGGCCCTGCGTCGTGCGCAAGGCCTCCTTCGCTGCAACCAGCAGCCGCTGGCCGGCGGGCGTCAGCGACAGGCCCTGGGCATGATGACGGACAAACAACTGGGCGCCGAATTCCACTTCAAGATGCAGGATCGCCGCCGAAATCGACGGCTGGGAAATGTTCACCTGCTCAGCGGCGCGGGTCACACTTCCCGTCTCCGCAGCCGCGATGAAGTAAGTCAGTTGTCGTAGGGTGAAGCGCATAGGGAGTTCCTGTCCAGCCGCGACCCAGCCAGGAGGTCGGCACAGTTAAGTTGCGTCCGTGGTATGCCTTTCCACGGCCAGGGCGGGATATTCTGCCGCGTTGGGACAGAAATCCACTTCTTTCGCGCACGGGCGCAATGCTGCGTAGAGTATGCGGGCGCATTTCCTTTCATGCGGGCAACGGTCGCACTTGCGCGCCATCTCCAAGAGCTCGTAGCGCCCGGCCGACGCCAGCGCCCCTGCGGTTTCATGAAACTCGGCCATCCGTGCCAGGCGCTCAAGCACGTCCGTCCGCTGATGCGCGGCATGTTGAACTTCTGTTGCCGTAACGCCAAAGCCGGCCGCACCGGCCTGCGTCAGGGCCGAGAGGTTCCGTCGGTTAACGAGCCTCGACTTGATATTGCGGGTCATTCGCTCAATTGCGGACATCATCTGCTCCGGCTGTGCATTGGTCTGCTTGACATGACCACGTGCCGCTCGAGAAACAAACCAGCATCTTCGGAAGCCTGGCCTCAGCATTTCCGATGCACCTTCACGACCTCTCGGCGAGGACATCAAGAAGGCGGTCGAGCATGCGGTCGCAGGCCGACAGCTGATCGGTCTCGATATATTCGTCCGGCTTGTGTCCCTGCTCCATATGTCCCGGCCCGCACACCGCCGCGGGCACGCCAAGCAAACTTTGGAAGAGCCCGGCCTCAGTGCCGAAGGCGACCTTGCATGCCGGCCCGTCGTTCTCTGTCACACGGCGCAGGAGCTGGATGACATCAGCTTCCTCGCTCGTATCTAGACCGGGATAGGCATTCACCTCCTCGACGGCGATCGCCGCCTTCGGGAAGCATTCGCGATGCGGCGCGACGATGGCTTCTGCACCGTCGAACAGGCGGGCAAGGATCTCCGCCGGGTCGTCGGCGGCGACGTTGCGGATCTCGAAGTCGATGTTGCAACGGTCCGGGACGATGTTGAGCGCTTGACCGCCGCTCATGCGCCCGGCATGGATGGTGCTGAACGGAACGTCGTAGGCCGCATCCCGTGCACCGCTTTCGGCAAGCCGCTCCTGCTCGCGGCGCAGCGTGCCCAGGAAGTCCGCACCGAGATGCAGGGCGTTCAGGGCGGTGGGCGCAAGGGCCGAATGGGCGGCGTGGCCGACACAACAGGCGCGAAGAGCGACCTTGCCTTTGTGACCGGTTGCAATCCGCATGCCGGTTGGCTCGCCGACGATACAGACCATCGGCCGAGGTGCGTGGTTCGCCAGTTCCTCCAGCAAACCCCGAACGCCGACGCAACCGATCTCTTCGTCATAGGAAAAGGCCAGATGAAGCGGCGTCTGCATGTCGCGGCCGGCGGCGCGAAGGGCGGCGGCGGTCGCCGAGGCAACGAAACCCTTCATGTCGGCCGTCCCGCGCCCGTAGGCCCGACCGCCGTCAATCGAAAGACGGAAGGGGTCGCGGCTCCAGTCCTGGCCCTCGACCGGTACGACATCCGTGTGGCCGGAAAGCACGACGCCGCCGCGCCCTTGTGGCCCGATGGTGGCAAAAAGGTTCGCCCGGGTGCCATCGGCGCTTTCGACGAGCATCGTCTCTATGCCCTCCCCGTGCAGCAGGCCCTCAATGAAACCGATGAGCTCCCGGTTGGAGGTCCGACTGACGGTTGGAAAGGCAATTAGCCTCGCCAGGATTTCAAGCGTATTCATCACTTTATATCCGGATACGCCTCCCCCCTCCGCCACCTTGTCCCCTCGAGGGGGGAATACTGGGCCAGAGGAGGATGAGGGGGCACAATTGCCTCACCGACTGGCGAGGCTGCTTCTGCGCTACATGTCGCCAGGCACGCCGTAGCTTGGCGCGTCGGACGGGTTGAGGGCTCGGGCGACGTAAGCATCCATCTCGCCTTTCCAGCGCTCCCACAGCATCGCCAGTTCGCCGATAGGATCCTCGTCGGCCCAGTCCACGCGCAGATCTGCGATTGGCCAGGCCTGATCGCGAACGAGGATCATGCCGACCGAATGGACCGGACCTTCCTCTCCGCCCGCGGCCTCAGCGGCTCGCATGGCCGCCAGCAGCCGATCCCCGAGACCACGCCCTGCTGCCGCGGTGAAGGCCGCAACCATGGCCTCCGGTACCTCCGGAGCGGCCAACAGGTTGCCTGCGGCGACCATGCCCGGGCCTGTGGCGACGCGGTGGGTACCGAGCGTCCGCGTCCCGGAGAAGGATGCCGTCCGGCCCTCGGCGTCGACCAGGGCCAGCTGGCGGTATTCCAGATGTGGCGCGTCGCGCTTCAGCGCTTCGAGCGCATCTGCCGCCGACAGGCCGCCAGCCATGAGATCGAGCCCCTTCGGGCCGAGCCGCGGATCTGTGATGTTCTGCGTCGCCACCGCTCCCACGCCCGCCCGGGCATGGGCGCAGCGCGCGGCGACGCATGGCGAGGAGGAGGAAACGGCAACGCCGAACATGCCGGTCTCGGGGCAACGCGCAGAAATCGAGAAGGTCATCGCGCCCCTCCCTCAGGCGGCGTCGGGAATGACGGCGGTCGCTTCGATCTCGACCACCCACTCAGGTCGCGCGAGCGCCGGCACGACGATGCCGGTCGAGCAAGGATGGACGCCCTTCATCCACTTACCCATTTCCTGGTAGACGGCCTCGCGATAGCGGATGTCGGTGACATAGACGACGATGCGGCAAATATGCGCCATTTCGCTACCGGCCTCCTCCAGGAGCATCTTAATGTTTTCCATCGTCTTGGCGGTTTGCTTGGCCGCATCGCCAACATGCAGGCATTCTCGGGTGTCGAGGTCCTGGCTTACCTGGCCGCGCAGGAAAACAGTGGTGCCGCGAGCAACGACGCCCTGACTTAGGTCATTGTCGAGCTTCTGCTCGGGATAGGTCTGTTTGGTGTTGAAGGGACGAAGCCGCTTATGAATCATGTCTCTCATTCCATTTTCTTGAGCCGGCAGGCCCGGCCGGTGGGTTGTTTTGGAGCGAGGGGGCAGCCCTAATGGCCACTCCCCGGGAAGATCATTCCGCCGCGGCGCGCCTGGCGTGGGCGTCTGTTTCGTTGGAGAACCAGCTTGAGATGGCGCTGTCTCCCGGCGTCAGCGTGCGCCCCCCCATCACGCGGTCCGACAGGCCGGCTGCTTCCTTGACGAAGGCAAGCGGACCGTCCCAGTCGAAATTGCGATAGACGGCGGCCAGATGGGCGAACGGCGGTGATTGGGCGAAGAGCTGGAAGGTCAACCGGTGGCCGGCGTAGTCCGAGTTGAGGAGGTCGCGAGCAAAGGCCAACAGCTTGCGGCGATCGTCAGCGACCCATTCGTCGTTGATGCTGTAGTACTTATCGAGCCACGGCTTGGTTTCCGGATTCTCGAAGGACGCCGCATCCGGTGTCACACAGATCTGGCCGCCGCACAGTTCGCGGGCAATGTGCATCATCTCGTGTAGCTGCGAGCAAGCCAGTACACGACCCGTATAGAGCAGCGACTGGTTCGGCATCATCAGGCCGGCAGGCGAGCGTTCGCCAAGGGCGATCGCCGCGGTCAGATGCGCATTGATGCCTTCGCGGTACACGGCAAGCTGGGCGATCTTCTCCTGCACCGCCTGCTGCTTGTCGAGGCCAGTCTGGCGGGCGTTGAACAGCGCCGCGCCGATCATCATGTCGGCGACCTTGAGGTTGCGCTGGACAAAGGCGAAGGCGGAATAGCGGTGCAGCGTCGCGCGGATGAATGTCGCAGCCTTGGTATGGCGGTAAAACAGCACGTTCTCCCAGGGGATCAGCACGTCGTCAAAGATCACGATCGTGTCGACCTCGTCGAAGCCGTTGGAAAGGGGGTAGTCCTTTTGCGGAGCGCGGCCGGCAAAGCCGGTGCGGCAGATGAAGCGAAGGTTCGGGCTGCCGAGATCGCAGATGAAGCCGACGGCGTAGTCGCTCAGCGCGTTATTGCCCCAGTTGGCGATGGTGGGCTTGGTGAAGGCCTGGTTGGCGTAGGCTGCGGCGGTCTCATATTTGGCCCCCCGCACCACGATGCCCGCATCGGTCTCCTTCACGACATGCAGCAACATGTCCGGATCCTGGTCCTGAGGCGCCTTCGAGCGATCGCCCTTCGGGTCGGTGTTTGCCGAAACGTGGAAGGGATCCTCTTTCAGCACCCGGCCGATGTGCGTCTCAATATTCTTGGAGAACTGCGGATCGACTTCGTTGAGCACGTCCTGCCCGTCGAAGAGCGACCACATTTCACCTACGGTCTCGTCGCCGACGCGGGTCACGACGCCACCCACCTCATTCAGCAGGTGGTCGGTCGCGCGGCGCTTGGACCACCAATCGTCCTGGGTATAGGGCAACGCGCTGCCGAGCGCATTACGCTCGCCATTCTGCATCACGGTCATGATATCGCGGTGCGCGTCCTCATGCTGCATGTCGAAGATACGGGCCCGGATGTCCACGATCGGCTTGAACTGCGGATGGGTCGTGACGTCGCTCACGCGCTCTCCGTTTACCCATATGCGCCGGCCGTCGCGGATCGAGTCCTTGTATTGTTGACCTGTCCTGATCATCGGGATCCTCTTGGTTTCTTTTGGAAATTCTGGCTTTTGCCGCCGAACTGCTCGGGGGCTGGGCTGTGGTAGCAAGCTGCTGCACGGACCGAAAATATGGGTTTCCGTATCCATGCAGCGGTTTTTCCGATGCCGGAACGTAGCCCGCATCGGGCGTTTTTTTATTCGGGGCGGGTTTCCCAGGCGCCGTTGCGCACTTCCTTGATCTCGATCGCGACCGGGATCTGGGTCTGGCCGTTGGCGTCGAACGTCGTCTCGCCGAGCACGCCGTCGTACTTGATGGAGCGGATGGCCTTGGCGAGAGCTTCCTTGTCCTCGACGCCCGTTTCCTTGATGGCGGCCAGCATGATGTTCGTCGCGTCGAAGGCGTATTTCGTATAGGGGCTGGTCTCCTCGGCGAAGGCTCGCGCCTTGTAGTCGACATTCATCTTTTCAAGTTTCGGATTGGACTGTGCGGCCGGATAGCTGACCATGGTGCCGTCGGCCGCCGCCCCGGCGAGCGTCACGAATTCCGGATCATAGAAGCCAGAAATACCGATCATCGGAACCTTCAACCCGATCTCGACCATTTGCTTACGCAGGATACCGGCCTCGGCGATGACGCCGCCGAAATAGATCGCATCCGGCGCGGCTTCGCGCAGCTTGGTCAGCGTCGTGCGAAAATCCACCGTGCCGACCGGGAAAAGGTCCTTGGCGACGATCTCACCGCCCGCCTCGGTGAAGAATGTCTCGAAGGCCGCCGTATTGGCGGTGCCATAGTCGCTGGTATCGGCGATGATCGCGATCTTCTTGGCGCCGAGTTTGGTCGCCACCCATTCTGCCAGCGGCTTGTTCTCCGTTACCAGCGTCGGGGTGACGCGGGTGATCTCGGGCAGGTTCTGCTCGGTGATCTTCGGGCTGATCGCACCCCAGACGACCATGGGGACTTGAAAACGATTGAATACCGGCATTGTTGCGAGCGCGACCGGGCTGTTCCAATGACCAGTCGCCGCGACAACCTCAGGATCGTTGACGAGCTTGAGGGCCGCTGAGACGCCGGTCTGCGGATCGGAGGCGTCGTCAAGCGCCACCGGTTCCACTTCGTAGGGATAGCCGGCAGCGTTCGCCTGTTCAATCGCCAGCAGAAAACCGTTGCGCGCACCCAGGCCCTGCTGCGCATTGCCACCGCTGACCGGGCCTATAAAGCCCAGCTTGATGTGAGGTTTGTCCTGAGCCGCCACCGGCATCGCAAACAGGGCCGCAGACACCATCAAGCCGGTCACAAGCATGCGCCGGCGCATAGTCAGTTCCTTCATTCGTTCACCCTCTTGTTGTTGTTTCGGCTCGGCGGTTTTTACCGGCATGTCCCGGAAGCGTCGTTGCCTTCGCCGTGCTCGAAAGCTGCTGGATGAGGGCGCCAACAGAAAGTCGTAATTTCTGATGGTTTGGATCAGAAAACCGTTGCCAATCGCGAAGAGCTTCCGCTTGCTTCGGCCTGAATGACACCAATAATCCCCCCGGCATGGCGCCCGGTCTCGAGGAAGTCTCGAAAGGCCGCTGCCCAATAGTAAGGGAGGACTTCAATGGACGCTCTGGTTGCGCAGCATTTGCTCAACTGGCTGGTGCTCGCCAGCATTTATACTCTACTCGCGCTCGGCTTTAGCTTGCTATTCGGGGTTCTGGACGTCATCCATTTTTCCCATGGCGACGTCGCCATGGTGGCACCCTTCGTGGCGCTCCTCGCCGTACAGACCGTGGCAACCGTCGCCGCGCCAATGGGCGCGCCCGCCGCGCTCCTCCTGGCGATCCTCGTCTCCATGGTAGCAATCGGCCTGTTGGGCGTCCTCTTGGACTGGCTGGTGATACGACGCTTCCGTAATGCTCCGGCCATGATGGCCCTGGTCGCCACTGTCGCGCTTGGAACCGTCATCCGCGAAATGATCCGTACCTTCTATCCGCAGGGCTCGAACCCCAAGCCTTTCCCGGCAATCGCCTCGGGCTCGTTTGCGATCGGCGATTTCGTAGTCCCGGCCTTCAGCCTGATCGTGATCGGCGTCAGTGTCGCCATGGTCGTCGCGCTTTTCGCCCTTCTAACCCACACGCCAGTGGGCATGAGGATCCGCGCCGTCGCCGAAGACCGCAACATTGCGCGGCTGATGGCAATTAGCCCGAACCAGATCTTCGCCGTCACCTTCTTCATCGCCTCGGCGGTAGGCGCCATGGGTGCCGTGTTCTTCGTCAGCCATGCGGGCGTTGTGCGCTTCGACTTCGGTGTCCAGCTCGGCTTAATCGGCTTTTCGGCAGCCGTTATCGGCGGGTTGGGCTCGATGCAGGGTGCCATCCTTGGCGCCCTCCTCATCGCAGGCGTCGACGTGTTCGTGCAGATCGCTGTGCCCGACGGGGCATCCTACCGGCTCGTCTTTATGTTCGTGCTGACCATTCTGGTTCTGGTGCTCAAGCCCTCCGGCTTGTTGGGCAAACCCGTCTTCGAGAAAGTCTGATCCATGTCGCAAACCGAAATTGACACCGAAGTCCTGGCCATCCGTCCGGCGTTCGCAACGAATGCAGCAATCGTCACAGCGGTCGAGATCGGCGGAGCCGTCCTGCTCGGCGCGTTCCTGCTCACGGAAAAGACAGCAATCACCGTGCTCCTGCTCGCGCTGATGGGCGCGATCTTCGCCCTTATGCAGGTGCGCCCGCAGCTGGAAGAGCGCATCGTCAGCGCATTCCACGACCAGCGCCGCCTCGCCACCGCGCTCGGCGCGCTGCTCGTGCTCGCCTATCCCTTCTTCATGCAGGGGAGCAGTTACGTGCTGCATCTTCTCATCGTGGCCCAACTCTATGCTGTCCTTGCGCTGGCGCTGAACTTCCAGCTCGGCAGCGCCAACATCCCTAACTTCGCCACCGGCGCCTCCTACGGCATCGGCGCCTATACCTCAGCGCTGCTGGCGATCCATTTCGGTGTTTCCTTCTGGTGGACCCTGCCCGCATCAGCCGTGGTTGCGACAATTTTCGGCTTCCTTCTGGGCTTTCCATCGATGCGCACCAAGGACAGCTATCTCGCGCTCGTCACGATCGCCTTCGCCATCGTCATCCATCAATTGCTCAACAACTTCAGTTGGACTGGCGGCGCCAACGGCCTGGTTGGCATCCCGGCTCCGACCCTCTTCGGTCATTCCTTCGCTCGGCCGATCGAGATCTTCGGTTTCCGCCTACCTAGCCAGGCCAATTTCTACTACCTGTCCGCCGTTCTCGTAGGTGTGTCGATCATTGCCGCCAAGCGGCTGCATGACAGCCGCGTCGGCCTTGCCTGGAATGCGCTGCGCGCAGATCCGTTGGCCGCGCGCTGTCAGGGTATCGACATCGTGCGCTACAAGATGCTTGCCTTCGGCGTAGACGCCTTCCTCGCGGCTTTCGCCGGAACGATCTACGCCTTTTATGTAAGCTACATCTCGCCTGACAACTTCACCTTCCTCGTCTCGGTGACGATCATGACTATGGTGATCGTTGGCGGCATGGACAATACGCTCGGCGTCATCATCGGTGCATTCCTGCTGACAATACTGCCGGAAAAGCTGCGCATCTTCTCGGACTACCGGCTGCTTTTCGTTGGGATCGTCGTGATCCTTTTCCTCATCTTGCGCCCGCAGGGTCTCTTCCCGCAGCGCGCCCGCAACTACGGAGCCCATCAATGAAGAAACCGCTCCTGGAGGTTCGCGACCTGTCGATCCGCTTCGGCGGTCTCGTCGCAGTGGCGGAGGTCGACCTCGAACTCAATGCTTCCGAAATCGTCTGCATGATCGGCCCGAACGGCGCCGGCAAGTCCACGCTCCTCAACCTGATCTCAGGCATCTACACCCCGAGCCGGGGGAGCGTGACGCTGGAGGGACAGGACATCACTGGCTGGCCCGCCCACCGCATCGCGGCGGCGGGGATCGCTCGCACCTTCCAGTCGAGCCGACTTTTCAATGATCTGACGTTGCTCGACAACGTGCTGATCGGAATGCATACGCGCACGAGCACCGGGGTATTGCAGGCGCTGCTGCGCCCAGCCAAGGCCCGCGCAGAACTGGAAAGTGCGGCCGAACAAGCCAGCGCATTGATCCGCTCCGTCTCTCCGCATCTCTATCCACGGCGCCACACGCTTGCCGGCGCCCTGCCGCAGGCCGACCGCCGGCGGCTGGAAATCGCCCGCGCGCTCGCATCCGAACCAAAGGTCGTCATGCTGGACGAGCCCTCTTCCGGCATGGACGATCGCGATACCGATGCGCTCATCGCCGACGTGAGGCGGCTGATGGCCGAACGGCCGGGCCTCTCCTTCCTGATCATCGAGCACGACATGCGGCTGGTCGCGACATTGCCGGATCGGGTCGCCGTGATCGACTACGGACGGAAGATCGCCGACGGCGACTTCAGCCAGGTGCGGCTGCTGCCGCGGGTACAGGAAGCCTATCTTGGACAAAAGGCAGCCAATCATGCTTGAGATGAAGTCTGTAAGCACCAGCTACGGCCCCGTGCCGATGCTCCGTAACGTGTCGCTGCATGTCGGCCCCGGCGAAATGGTCTGCCTGTTGGGCCCAAACGGCGCGGGCAAGAGCACCACGTTCAACGCCATCTGCGGGCTGCTGCGCAGCGATGTAGGGAGCATCCGCATTGCCGGCAAGGATGTGAAGGAGAGCGGCACGGAGCGGCTCGCCAGTCTTGGCGCCGGCTTCGTGCCGGAAGGCAGACGTCTTTTCCCGACGCTAACCGTGCGAGAGAACTTGCGGCTGGGCTTCGATGCCGCCCGCAACGCGGCGCTCGATTTCAACGCGCAGATCGATCGCATGGCCGACCTCTTTCCGCGCATCCGCGAGCGGCTCGGTCAGAAGGCGGGCACCATGTCGGGGGGCGAGCAGGCCATGGTCGCGCTTGCCCGCGCGCTGATCGGGGATCCGGCACTGGTTGTCATGGACGAGCCATCGCTTGGCCTTTCGCCAAAGCTGATCGACGAATACTTCCAGATCGTCGCCCGCATCCGCAACGAGGGTAAGGCCGTTCTGCTCATCGAGCAGAACGCGGAGACGGCCCTATCGATCGCCGAGCGGGGCTACCTCCTCATTCGGGGACAGATCGTTCTCAGCGGTCGGAGCAGCGATCTTCTGAAGGACGACACGATCCGCCATCTCTATCTCTAGTCATCCTGTGGGCGATCCGTCCATGCGGCGCCAGCCGCCCGAATCCAGCCTCGTCGGCCGGATTCGGACGGTGCTGACAGGATGCGATGCGGAGCCTGCCAGGCGGTCTGAACGTTTTTCCGAACCAGCGGTCCAGCAAAGACTATTTGGGCAATGCAAGATCGCACGGTATTTCTCATCCAGGCAATTCAACGGCTGGCGGTCGAGCACCTCCCAAGGGGCCACCTGCCTTCCCGTTGCCCCTACTATCTTCCTTCCAGAACGGGAGCTTACCTTGACAGTGACCACCCAGCCAGAACGCATCGAAGTGGACGCACTCGGCCCGGTAGAAATACCGGCGGATGTCTATTACGGGCCACAGACGGCCCGCGGGATCACCAATTTCCCCATTTCCGGCATACGGATCAGCCATTTCCCGCATTTCATCCGCTCGCTCGCCTATGTGAAGATGGCTGCCGCCCGGGCGAATGTGCAGCTTGGCGATCTAGATCCGGCAAAGGGTGAGGTGATCTGCCGGGTCTGCGAGGAGATCGTCACCGGCCGGCATCATGACGCCTTTCCCCTCGACGTCTTCCAGGGCGGCGCTGGCACCTCGACGAACATGAACATCAACGAGGTCATCGCCAATCGCGGCCTGGAAATGCTCGGTCGACCGCGCGGTGACTATGCGGCCCTGCATCCCAACAATGACGTGAACCTCGCCCAATCCACCAACGACGTCTACCCGACCGCCATCCGCCTCGCCATCCTGTTCTCGCACAAGAAGCTTAGCCAGGCGCTGGAGCTTCTGGCGGCAGAATTCGAGGAAAAAGCAGGAAGCTTCTCCGACATCCTCAAGCTCGGGCGCACTCAACTGCAGGATGCAGTGCCCATGACGCTTGGACAGGAGTTCGGTGCCTTCGCCATTACCTTGCGTGAGGACGTGGTGAGGCTACAGGAGATCGTCTCTTTGTTCCGGGAAGTGAATCTCGGTGGAACCGCGATCGGAACAGGGATCAATACCAGCGCGGACTATCAGACGGCGGTTGTCGACGAACTTCGCGCGGTCACAGGCCTGCCTGTCGTCGCTGCCGCCAATCTAATCGAAGCGTGCTGGGACACGGGCGCCTTTGTCCTTTTCTCCGGCATGCTGAAGAGAACCGCCACAAAACTGTCGAAGATCTGCAACGACCTGCGCCTCCTTTCCAGTGGCCCGCGAGGCGGGTTGAACGAGATCAATCTCCCTGCCTTGCAGCCCGGCTCGTCCATCATGCCCGGCAAGGTCAACCCGGTGGTGCCGGAGGTGGTGAACCAGGTGGCTTTTCAGGTCATCGGCTACGACCTGACGATCACGCTCGCATCGGAGGCCGGGCAATTGCAGCTCAACGTGATGGAGCCTGTTATCGCCTACAATACGCTGCATTCGATCGATCTGCTCACAAATGCGATCGAGACGTTGCGCATCCGGTGCGTGTCTGGGATCACGGCCAATCCCGAGGCCTGCCGCAAGCATCTCGAGGCCAGCACCGCGGTGGCCACCGCGCTGACACCCGCGATCGGCTATGAGCGCGCTGCCCATCTCGCCAAGGAGATGCTTTCGAGTGGCATGACGATCCGGGACGTTCTTGCCCGGCACACCGATCTGTCGGAGGATCTGATCGCGCAGACCACCGACCTGCACCTGCTGGTGCGGCCGACATCCGCCAGACGGGCCGTGTGAACCGGCATTCTTCCATCCCCGCAGGGCGCCGCCAGCCCCTGCTCACTGCTCGGCGTTCTCCTGAACGCCGAGCATTTTTCTATGGGTGACGTGCGATTGATGTTCGGCGGCACTCCTCACATATTCGCATCTCAAGGCGCGTCTCACCGAGAGCGCCGGGCAACTCGATCGTGTCGATGACGAAGCACGCCGACTGATAGAATTTTCTGATCCAATGGATCAACAAATCGTCGTTTTCATTCTGACTGCCCATCCTATCCTGGAAGTCCATGATTTCGAGGTGGCAGCGTGAATCTCTACGAAGTCCTCAGGGTCGCTACTGACAGTACGTGTTCCGAGATAGACGCTGCCTACCGACAACGGACAGCAACGCCCCAAAGCGGTTTTCTCGGAAAACTAGTGCTGTCGCTGCAATTGTACGCGGACGTCGACTACGCCTATTCCATCCTCTCCAATCCACAAACGCGTCAACGCTACGACAGATCTCCAAGTGAATTTCTGGAGTTCTATCAAGTACCAATCGTGATCTAAAAGGAGATCCTAACATGATCGGCATCCATAAATCCGACCAACCGCTCCTGGACGCGGCCGCATGCGCGGCGCGCGGCGACCAAAACGCCGTCCGGGTCGCGATCAAACAATCCGAAGCACTGGCTGAGCGCAGCATTACGCAAGTTTTCGCCAGCCTCATTCAAGCGGCACGAGCATTTTTCCGCGCAATGAGAAAGGCGGATGCTGTTCAAGGGAAAGAAACAGCCCACCCCAGTCCGATTAGACGCGTCCCGAGATGAGATGCCTCGGTGAAGACATTCTCAAATTCCACTCGCCCGCTAGCCCTGTGGCACAAGGCTCGTTCTGATGCCGCGGGTGTGGTTATCGATTAGGCTCTCTGTGATGTCCTGAAGGCAGATGAACTCGGCCGAAACCGCCCACCGACGTCTTGGTGCTTGAGCTTGGCATTCTTCACTACCACCAAGACTTAAACCGCTTTTTCCAAGTGATGCGAGAGCTTGCGATAGATGATGGCACTCTCCTTTTAAATGAATTTCATCCCATTCAACGCAAACTGTACTGGGCAGAAGACCCGCACCACTACTTCCAGACGGATCGAAGCGGACGTTCCGACCCCCCGCCGACGACGGCGAAAGTCTCGGGAGGTGTATGTACCGGTTCTCGATTTTGGGAGAGATCGTAACTGCAGCCGTAAACGCGGGCTTTAAGATTGCAAGGCTCGACGAGCATCCCGATTGGAAAGACCCGACTATTCCCGGCTCCTTACAATGCTGGCCGAAACGTGAGCCCATGCCATGACAGGTTTGGGCCGAGCCTGGTCTTCCAACGCGTTCAAAGTATGCCGAGCTTTTGATCTGGATTACCGGAAATCTCGGGCCTTAGGGAATGGGCTCGGCATGGTATGGGCCCCGGGATAAATTCCGTTATGCCTAACTCGGCATAAGGGTATGAACATATCTTGCGGCACGGCGGCTTCGGCGCATCGCGCGGGTCTGGTCGGCGTCCATGGGCGATCCCATCACCTCGTCACGTCCTCGAGTCCGCGGCTGCTGACAAGAAGGTTCCGCGTCCTGGCGAATGTCGTTCGATGGACAGGAGCGCTAACCCCAAGGCGACGGCGCTGAGCAGATGCCAAATGAATTCCCACACTCCAAGATCCGCAGAGCGGTTGACCTTGCCCCGCGTAGGGGTTCCGTGGAATCGCGGCTCTCTCCCGATCCAAGGCGACACCTGCAGTCCCTATTTGACGGTCGACCGCAAGCAATAAAACAAAAAGAGCCCGGGCAAAGCCCAGGCTCCCTCTCATGGCTGCCAAAAGCTCACTCGCAGTTCTCCGCAGCACGAGAGTCTCGTGCACGACCTACTAACCTCCCGGCATCGCGCAGCACGCATCTAACGACCGCCCGGTTGCTCCTCTCGCACAGCACGAACACAACCCGACATTAACGCTCGCATGGCGTCGATGTCATCGGATATAGGCCTGTCATCGGCATACGTAGGTACCCTTTCCCGTATCTGCCGCCAAACCGCCGTTGTCGCCGTCGCGGAATGCATTAGTCTCGATTGAAGGTCGTAGGCTTGCGCGGCCGAAAGCAACTCGATAGCCAAGATTTCCTCGACATTCCGAAGAATGGTTAGGAGTTTAAGAGAGGCGGGCGTGGCGTGGGTCAGGATATCTTCCTGCAGGGCAGCTGTGATGCCGCCATCCAACGAGGCCGGTGCCGCCAAGCGGCGATTATCAGCGGCAAGCGAAGCTGCTGTGCATTGAACCACCTGGAATCCCGTGCATGTGCCGCTGTCCGCCGTAAGGAAGGCCGGCAAACCACTGACAAGGGGATTAACTAGACGGTCAATGCGGCGCTCCGAAACGGCCCCAAGCAAGGAAGCGGCAACCGCCAGATTGTCCATTGCAAGCGCAATTGCGGCGCCAACGGCATGCGCTTGTGAATGGACAGCGGGAGCTGCGGCGGTGCCGCTCACGGCCGGATTGTCCGTTACACTAGCTAGCTCCCGGTCGACCACGTCAGCCACGTGCGAAAAATTGTCGCGCACGGCTCCATGGATTTGCGGGACAGCTCTCAGGCTGAGCGGATCCTGTGTCCGGCGGCCTGCTATTTTGGCAAGCAACGGACTTCCGGCGAGCAACGACCGCAGTGTCCCCCCAACCTCCAGGAGTCCTGTCGACTGACGCATAGAAAGCGTTTCATCGTCAAATGTGCCCGCCTGGTTTCCGAGATTTTCATAGCTCATCGCCGCTGCCACATCGCCCCAATCAGCGAGACGCGCCATTCGAGCTAATCCAACACAGGCCAAACCAGTCGCGCAGGCCGTGCCATTGACGAGACTCAACCCCTCCTTCGCCTGCAAGACTAGCGGCTCATGTCCAATGAGAGCAAGAGCCTCCGCACCACCGACCTTTTCGCCTCCAAGAAGGGCGTGTCCACATCCAATCATGACGAGTGCGATGCAGGCTGCGTGAGCCAGATAGCCGACGGACCCCCTGGAACGCACAACAGGAATACAATCGTGCTTAAGCATGGCGCATAGAAGCTCGACTACCTCAACCCGCACCCCTGATCGACCGTGCGCATAGGTGTTCACCATCGCCGCCATGATTGATCTGGTCTCGACCCGACCGAGTGGGTCACCTACCCCGCATGCATGGCTCATGACAATGTTGCGCGACAGTTTCTGCTGCTGAGTTCGATCAATGATGACGTCGCATAGTGCGCCTACGCCAGTGTTGATGCCATATCCTCGGATGTTCTTCTCGACTATGGCCTCGACCAGGGTTCTTGCGTTGGCGATCCGGTCCCGCGCCGCATCGGATAATGTAAGTCCTGCACCCTCGGAGACCGCTGCGATATCGCGCCATGAAAGCGGTTGATCGATAATAATGGTTGTCATGCGTGTATTTGCCTCCCCTTGACGAAGCGCGCTACGTAATCGTCCGCCGGATGCGACAGGATGTGATCTGGTGTTCCGCACTGAACAACCTGTCCGTCCTTGAGTATCGAAATTTCTGATCCGATTTTTAGAGCCTCGTCGAGATCATGCGTGATGAAGACAATTGTCTTGGAGAGGTTCTTTTGCAGATCCAGCAGTTGGTCCTGCATATCGGACCGGATGAGCGGGTCGAGCGCGCTGAAGGCTTCGTCCATCAGAATGACATCGGTGTCAGCAGCCAGTGCACGTGCCAAACCAACTCGTTGCTTCATCCCGCCGGACAATGAAAATGGATAACGATCTTCGTAGCCAGAGAGGCCGACGACGTCGATCCATTTTTTGCCGATGGCGCGCGCCTGCTCGTGTTCCGTACCGCGGATCTTCTGGCCGTACATAACATTCTGCAGCACCGTGCGATGCGGGAACAATCCGAAACTCTGAAAGACCATGCTGATGCGGCTTGTACGGAAGGAACGCAGCTCCTGCGGATTCAAGCTCACGATGTTTTGGCCGTCGAACAACAGTTCGCCGCTAGTTGGCTCGATCAAGCGGTTCAGATGCCGAACGAGTGTCGATTTACCCGACCCTGACAGCCCCATGATCACGAAGATCTGGCCCGCACCGATGGACATGTTCACGTCGTTCAGACCTACGGAGCACCTGGTCTCAGCTAGAATCTCCACTTTGCTGCGACCGTCGCGCAGCATCGCCATTGCGGTTGGAACTTTTGCGCCGAAAACTTTGTAGACGTTGCGGATCTCGATGTTAGCCACGTTGTGCCTCTTCCTTTTTCGAGCGGCCGAAGCCCTGCGTGATGCGGTCCAAAACAATGGCGAGGATCACGATGCCAATGCCGGCTTCCATTCCTTTTCCGACGTTCAGCGTTTGAATTCCGTTGAGCACCTGCTCTCCGAGACCACGAGCGCCGATCATCGACGCAACCACGACCATCGACAGCGCCATCATGATTGTCTGATTGAGACCGGCCATGATGGTCGGCACCGCCAGTGGCAGTTCGACGCCGAACAGGATCTGTCGTGGGCTACCGCCGAAAGCGGTCGCAGCCTCAAGAACCTCGCTGTCCACCTGCCGGATACCGAGGTCGGTCAAGCGGATTAGTGGAGGTACGGCGTAGATGATCGTTGCCAAAATCGCCGGAACCTTGCCGAGTCCGAAGAGCATCATGGCCGGGATGAGGTACACAAAGCTCGGCATTGTCTGCATGACGTCGAGCAGCGGCAGCACAACGGATCGAGCCCATCGGCTTTTCGCGACCAGTATGCCGACTGGCAGCCCAATCACGACCGATATGAATGTGGCCGTCAACATCAGTGCAAGGGTCTGCATAGTCAGATCCCAAAGCCCCAGGATACCACTGACCATGAGGAGGCCGCCGATCGTGGCCGCCAAACTGACACGCTTCGTGCTTTGCCACGCCAATGCGACAAAGACGACCAGGAGCACCCACCAGGGCAAACCACGCAGCACCCATTCAATGAACAGTACGACCTGAAGGATGCCGTTCGAAACAGCTTTGAAAAAGCCGCCGTAGTTTGACACGAGGATCTGCACGAAACCGTTGACGGGGCCGGCGATCGAGACATGAAGACTTTCGGGAAACATGGAATTACCTTTCGTGTTGGGCTCCGTCACAGTCTGCGACGGGAGCCCACTCGAAACTGACGTTGGCTACTTGAGGCTCTCTTCGATTTTCGCCTTGGCGTCAGGCGAAACCCAATTGCTCCAGATGTCGCCCTTGGTCTTGAGGAAGTGAGCGGCTGCCGTGGCACCGTCCGATTGATTGTCCGCCATGTAAGCCAGAGTCTCATTGACCTGGCTCAGGGGTATCGTTGCCTTTGACAGGATTTCGATAAGCTCCGGAGCGGCCTTCGCGAACTCGGTGCTGACGCCGTAGGCGACGTCGACCGCCGGGAAAGCGCAGGCCTTATCGTGCTTGCCGTTGCCGCTGCTCAGGTCTTTCCAGCAATCATCGCTGTAGGCAGGCTCCTCCAGCTTGACCAGTTTGTATTTCCCCATCACCGCGGTCGGGGACCAATAATAGAAAAGAATAGGTTCGCCTTGCGCGTATGCCGAGGCAATTGCCGCGTCCAGCGCCGTGCCGGTCCCAGGGCGGAAATTGATGTAAGCCTGATCGAGACCGTATGCTTTCAGCTTCACAGTGGTCAAACCCTCACATGACCATCCCGACGGGCAATTGAGGAACCGCCCCTTCGTGGGCTCTTCCGGATCGGCGAAAAGCTCGATGATCCTTGTCTCAGAGAGTTGAGAAACGCTCTTCAGGTCCGGCGCGGAAGCCTCGATGCCGCGCTCCTTGTCTCCGTGGACGACATAGTCGGGAACGAACCAGCCTTCCGAAGCACCAACAAAGGGCCTGCCTGCGTTGACCACCTTCCCCGCCGCAAGGGCTTCAGTCCACGTGTCACTCCTGCCCAGCCACTGCTCGGCAAACACCTGGATATCGTTGGTTACTGTGCCGTGCTCAAGAACCACGGATGTGCCGGGCACGGACTCGACGTTGCATCCGTATCCCTTGGCGAAGATTATCTTCATCACCTCGGTAACGAACGAGCCGCTTTCCCAATCGAGACCGGCAAATTTAACTGTATTGCCCGCCTCGCAATAGGACGCAGCATGTGCAGCGCTGCTGATCGCCAAGGCGCCGACTACGACGGAAGTTCGCAAAAGCCTCATCTCATTTCCCTTTCTGGAGTTGTTGTTGCAGTCATGTCGCTGCCTGCTGAAGGCAGAGTCAGCTTGTTGAGTCCGAGCCAAACGACGCGGTCCCTGTTGCTCTGAAGATGTTTTGGAGTTCGCGGGATTAGCTGAAGACGTCAGCCCGCGCCTGCTGGCCGGACAAAGGCGCCGAATCCTGGGGGAACCAAGACATCGGTTCCGTCGAAGACGCAGGTACCGCGCACGAAGGTCGCTATCGGCCGGAACGGCAGCTCCAAGCCCTGATAGGGACTCCAGTTTACATAGTTGTGGCCGCTCGCCCCCGGCTCGTAAATGCTAGGGGCGTGCGCCATTACGGTTATATCTGCGTCACGCCCGAGTTCGATCGCACCTTTCCGGTGACCTATACGGAATAGACGAGAAGGATTGGTTGCTAGCAGTCGAGCGGCCCAGGTGACTGGAAGACCGCGCTCCGTCAGCCCCTTCATGAGAAGGCTGTAGAGCACTTCAAGACCCGGCGCTCCCGAAGCATTTTTCAGCATGTCCGGATCGGACTTGCGGTCCTCGGACCAACTAACGTGATCGGTCGAGACAACCGTGATGTTCCCAGCGGCCAGATGGTGCCAAAGCGCTTCCACTTCCTTGCGGGGGCGAATTGGAGGATTGATTTTTCCCTTGCCCACGAGCCGCCGTACATCGTTCTCCTCATCGAGGGTCAGATAGTGGATGCAAGCTTCCACCGTCGCATCATGGCCCTGTTGTCGGTAGCCGTTGCACAGCTCATAGCCGCGGCCAACCGAGCAATGCACGACATGTGTGGAGCACCCGCTCTGTGCGCCCAATTCATACACTTCGGCCATGGCAAGGGTTTCGGTCACGGGAGGACGCGAAAGTCCGTGAGCACGATAGTCACGTATCCCGGACATCTCGACTTCGGCGATCGCCGCTCGCACCATCTCGTCATTTTCGTTGTGGATGCCGGCAATCAACCCGTGACGAGCGATTTGCTCGAAGCAGGCGTAGAGTGTCTGCGGCGCTATTCGTGGAAACCGCTTGGAGTCGGTGTTGAATGTCGAAAACTTGAAGCCACAAGCACCCGCCTCCACCATTCCGTCTATCTCCTTCGGACCATCCTCCGGAGCAATGGTGCCGTAGAGCGCGAAGTCAACGCGAGCTTGTTCGCCCGCCTCGAGCGCCTTCCGCTTGATCCGGTCACCTGTGCACACGAGGAACCCGGCATCGTAAGGCATGTCGACGACAGTCGTCACGCCTCCAGCCGCTGCGGAACGGGTCGACCAGACAAAGTCCTCCTGCCCGGCTTGCGAGCGGGAATGGACCTGCGAATCGATGGCACCTGGCATCACATATGCGCCACCGAAATCATGACGTTCGCGCGCCGCGGGCGGGGTGCCGCTGCCGACGCGCTCCACGGTGCCATCGCGGACGGCAATAAATCCGTCCTCGATGACACGATCGGCAAGGACAACGCGTCCTGTGACAACAAGATCGAAATCGCTCATGGTTGGTTTGTACCTTTTACTTGATCTGAAACGATTGCTGGCGGGGCGAGCACTTCGACTGCCGGAGGCAGCCCGTCGAAGCGTACGACCTCGACCAGTGCGGAGTTGCATGTCGGGCCCTGCCCTATTGGCGAAGTGCCGCGGTCTGGCGTCAGGACATTTGGATTTCCGTGACGCTCCAGCGATCCTGGAACACCCGGGTTCTCAGGGTCGAACCAAGATCCGGTCGGTAGTTGGACGACCCCGCGAAGCATCGTATCGACGAGCTTTGCACCGGCTAGGCACGCGCCGCGGCCGTTGAACACCTTGACGACGTCGCCCTCCCCGATCCCGCGTGCTTCGGCGTCGTGGCGGCTCATCAGCAGGCGGGTTCTGCCTGCGACCTTTGCAGCCCGGCTCACCACGCCTTGATCATATTGGCTATGAAGCTTGTCCGCCGGTTGAGGCGAGAGAAGGTGTAACGGAAACTCTCGCGCTAGCGGACTGCCCAGCCATTCACGCGGTTCTCGCCAAACGGCATGACCAGGGATGCCCTCGTAACGGAAACCGGCGATGGTCTCGCTGAACAATTCGATGCGTCCTGACGGCGTCCGCAGTGGCCGTCCGGCCGGGTCAGCGCGAAAATCGGACAGCAGGTCGTGCGAAACGACCGTGCGTTCGACTTCGACGCTTCCAAGCCGCCAGAAGGTTTCGAAGTCGGGCATGGCGGAGCCATGGAACGCGGCCCGCGAGCGCGCGTCGTCGTAGAGGGTTTTCACCCAGTCAGAGGCGGACCGGCCTTCGGTAAAGGCGTCCTGGACACCAAGCCGTGCAGCCAAATCAGCAAATATCGCGAAGTCATCGCGTGCGTCCCCGACGGGGTCCATCACCCGTTTCATCGCCACCACGAAGTTCTCGCGGTTTGAAAAGGCCAGGTCGTCCCGCTCCAGCGGCGTCGTCACCGGCAGAACAATGTCGGCATGGCGCGCGGTTGCCGTCCAGTAGGGCTCGTTCACGATGATGGTTTCAGGACGTTGCCAAGCGTGTACGAGACGGTTGAGGTCTTGGTGATGATGGAACGGATTGCCTCCAGCCCACCAGATCATCCGAATATCCGGATAGACTAGACGGCGGCCGTTGAAATCACAGGCGCCGCCGGGATTGAGCAGCATATCCGCAATGCGTGCCACCGGAATGAAGTCGGAAACCGGGTTCTTCCCTTTTGCGACCGACGGCCATTTGAAAGGTAGTTCAGCGCGCCCTGCTCCGTTGGTGGAGGAATATCCGAAGCCGAAGCCTCCCCCAGGAAGTCCGATCTGGCCAAGCATCGCTGCGAGCGTCACCGCCATCCAGTAGGGCTGCTCGCCGTGATCCGCCCGCTGGATCGCCCAGTTGACCATGATCATTGTTCGCGTCGCCGCCATCGCACGCGCCAGTTCACGGATAGTCAGCGCGCTGAGGCCGGAGATTCCCGCCGCCCATTCCGGCGTCTTGGCCACACCATCGCATCCACCGAGGACGTAGGCTTGAACCTGTTCGAAGCCGACAGTGTAGCGATCGAGAAACGTCCTGTCGCAAACCTCCTCGGACAGAAGCACATGCGCCATGGCCAGCATCACAGCCGTATCCGTACCGGGTATCAGCGCATGCCATTCGAAATCGATACCGTCCGGTCCGTCATCCTTCACGGGTGAAAGACTGATGAAACGCACGCCGTGCGAGTTTGCCTTTCGCATGGCTTGCAAAACTTCGTGCTTGCCGACACCGCCACCCTGCACCTGCGCATTGCGCCGAGGCATGCCCCCGAAGGAAACGACGAGACCACCTTGTCCGGCTATTCCATCCCACGTGGACTGGTGACTGGTCAGTCCCTCCATGCTGCCGATGATATGCGGAAGGATCACTTCGGCGGCAGCGTAGGAATACGCGTTCACCGAGGAGGTGTAACCACCGACGGCATTGAGGAACCGGTGGAGCTGGCCCTGTGCGTGGTGGAACCGACCCGCGCTCGCCCAGCCATACGAACCGCCGAAGATGGCCGAGCTACCGTTCTGGGTCCGCACCCGGCTCACCTCGGCTGCCACGATATCGAGAGCTTCGTCCCAATCGACTTCAACGAACGGTCCAGCACCACGCAAACCGGACGAAGCCGTTCCCACCCGTTCGAGCCACGCTCTCCGGAAAGCAGGTCGAGCGACGCGCAGCACCCCGTCCACCGACCCCACAAGTGAACTGCCGATCGGCGATGGGTCGGGGTCGCCCGCCCAAGGCTCGACACGGGTCAGGCGGCCGTCCTCGACAGTCACACCATAGGTGCCCCAGTGCAGGGTGGTCAGAACAGGCTTAGGAGCGCTGCTGCTCATCATCAGATCCGATCGAGCTGTTCCGGAATGCCGATACCAGCAGTCCGCGCCTTCTCGCGCGCTGTCTCGTACCCGGCGCTCGCATGGCGCAGGACCCCTATCCCGGTGTCGTTGTCCATAACACGGGCCAGGCGGGCGGCGGCGTCCTGCGTGCCGGTGGCGATCGTCGTCACGCCGGCCGACTGCGCCCAGTTGCCCATTCCGTGTACGGCCACCAGATCGGCGCCCGAGGCGCAGTTGAGCAGCGCATTGAGGATGGGCCAGTCGGAGATCGCGTCCGATCCATCGGCCATGTTCTCTGTCTCCCGGTGCGGCAGTGTCGCCGAGCCGGAGTCGAGATGGTCCCGCGTGAAGGCAATCGGTCCCTTCAGCTGCCCTTTCGCCACCAGTTCGTTCACTGCGAGCGCCAGAATGCGGCGCTCTCCGAGCCCGAGCCAACCGATGCGTGCCGGCAGTCCCGTAAATTGCACATGGTCGCGCGCCGTGCGGATCCAGCTCGAAATCCTGTGGTCCGAGGGGAACATGTCCAGGATGAGATCGTCGATCATATGGATGTCGCCAGGCTCTCCCGATGCGGCTATCCAGCGGAACGGCCCAATGCCTTCGCAGAAGAGCGGCCGGATGTAGGCCTCGATGAACGAGCCAAAGCCGAACGCCGTCTTGAGACCAGCCTGGCTCGCATACTTGCGCAGGTTGTTGCCGTATTCGAAGACGACCGCGCCGCGCTCCTTGAGCGTCAGCATCGCTGAAACATGCGCAATCAGTGTCTCATTCGCCCGCGCCTTGAGCGTGTCCGGATCGGCCTTACGCAGGGCTGCGGCTTCTTCTACGCTCATGCCGCCAGGGACATACCCGGCGACCGGGTCAGCGATCGTCTGGTCGGTCACGATGTCGGGCGTGATATCCTTCTCAACGAGTTGGACGAGCACGTCGGCAATGTTGCCAACGAGACCGACCGAGATGCCCACGCCCGACGCGCGCGCTTCGGTGCACCAGGCAAGCGCTTCCTCAAGGTCATGGGTCAGGCGCTGGCAATACCCGGTGTCGATGCGCCGACGAACCCGCTTCTCGTCGACTTCGACTACCAGCGTGGCCGCGCCCGCGAGCTGGCCTGCAAGCGGCTGCGCGCCACTCATGCCGCCGCATCCGCCGGTCACGATCAAACGGCCCGATAACGTCCCGCCAAAGTGCATGCGCGCCGCGGTCATGAAGGTTTCGTATGTGCCTTGCAGAATTCCCTGGCTGCCGATGTACTGCCATGCGGCGGCCGTCATCCCGGGCATGATCGTCAGCCCCTTGCGCTCCAGCGCGCGATAGTCGTCGTCTCCGGCCCAGCCGCCGACAACGTTCCCGTTGGCCATAAGCACCAAGGGCGTCGTGCCCTGGGAGGGAAACAGTCCGACCGGGCGGCCGGATTGCATCACAAGCGTCTGGTCTTCCTCAAGACGCTTCAGCGCCGCGACCGCCTGTTCAAAGCTCTCCCAATCACGAGCAGCCTTTGCCCAGGACATGTAGACGACGAGATCCGCCGGGTTCTCGGCGTTTTCGAGGTTGTTTTCGAGAAGGCGCAGGATCGCCTCCTGCCGCCAGCCCTTGCAGCGAAGCTGCGTACCCCTCTGGGCGGTAAAGCGGTTTTCAGTCATTGGAATTTCCTCGCAGGCTTCAGGGATTACGCGTCAGCCACGGCCGGCGCATCGAAGGATTTGTCACGGTCGACGCGCAGCAGTGCCTCAAGCAGAACTGCCGTCCCGTCGGCGCATTGTTGCTTTTCCGTCCATTCCTCGGGGCAATGGCTTTTGCCGTCACGGCTGGGTACGAAGACCATCGCCATCGGCGCGATCAGGGAGAGGAACGCCGCGTCATGACCGGCGCCGCTCGCCATCAGGACCGCAGTGAGCCGAAGCTCTTGTGCGGATGCCGCGAGATGATCGCGTAGTCTCGTGTCGCAAAGTGCTGGCCGGGAGGATGAGAGCAACGTGAATTCCGAACGCCGGACACGAAGCCACGACGCGACGACTTCGCTGGTCTTGTCGATAACCTCGACGAATTCGTCGAGTATGGCCGCATCTTCGGCTCGAACCTCGACGACCATAGTGACGCGTCCGGGAACGACGTTGGCGGCATTCGGCTCCACATCGAGGCAGCCTGTGGTCGCAATGACGTAGCCTCGTCCCCGCGTTGAAAGCTCCTCGCCCACCGAGCGAACAGTCGTGACCATATGGGCTGCAGCCACGAGAGCATCTTCGCGCAGGTCGAATGGCGTGGCCCCCGCATGATCCGCCGCCCCTGCGAAGACGATGCGCAACCGAACTATGCCCACGATACCGGTAACCAGACCTACATCCGTTCCACCGCTTTCCAGCACGCGCCCCTGTTCGATATGGAGTTCTAGGAAGGCGGCGATGTCAGTCCGCACCGCTTCCGCTAGCTCGTCCCGTTTACCGCCGACTCTGGCGATGGCCTGGCCGAGACTCTCCCCGTCCGAACGCTTCAGCGCCAGCAGATCATTCGTCAGATGACCGCTCATCGCGCGGCTTCCAACACAGGAAAGCCCGTACTCGCTCGGTTCCTCGGCGAGAAAATCGATAACCTCGATAGGGTGCCGGGTGACGATCCCTCTTTCGGTCAGGGTCCGCACGACCTCCAGTCCGGCGAGGACACCAAGTATCCCGTCAAAACGTCCGCCTGACGGCACGGTATCGGAATGCGAGCCAAGCACGATCGGCGACAGGCCTGCGACACTGCCCTCGCGTCGCGCGATCAGGTTCGCGGCATTGTCGCAACGTACGCTCATGCCCGCCTCTTCGAAGCGACCCTCCAGCCAGCGCCGTCCATCCAGAAACAACGGCGAAAAGGAGCGCCGTGTGTGCGGGCGACCAGGCTCCGTAATTTCAGCTAGTGCCATAAGATCATCCCAGAGCCGGTCCGGGTTGATCACTGCGTTACTGGCCTCTCGTACATGACTGTTCATCGCGGCTCCTCCGGCACGAGGTGCTCGAAGCGAGGCAAGCCCTCGAACCGCGACAACCAAGCGCGTAAGGACGGCATGCCGCCGAGATCGTATCCACCCTCCGGTGCGAGGCGGATGTACGGGTAGAGTGCGAAATCCGCGACCGTCAACTGATCGCCGGCGATCCAGTCGTGTTGCGAAAGGGACTGCTCTACAGGTGCGAAGGCAGTGCTGGCGATTCCCTTGTAGTGAGCAATTACGTCAGCCTGCTTTTCAGCCTGCCCGGTCATGGCAAAAAAACGGGGATACGCCAGGAAGCGGGAAAGATCGCCTTGGTCGTAGAACAACCAGGAAACGACCGCAGCACGTTGCGTCGGAGCTACCGGCAGCAAAGCAGTGTTTTCCGAGAAGTACAAAAGGATTGCACCGGACTCGGAGATATGGTTGCCGTCGGGCAAGCCAACCACGGGTATCCGTTTGAAGGGGTTCCGCGCAGCGAAGTCGGGCGTCTTATGCGGAGCCTCGGCTAGGTTCATAGTCACCCGCTCGAAGGGAATGCCCAAATGGCGCAGCAGTAGGCGGACTTTCCAGGCGTTGCCTGAAAGCTTGCTGTCATAGAGCTTGATCATTACGCGGCATCTCTGATGTAGGAGAAGAGTGCGACGCCGAGTGCTTCCTCGACTTCGATGAAAACCACTGGGTCGATGGCGCCTTTTCCGAGCGGAAATCGCTTGTGGTGCGCGGTGACGATCGCAACGGATGACCCAATGGGCAACTGAGCGATAGCGATCGGATCGCCCGTCTGCGGATCGAGCGAACCCATCATGTCCGGGAAGGTCGCTGCCCGCCGCCCGTTGAGGTCTGCGGTCATGAATTCGTTGTAGACGCCAAGCACGACTTCACGCGTTCCGTCCGACACGACGATCCGTCCGACGTCAAAGCCGTTGCCATACGCAACGCTGTTTTCCGTGACGGTACCGGAGACCAGGACCTCACCGCCCATGAAGTTGGCGGCGGCGGCGATGCGGTCGGCGCCGGGCGTGGCGTCGAGCATCGCCCGGCCGAGGTCGATCTGGAAGCTGATCGCACCGAGCGCGCCGTTTTCCGCAACGAAGCCAACATCGTACGGGCCGCGGGCCGCCGCCACGAGACCGCCGCTGATAATTGCGGCATGCCGCATCACTTGTGAGGTCTTGACCAGGTTGCCTTCGGCGACGACGGAGATTTTGGAGCCGGTCTCGGCAAAGCCTGCCTGCGCGACTTGGACGATAGACGACGTCGGCTGCGACGCCAGGCCCATACCGCCCATTTTGACGGTCGGATGACCGCGCCCGTTGGCGGCGGCGTCGACATATGGAATGTCCAACGCTGCGGCCACGAGCCAGCCGTTGAAGCCCGGGACATGGCCGCAAATCACCCCGACCGGCTTTCTGTTGAGCTTATCGATAAGCGCACGTGCCGCATCGACGTGATCGCGTAGAACGAGTTCCGGCTTGGCAAAGCCGGGCGCGCCGACCGAGGTGGACACCAGCAGGTACCCATAGGAAGGCAGTTCGTCGACGGACACGAATTCCACATCGCCATAGCCCAGGGCGACTTCCGCGGCCACATCGTGGCGCTCAAGCGACCTCGTCATGCCGCTGCCTCCCGCGGAGAGCAGCAGGCCGCCGATCATTGCGGCCGCGATATCGTCGTTCGTCAGTTTTCTTTTCATGTCCTGCCTTCTTCGTTTCAGGTCTCTAGTCGGCCGCTCGCGCTTTGCTTCGATGCGCCAAGGTTGGCCGACATCTCGCCGGCTTCGGCGACCAGCCATTCGCCGGTGCGCTCGATGAACATGTCGCCGACGCGATAGGTCGGCGCCGTGACGCTGATTGCAGCGATCGCCTGGCCGTCCGCGCCGTACACGGGAGCTGCGATCGCCGTGACGTCGGGCTCAAGCGTCGTGCTCACATGCGCGTAGCCGCGCTCGTTGACTGCGCCGCGGATCGCCGCACCGATTGCCGTGCCCTTGATCGGGACAGAGCGGCCGATCCAGTTGTCGTGGCGCACCGTATGCTGGCTACGAACCTGCCGGATGTAGAGCATCTTCCCGTCGCCCGTCGGGATAGCAAAGTTCGCGGATTCACCAGTCAGCTTCGCAAGGCGCTCCAGGTGTTCTTCGGATGTATCGAAGAGTTCTACGCCATGCAGTGCGATCACTCCGATGCGCAGCAGTCGCCCACCTGGCATGTATCGTCCATCGGCGAGGCGGCGTACGAACTGCGAAGCTTCCAGCGTTCCCATCAACCGAGAAACCGTGCTCAACGGCAAGTCTACGGCTCGCGCGGCTTCCGTGAGGGTCATCGTCTTCTGTTCGGCGCTGAAGCATCCGAGCAGATCGAAAGCCCGATCGACCGCACGCACGGTTGCGCGATCCTGGCCGCCTTTTTCGTTCTCGCCGCCGTTTGCAGATTTCTGATCGTTCATTTGCAATCTCCTAGACATGTCGCTGAGCATCGCCCGTTGTGGCGTAGTCAATGTCTAGCCCGAGGTAGTCTTCGAAGAAACTCTCGCGGGATCTGAGATCAGACGGAGCGCCCGTCACGACCAGTCGACCGGAGGAGAGGACAGCGGCTCTGTCCGCGACATCGAGAGCACGGTCCGTGTTCTGCTCGACGAGGACTATCGCCATCCCCTCCTTCTTCAGGCCAACGATCGTCTCGAGGCAAAGGTCGATGATTTTCGGCATCAGACCGAGTGACAGTTCGTCGACCAGCAGGACCTTCGGAGAGGTCATCAACGCACGGCCGATGGCGAGCATCTGCTGTTCGCCTCCGGACATCGAGCCCGCTATCTGACGCCTTCGCTCTGCCAAGCGCGGGAAAAGCGAATAGACCCGCTCCATGTTTGCGCTTGCGACTGCGGCGGCACAAATGTACCCGCCTACTGTCAGGTTCTCCTCGACAGTGAGTTCGTTGAAGAGGCGCCGCCCCTCCGGCACCACGGCGACGCCCAAATGCGGCCGCCTCCTTGCAGACTCGCGGGTTATGTCCCGTCCGTCGACACGGATCGCACCCCCGGTCACCCGTACATGGCCCATAGTCGCCATGATCGTCGAAGTCTTCCCCGCTCCGTTTGGGCCGATCAGCGCAAGGATTTCACCCTGGTCGACGGAGAAGCTGATGTTCGACGCCGCCACGATCGAACCGTAGCCACAGGACATACTTTCCAGGGTCAGCATTTAGTGTCCCCCCATGTAAGCGGCTTGAACGTCCGGACGGGCCAGAACCTCGGTCGGCGATCCGGTCGCCATGAGGCTACCTTGGTCGAGCACGGCGAGTCGGCTGCAAATGCGCACCACCTCAGCCAAGCGGTGCTCAACCAGGATGATGGTCAGGCCAGTTCTATTCAGTCCCGCGATCACATCGCTCAGCATCGACGCTTCAGCATGGTTCAACCCAGCCAAGGGCTCGTCCAGTAGAAGGACATCGGGTTCCAGCGCCAACGCACGCGCGACTTCCAGCCGCTTCAGCTGCCCCAGAGGCAGGGCGCCCGCTTTTCTCTCGGTCACGCTTGCGAGGCCGACAAGCTCGAGGAGAGATTGCGCCTTCGAGCGCGCCGCGCCGCGGTCGACATGCAAGACCGCACATGCGGGCGACTCGGTCAATTTGTGGCCCGCTGCAATCATGACGTTTTCGATCGTCGACATGGAGCGGAACGGCCTGACGATCTGATGAGTGATCGCAAGGCCGGCCCTGGCCCGCCGATCGATCGACAGGCGTGTGACGTCGCGTGCCCTCAGCAGAATGCGACCCGCATCGGGGCGCAATATCCCGGTCAGCAGACGAAGAAGAGTGGTCTTCCCCGCCCCGTTCGGACCAATGAGCCCGAGCAATTCGCCTTCGTCGAGCGAAAGTCCTACGCCACGGACAGCCTGGACTCCGCCAAAAGAGATGCGGAGATCTGTGGATTCAAGGATAGCCGTCATGCGATCTGGGCCTTTCGGTTTCCAGCGCGTTCGACCACCCGCATTGCGATTTCCGCTATCCCGCCAGGGCTGAACCTCATCACCAATAGAAGGAGCGCGCCGAAGATGAGCTGACGGTATTCTCCGGCAAAGCGGAAGACCTCCGGGAACAGTGTCAGGAGCACCGCTCCGGCGGTCACACCGGCCACCGATCCGATGCCACCAATAACGACGATGGCGACTATCGAGACCGAAACGAGGAAACCGAAGGCATCCGGATTGATGAACCGCGAATAATAGCAATAGAGGAAGCCTGCGACGCCGGACATGGCGCAGCCGATGAAGAAGGCCGTTAGCTTGTATACCGGGACAGGGATGGCGATCGCGCGCGCCGCCGCCTCGTCTTCGGCCAGTGAGGTGAAAGCGAAACCCAGCCAGCTTTTCTTCAAGTACACACAGAAAGCGATCGACACTGCCACTAGGACGGAAATGAAGATCGCGAAACCCAGCTGTCCGAGACCGGACGCCGGGATGCCGGCAAGCCCGACTTCGCCTCCAAAGAACTCGTTCTTGCGAATAACGCCGAGGAACAAGAAGTTGACGGCAATGGTAGTGACTGCGAGGAAGTCGTCGCGGACGCGCAACGATACCAGTCCCACCACCACACCACAAAGGCCCACCAGCAGCGTTACGATAGGCAACACAGCCCAGAACGGCCAGCCGGAAAGCGCCAACAATGCGGAAGCGTAAGCTCCCATGCCGAAGAATGCTGCCTGCCCGAGGCTGATCTGACCGCAGAACCCGGCAATAACGTTGAGCCCCAAGGCGAGAAGGATGTTGATCCCGACGAGCGGCACGAGACTGATGAAGTACCCGGTCATACTGCCCTCCTCCAAACCAGACCCTGCGGGCGAAGCATCAGCACGACGACGAGGCAGACCGCGGCGATCGCGTCGCGATCAAGCACGTCCGTCAGGAAGATTGTTCCGAACGATTCTGCGACCCCCAGCAGCAGGCTGCCCACCAGCGCCCCGGCCATGTTCCCCAGTCCGCCCAGCACGATGACGGCCAGGGCCTTGTAGCCCACCACCATGCCCATCCCAGGCTCTACGTAGTTGTTGAGTAGCGCGATCAGGACACCCGCAACCCCCGCGAAGGCGGAGCCGATGGCGAAGTTCAGGTCATGAACGCGAGCGACATCGACGCCGAATGAAGTGGCCATTTGCGGATTGGCAAGCGTCGCCCTCCAGGCAATACCCGTGCGACTGAAAGCTACAAACACGGCGAACCCGGTCAGGATCGCGGTGGCTGACAAGAACATCACTGCCTGCAACAGGCCAATCGTCATACCACCAATGTCCAGCGTCTCGTAGAGCCAGGGGTTGTCGTCGAACGAGAGTCCGAGATTGCCGAAGACGATCCGGATCGCGTCCTCGATAAAGATCATGAGCCCCACCGACGCGATGAGCGCCACGAGCGGGGGACGGGACGTCAGGGGCTGATAAACTAGGCGGTTGATCAGTACGCCCGCGCAGGCGGCGATGACGACGCTCGCCGGCGCACCGATCCACAGGCTGCCCGTCGCATTGGTCACGATCACCGCAACATAGGCGGCTGTAGCGAAGACCGCGGCGTGCGCGACGTGAAGAATACGCATCAAGCCGTAGATCAATGTCAGCCCGATCGCCATCAGGGCGTACATACTGCCAAAGACGAGACCTTGGACTGCAAGTTCAAGATAGTACATTGTCGGGCATCCCCCGTTTTCAACGCGTGGCAAGAAGACTGGGAGGAAATCCCAGTCCTAGAAGTCACTTCGTCGCGTTGCCAGAGGAGACGAACTTGCCGTCCTTCACCATGATAACGGGGGTCGGGAGCTCCGCTTCCCGTTCGGTAGTGAAGGCCGCCAACGTCCCATAGAAATGCGGGAACTCAGACGTGCTCTGGAGCGCGTCGCGAACCTTGGCTTTCTCGGTCGACCCTGCACGCTTGACCGCATCGTTGAGCAGCATGAAAGCGGAATAGACAGCGGCCGCAGTCGAAGGCGACTCCGCCTTCTTCTCATTCAGACGGGTCATCATGTGCTGAAACGTGGCGTCGTCATTATCGCGGTTCAGACCATTGATGACGTAGATGCCTTCAGCGGCCTGCCGGCCGATCGAGATGAGAGCGTCGGAATCGAACCCTTGCGTACCAACGATAGGAACCTTGATCCCTGCGGCGCGCAGCTGAATGGCCAGCGGCCCGCCGTGGAAGAAGAGACCCGCCACGAAAACGGCGTCCGGATCGTCTCTCTTGATACTTGCGACAATCGAGCCAAATTGCCGGTCCTTCATGCCGAATGTGTAGCTACCGGCAATTTGGAGCCCTGCCTCATGTGCCGCGGGCGTGAATCCAGCAATCACTCCTTGCCCGTAGTCGTTGTCCAGGACGGCCACCGAGATCTTCTTGACCTTCAGGTGGTCAGCCAGAAAATAAGCCGCAGACTTCGATTGCACCGGGCCTAGCTTGAAGCTCCGGAAGACATAATCGCCGGCGTGCGTAATTGCCGGATGCGTCGCATAGGACACGACATAAGGAGTCGAGGCCTCCTGGAAAATCGTGGCCGCTGCGCGCGTCGGTTCCGAGTAGCTGCCGGAGACGACGAAATCTACGGCGTCCTGGTTCGTCAACTTGTTCGCGATAGCGATCGCCTGCTGAGGCTGGGTCTGATCGTCGTAGCTGACCAGAACAACCTTCTCGCCTGCCATCCCGCCGGCCTGATTGATCTCTTCGACTGCCATCTCCGCCGCCAACTGAGCCGAGACGCCGTCGGCTGCTGCGAACCCGGTGGTGGGCGCGTGGAAGCCAATCTTCACATCGGCAAATGCGGGTACCGCAACCAACCAAATGGCCGCGGAAATTGACGGCACTTGGAGCGCTTTTCTGAAGACCACTGGCATCGATTTCCTCCTCACCGACTTTCATTGTGTGGAAGTAACTACCATTCTGCGGAAGTCGTGTCAATTTCGACTGGCCGTTTCTTTTTCCGGACGCCTCAGGATGGGGACAGGAGGTGCGCAGAGCATTCCTTTCACGACCTACCCAAGCTCAAGTGCTCAGGCAGCCCGCAAAGCTGCGAACGTCACTCAAGTCGAAATGGGCCAGTGCATTGGCCAACGGCAAACGCTCGTTTCATAGTTTGAACTTGAGGAACGGCGGTGGATGCTGCCAACTTCGTGAAGGTCAGCCGCGCGATCGGCGCCGATCCGTTTGAGATCATGCGCAAAGGAGATTTGGCCAATTGGACTAGCCTTCGGGCCGACTGCCGAAATCGCCATCTCGACGGATGGCAAGGGTACGTGGCGGGACAACGTGTTCGTCGAACGGCTCTGGCGTTCGATCAAGTACGAGGAAGTCTACCTCCACGCCTACAAGACCGTGTCCAAGGCCCGCGTCTGCATTGGCCGATATCTGACCTTTTACAATAGCCGACGCCCACATTCATCCCTTGACCGGCAGACGCCGGATCAGGCCTACTTCGACGCGCTGGCACCAATGATGGTGGCGGCATAATCGAGGCGGAAATCGACTTAGCGAAACGCCCGAAACTGTTCAGACAAACCGAGCCACCTCTGACCTTGCAGCCGTATCGCAACGTAACCTTATCCAGCTTGCTCGCAATCTCAACGACCAGCCGAGAAAGTGCCTCGACTACAGGACGCCTCCCGAAGTGTTTCGTGCACATTTGCAAGATGGGAGCTGAACGCCTACCCTAAAAAGCCGGTATGATGCACTTCAGTTAGGATCTCCCAAACGGGAACAAGCAGTGTACACGCGGGCCGTAGGGAGAGTCCGGCGCGCAGGCGAAACACCTGGTCGACCGGCGGTTTTGAGCGATTTCGTCAGATGCGGCGCGATCCGCGTGAACGGCCGGCTGAGAGGAGGAACGGTCTTGCGTTGCAACTTTGTCTTGAGCGATTACAATTCCTTCGGGTCGGCGATAACATTGCTGGAGGAATTGCATGTCACTGTGGACTTACTGAGCGATGAGATCGAAGAACATTGGATGGGCCAAATTCGCTTGCCTCCCATTCGTAGCGTTAGGCGCCTGCGTCAGTGCAATCGTCACTTTCTCCCCATCCCACGCTCAGACTGTTGCAGGCCATGCGGTCGGCGAAGACGCTTCCAAATTTGTGGCTGACCAGCAAGTTGCTTCGTCAAAGCCTACAGCCGAATACACGATCCTCCAGCTCCCCAGCCCCAACGGAATCGATGTGACGGCGACCTACCAAAACGGGTCAAAGAAGATCGTCCAAATTGAAGCCACCCGGCGGCTTTCTCAGCCTGGAGCATCGGGGCAGTTTGGGAAATTTGAATTCGGAAAAACAAGCCTCTCCGAAGTACGTTCTCTTTTTGGTAGCAAGGGCTTGCTCTTCACAGGCGTCGCGCCCGCAACCGCTGCACCGGATGGTGGAGTGACTATTGTCAGCTCTTACGAGGTGCAGGGGACCAAAACCATCGCCTCGTTTGTCTCCAAAATATCCGCATCCTCCCTACGTGAGTTGAAGCAGCGGTTCGGTGAAGACATGTACGCTCACCTCGAAGGTGTGGCGTTACTGGAGTCAACCGTAATCTCAGACATCGACTATTTGAAGGGTGCACGAGGGAACGAGCTCGTCTACGATGTGGATTACGCACCCATCATGTGGGTAAATGTAAACTCGCCAGCCGGTGTGAAACGGCAAATTTCGCTCTCGCGCATCTCCCCCTCACAGCTTCCGGTGCATCGTATCTACAATGGGCCGATCAACGCCCCATATTTCACGGATGCCTCGGCACGGAACTTCCAAACTCGAATCTCGGAAGGCATGGCGAGCGGCCCGACCTTCGCCGGCGAATATGCCGTGATCCAAGTGGGCTGCGGCACAGGATGCTCCATCGCCTATGTTGCGAGCGTCAGGACTGGCGAGGTTTCGCGCATTCCCATCGATGACCAGGCGGCCCATTATCTCGACCTTAAATACCAGATCGACAGTCGGCTGTTGGTCGCCCAATGGGCAAGAGGTGCGGCTTCCAAATGCCACATGCAGTTCTTGACGATGGATGAGGGTGAATGGACTTCCTTGCTCGAGCACGATGTCGGGCCGACGGAGGCGTGCTACAACTCGATCGCCCAGAATCTTCGAAACTGACTGGAAGGCGCACCATCAATGGATCGTGCAGACTACGAGAGAACTTTGGCCATCGAACCCGAACTCTGTCCTTGGTTGGCGGACGCAGCTGCTCGGTTTCACTATCTTTATCCGGACGTCCATCTGAGTATAAGCGAGCAGTCGGTGACACTGACGACCTCCAATGACCGAATGACCGCACTCGTGCAGGATTTCATGTTTTGCCTTTATCGGCAGAAGATCTACACCGAAACGTTGCCGCTTCGGACAATGCTGATAGAAGGGGTGACGGGATTTGTCAGTCGTTCCGCTTAAATTCCGGCCACATCACGATGGTCTCCTCCTCTTCGCGGACGACGCCGGCGGATACTTTAAGTCCGACCATGCCTTCTTGCACCGCTATGCGTTCGATCAATTGACATCCGGCGATCTCGCATTCCTGAGTGGGAACGGCCACGCCTACAATGCCGTCGGTGATCTGGCATATTCGGGTTTCGAGTACCGTTTTGCTGAGCGGCTCTACCTGCCGCGAGAAATGGACTATGTCATTCTGGTCCCTACGCTCAGATGCAACTTGGCCTGCGGCTATTGCCAAGTTTCGCGTGTCAACGAAGCTACTCCAGGCTTCGACTGGGACGACTTCACACTTGAAGCGGTTATCGGATTTCTCGGCTCTCTCTCGACCAGGAAGATCAAGGTCGAGTTCCAGGGCGGCGAGCCTCTCTTGCGCCTCGACGTCATTGAGAGGATTCGTGATTTCTGCAGGCAACGATTTGATGCCTGCGAGTTCGTAATTTGTACAAATCTGCAGGAGGTCAGCAACTCGGCCTGGGATCTACTCGGACGAGGCGACGTTTTTGTCAGCACGTCTTTGGACGGCAATCGCATAACGCATCAAAAGCAGCGGACAATCGTGCCGGGCAAGACGGACCAATTCTTCTCAAATCTCGATTTCGCGGTGGGCCGACTGGGGTCGGAAAAAATCTCCGCCTTGCCAACGATCGACCCGCACAATGCGCCCTCGCCGCAGGACGTCATCGAGACCTTCCTCAGCTATGACATTCGATCCATCTACCTGCGACCCGTAAACTACCAGGGCTTCGCGAGAAAGAAGTTCGACGCACGCGGAAGCGCTGACGTCTGGAACAGATATCATACCGCTTTCATCGACGCACTCGTCGAACACAATTGGTCCTCTGCGGTCCCAATCGAAGAGTACTATTTCGTCCATTGCCTTCGACGGGTGCTGAGGTCCGGTCATAACGGTCACGTGGATCTCCGCAATCCCAATATCGTCGGGCAAGGCTACGTAGTGATCGACTATGACGGAAAGATATACCCGACCGATGAAGCGCGGATGGTCACTCGCATCGGTCAATTCGATCTGTCCATGGGAGATGTCTTCAGCGGGATCTCGGCGGACACGATCGATCGCCTGAACGCTGAAGCGCTCAACAACTTCCACCCTGATTGCGTGCACTGCCCCTACCAAGCCTTTTGCGGGATTGATCTGGTCGATGACATTTCACGGTATGGGCGGATCGATATGCCGAAGCATCTTACTGACTTCTGTCAGCGCCATACATCTATCTTCGACAGGGTTTTTGCGATGATCTATTCGGATGATCCGAAGGTCAAAAAGACGCTGGCGCTTTGGGCGGGTACGCCTCACTTCGATCCGCTTCTTGCCAAGGTTCATCAATGATCAGCCTGCGCCTGAAGGTCGACCCGTTACCGATCGACGAGCCTTTGGTCGTGCGCCTGCAAGCGCAGGGGTCACCCGCGCGGACAGATCATGACGCGGTCCTTGCCGACGTGGGATCTGATCGCCGCGAATATGACCTCAATGGCTTCTCCTTTGGCGTTTATGGGGTTTCCGATGAAGTCATAGACGGCGACGTCCTGATGATGCTGCCAGGCGAAACAACGGCGCATCGCCTCATCCGCGCCGGTTCGGCGCACAATACGCTTCTGGTGACCGAGCAATGCGACCAGCTTTGTGTGATGTGCTCGCAACCTCCCAAGAAGTATCACGCCGATCTCTTTGAGCAGTTCACCTTGGCTGCGTCACTTGCCCCGCAGGGTGCAATGATTGGCGTTTCAGGCGGTGAACCCTTGCTTCATAAGGAGCGGCTCTTTGGCATGCTTGAAGAAGTGAAGGCGCGGCGTCCCGACGTCGGATTTCATGTATTGACCAACGCGCAGCATTTTTCCCGAGCAGACCTACAAAGACTGCAGCGGCTAGACCACGAACGCGTGCTCTGGGGCGTTCCGCTCTATTCAGCCACACCTGAAACTCACGATCGGATCGTGGGCAAACCGGGAGCTTTCGCCAACCTCGAACAGGGATTATCGATCCTGATGCGTGCGGGGGCTTCCCTCGAGCTGCGAACGGTCGTCATGCAACAGAACTGGCAGGATCTTCCAGCCCTGGCAGACTACGTCTCCACCCGCCTCAACTTCTTGACGGTCTGGGCCATCATGCAGCTGGAGCGGATCGGTTATGCCCGGATGAACTGGAAAGACACGTTTCGGGACACGTCCAGCGATTTCGACCAGATCGCTCGGGCGGTCGATATCGTAACGGCACGCGGCCTCAAGGCTTCACTCTATAATTTTCCACTGTGTTCAGTACCGCCCGCTTACCAGGATTTTGCGCCCTCAACGATCTCGGATTGGAAGAGAAAATACCTAGACTTCTGTTTGAATTGCCGCGCCAAAGAAACTTGTGGTGGTTTTTTTCAATGGTATAGTCACGCCGAGGGGTTTGCATTTCTGGGGCCATTATGAAATCTCGCCTGTTTATGATCCCGTCACTTCTGGTGGCGGGCTTTTTGCCATCGAAATCTGATGCGATGCCCATTGGCGAGGTTGTTTCCAAGAAAGATCCCGGGACTTCGGTGCTGGAGCGCCTTAGGCTGAAGCACATATTCACGCTCGCCGGGCATCGATCACATAGCTCCCACCGCTCACATAGCTCCCATTCAAGCCACCGATCAAGCAGCGGCGGTGGCTACACATACAGACGCAGTGCGCCAGTCTACTCGCCACCATCCACGGTCTACACAGCTCCTTCTACAGTATACACAGCACCGTCTGGTTCGTTTGCTACCCAACCCACGGTCTCGGCGACACCTACTTATCCGGTCAATTCCGATCCGGTGACAGCCACGCCGCTCAAAACTCTTCCGGGAAATACCGCGAAATTCAAGCGCATCGTTATGCAGGTCCAGACAGCTCTCACCGCCTATGGCTACTACGAAGGCTTGATTGATGGCCAAGTCGGCCCCGCCTGCAAGAAAGCGCTTCTAGCGATGCAGACCGACTACAATCTCAAGGTCACCGGAACGATCACGCCCGACGTGCTCAATACTTTCGGCATCGTCGCGAATTAATCGATCCACCAATCCCAACGGTTTTTGAAAGAACAGACCATGGTCAACCCGTTTGAGCAGCAACCCTTCGAAGGCGCAGAGTTCGTCGAAAACCCAGAACCGCGGTGCCCCTGCCTTCTGCTCCTCGATGTCTCAGGTTCGATGCGAGGAGCGCCACTGAAGGAGTTGAACGAGGGGCTGGTCCAATTCAGAGACGAGCTCTACGCGGATTCCCTGGCTGCCAAAAGGGTCGAAGTAGGCATCGTTACGTTCGGGCCGGTTTCGGTCGCGAACGACTTCGAAGGCATCCACCAGTGGAACCCGCCTGAGCTTTCGTCGCAAGGCGACACTCCGATGGGCCGCGCGATCGAAACCGGACTCGAGATACTCCGACAGAGAAAGAACTCCTACAAACAAAACGGGATCTCTTACTATCGGCCCTGGGTCTTTCTCATCACGGATGGGGCCCCAACTGACGCCTGGCACGACGCTGCCAGCGTCGTGAAGGCCGGCGAAGCCGAGAAGGCATTTTCATTCTTTGCAGTCGGTGTACAGGGAGCCAATATGGAAATCCTGTCGCAGATTTCGGTTAGGCAGCCTTTGGCGCTGAAGGAACTGCGTTTTCGGGATCTGTTCTCGTGGCTATCAAGCTCGCTTGGCTCGGTATCCCACTCGAATCCAGGGGATGCGGTTCCGCTGGCAAATCCGGCTACGCCGGACGGATGGGCATCGATTGCATGACCAACAGCTGGCGATGGGCAGGCGCACGCTCCATTGGCACCTCGCATGTAAGGACGAACACCGCGTGCCAGGACTTCGCGGGCGCAAAGCTTTTCATGCGACCAGAGGGACCGATTATGACCGCGGTCGTCTCGGACGGAGCAGGCAGTGCGTCACACGCGGACGCCGGGTCCAAGCTGATATGTCTTTCGTTTCTTCGGGCGTGCCGGGAGTTTCTGACAACAAAGCCCATTGAAGAATTGGTCGAAGAAGATGTCTGGAACTGGCTCGATGAGATCCGCGAGGCGGTAAATGCCAGAGCGAACTCCATGGCACTGCGGCCGCGGGACTTCGCGTCGACGTTGGTGGCCATAATCGCAGGCCCACATTCGTCGATCGTGATCCATATCGGCGATGGTGCGGCAGTGTGGAAGAAGCGGCGGTCGGACGAATGGGAGGTGCCTTCCTGGCCCTATCATGGTGAATACGCATCGACGACAACATTTGTGACCGACGATCCGCAACCAAAGCTCAGCTATCTGCGGATAGGCGAGGCCATTGACGAGTTCGCCTTGTTTTCCGACGGCATCGAACGTCTTGTACTTGAACAAGCCACCAGATCGGCACACGCTCCATTTTTCAATCGGATGCTAGCACCCTTGAAAGGCTCAAATGTTGAGGGTCTGGACAAGAATCTCTCCGCGGCATTGAAAGACTACCTCGAAAGTCCAAGCGTATGCGAGCGCACCGACGACGACAAATCGCTAATCCTTGGCGTCAGGATATGACAGTCATCGTGTCATCCGATGGTCGGCGATTGACGCTGGGGAACCTTCTCGCGAAAGGTGGAGAGGGTGCTGTCCACCACATCGTCGAGGCGCCCGATCTGGTTGCGAAGATTTATCTTCGCGGAAAGGCCGACGAGCGCAGGGAAAAAGTCGAAGCAATGGTTTCGGCTCGTCTACATCAGACCACGTCTTTCGTCGCATTTCCGGTCGATACCCTGAAATCGCAACGGGGCGAGTTCCTGGGCTTCACAATGAATAAGGTGGACGGCTTCAAAAGCGTTCACGATCTTTATGGGCCGGCAAGTCGCAAGACTGAGTTTCCGACAGCCGATGCGAACTTCCTCGTCAGATCCGCAATTAACCTGGCGCGAGCGATCGCGAGTGTGCACGCGATGGGATGTGTGATCGGTGATATCAACCATTCCGGCGTCCTCGTTTCTGAGAAAGCGCTTGTCACCCTCATCGACAGCGACTCGTTTCAATTCCGATCACAATCAAAACTCTACCGATGTTTGGTCGGCGTTCCGGAATATACTCCTCCGGAGCTCCAGGGAGCACTGCTCGACAAAACGGACCGAATGCCCAACCACGATAACTTTGGGTTAGCGGTACTTCTTTTCCAGTTACTGTATCTTGGACGTCATCCGTTCGCAGGACGCTATCGCGGCAACGGCGATATGGATATCCGAAAGGCCATTGGAGAAGGCCGCTTTGCCTATAGCGAACGCCGCGCTGAAACAATGATGGAGCCGCCGCCCTATGTCCCGGGGCTGGACAATTACGGGAAGGACCTGGGCCGCGCTTTCGAAACAGCTTTCCGTTTGCCTCCGAAGGATATCAACGGGCGGCCACTCGCCTCGGAATGGGTGGCATTGCTGACTTCAGTCGAAGCTGGACTTAAGACGTGCGCCGCCGATCGGGCTCATTCATATGCAGGCAGTCTCAGTTCATGCCCCTGGTGCTCGATTGAGCGGTCGATGGGGCGCTCTCTGTTCGTCGCGCAGTATTCCCCCACGGCCCCAATTATGGATATCGGCCAACTCCTCACGGCAATCCGTGGCATACCAGCCCCCGGGAAGCCCCCCGAGCCCGAGAGAATTGTTGAGCCAGTTTTGAGTCTGACGGTGTCCCCCGCGGGTCAGCAGGCCCGGTCCAAGAGAACCGTTACTGTCGTCGCTGGAATTGTCGCGATTATCATCGGGCTCTACCTGACCACTTCAGTTCAGGGCTTTTGGGGGTCCGCGCTTGTAGCCGGGGCCGGCTTCGTGACCCTTCGCTCTCTAGATTTGAAGCGAGCATTTGCCACCGATCATGCGAGCGCCCAGTCGGGTTGGGAGGCCGAGAGGAAGAAATGGATAGCGCATGCGGGGCCCGAGAAGTTCGAAGAACGAAGGAGTCACTACCTCGGTGTAGCCACAGCTCATTCAGAGTTGCCTGCGCAGGAGCAAGCAAAATTGAAGGCGCTGGAACAGAAAAAGCGTCAACTCCAGATGCAGAAACACATGGAATCGCATCTGATCGAGCGCGCGAAGATCCCTAAGATAGGGGCCGGTCGCAAGGCAACGCTGGCGTCCTTTGGCTTCGAAGATGCGTGGGATGTCATGCAGCGCCCAATCACCAATGTGCCGGGCTTTGGCCCATCGCTCGCTGCAGACGTCATGGGGTGGGCGCGCTCGGTCGAGCGCAAGTTCGTCTTCAACAATGCTATTCCGACGGACCCGCAGGCGATTCAGCAGATCAAGACCGAAATCGGAAAAAAGCGCGCCGAGTTCGAAAGAGAACTTAATCGAGCGCCTGATGAACTTCGCCGTTTGGCCGACGACGCGCGCACGCTTGTGAAGTCACCGCCTCAAGGGCTGATCGACGCCTACCAAAGGCTAATGCAGGTCCAGGTAGACATGGGTACAATTTGATCCATGTCAGCCACTTACCGAAACTTCTGGATCATTGTGGGCATGACAGTGTCGGCAACGGTGCTTGCGAATTTGTCGGCAAAACCGAAGCGCGCTGCTTCATCGGGATTCGAAGTCAGCCGCATTGAACCAACCCTACCTATGAGCAGAACGACAGAACAAATGTCGAATTCGTCTGGAATGCCGCAGCCGGTCGAAGTTGAGCAAGGAAACACAAACACAAATGCAACCACGCCCCAAGTTCCTCTGGTTGAACGCCAGTTCAAAGACATAAATGCCGAGTTTAAGGCGTCATTCGACGCGGCCGCTCAGATCGCGCTCGCTATGCCTTCGGCTTCGACTGCTGACCAAGTCGAACAACCCATTCCAAATGTCCCTGTGCCATCGCTGCAAACCCGGGAAATACAGTCAGACCCGACGATTTTCGATTTGAGTGCGCAAACATCGCCGAACAATGATGCCGGCCCGTCCGGCCTTGGTACGGGTGTTACGACCACGAACCTAAACATGCGCGAAGGCCCTGCTGCAAACTACCTTGTTGTCGACGTCCTGGCCACCGGCATAACGGTCGTTCTTCTCGAGCAAGAGAATGGCTGGCTGCACGTGCGCGATGCAGCTGGCCGTCAGGGCTGGGTCAATGGGACTTACATTTCAAGAACCATGAATTAGCGACATTCTGGGCGGAAGCCAGGTAACTGTCCGCCTTTATCAGATTCGAACGGCAGGCCCAGCTGTTCGTCTTACAGAGGGAGGGCAACTCGTGAAGCAAGTGCCGCTCCGGCAAGGGAGGCGCCGGAGTGGCTTCGCTCAGAACAACGCCGCGACCTTATCCGCGATGGCGTGCCCTAGCTTGATGTTGGTTTCGGCGGAAAAATGAATGCCGTCGACGCCGTCGGTGGCAACGTGGTCGCCGGCGGCGAGGAACTCGACTTTCGTGAACTCGGCAAGCGCCTTATAAAGGCCGGCGAGCTGCGTCGATTTCTCATAACCACCGCCGAACATGCCCTCGAACCAAGGATCGGGCATCGGCGCGAGCGGTGGCGGGGCGACGACCAGAACCCTCGGGGCTGGATAGGGTGTACCCACGCCGCCGGCCGATGTCAGCACCTGGCCGACCAACTTTCCCATGCCGTTAGCAATCTCATAGGGCGCGCGGCGGAAATAGGATTTCGTATCGTTCGTCCCCAGCATAATAATGACCAGGTCGAGCGGCAGATGGCTGGCGATTGCTGCGGGTAGGTAGGCGCTGCCGTTCAGTCGCGGATCGTTCGGATCGTCGAGGCTGGTGGTGCGGGCACTGAGCCCCTCCTCGATGACATAGTAGCCATCGCCAAGCCTTTTGGCCATAGCCCCGGTCCAGCGTTGATCAAAGGGGTAGCGCAATGTAGGTGCGGATTCCCTCACGGGAATCCACCCCCAAGTCAAAGAATCTCCAAAGCACAGGATTGAGCGCTTTTCCGCCATTTATTTCCTCCTTTAGTGGCTGCTGTGTCATTTGCCGGCGCGAAGGCCGTAGAAGATGGCCGCGAACAGGATGATCAGACCCTGAGCGACGAGTTTTCCCGCATCGCCGACGCCGAACATCGTCATCACGACAAAGAGGAAGGCGAAGCAGAGCACGCCGAAGAACGGCCCCCAGACGCCCCCCTCGCCTCGCCCGAAGACCACTCCGCCAAGAATGGTCGCGGCGACCGACAGGATCGGCAGGTCGAGCCCTACTCGCACGCTGCCGACGGCGATCGACGCCGTCTGGACCAGTGCAGCGACGGCCGCCATTAGGCCAGCAAGCGTGTGAGCAAGGATCACCGTGCGTTCCACGGGGACGCCAGAGAAATGGGCGGCCGGAATGCTTTCCCCAACCGCAGCGACGAAGCGGCCGAAAACGGTCCATGACAGTAGCAGCGCCATCAGTGCAGTGAGCGCGATCCAGAAGAGAACGGGACTCGGCAAACCGGCAAAGCGGGTATTGAAGAGTTCTGCAAAGATTTTGGGAACATCGCCCGGCGGCTTGCCACTCGATAGATATTGCACGAATCCGACGAGCACTATGGAGAGCGCCAGTGTGACGATGACCGCGGAAACACGGCGCTTGGCAACCATCACTCCGTTGAAGAGACCTATGACAAGGCCGGCTGCAAGCGCCAGCACAACATAGAAACCGAGCGAGGCGCCGGGGAAGATGCCGGACGAGATGCAGTAATTGATGAGAACGATGATACCGCCGCCGGAGAGGTCGATCGACTTCACCCGCATCACGAGAAGCTGGCCGAGCACGAGAATGCCGAGCGGCACCACCTGGCGTGCGAATACGCCGAGCACATTGGCGTTGAGCATCTGCGGACGCGCGATGAAGAGGATCACCAGCAGCACGACGAGCAGGTAGTAAGAAGGCGGGACCTTGGATATGCGCCGGAAAACGGTCGAGTTGACGAGAGCCGACATGATCAGAGTCCGATCTTCTTGCGCGACTGGAGCGCGACGACGGCCATGAGCAACATGCCCTTGATCGCCGTCTGAACGAACGGCGTGACGTTGAGCAGGTTCATGCCGTTGGACAACAATGCCAGCACTGCGACACCGATGACCGTGCCATACAAACTGCCGACGCCGCCGGACAACTGCGTGCCGCCGATCGCGACCGCCGTGATGGCGTCAAGTTCCATCAACAGGCCGACATTCGGATCGCCCGAGATGATGCGGCCTGCGAGGAACACGCCGCCGCCGGCGGCGAAGAGCGAGCAGGTGACATAGGCAAGTAGGATGTTGCGGCTGGCAGGGATGCCAAAATTGCGCGCCGCATCGGTCGATCCGGAAGCGATACCACCGCCGATGGCGAAAAGATGCAGGCCGTAGCGCGAGCCGTAAAGCAGCTTCCAGGCCACGACAATCGTAACAAGGCCCCAAAAAACCGGCAGCGGCAGGCCGAAGAGCGAGCCCTCGACCATCGAGCGCACCCCAGCCGGCACCGTGCCGCCTGAGACCGGGCGCAGCACACGGGTGATGCCGAGCACGACATACTGCATGGAAAGCGTCGCGACGATCGGGTGCACGTTGAGCCGTGTGACGCAGTAGCCGTTGGTCGCGCCGATCAGGCCTGCAAGCAAGAAGACGCCGGGGATGGTGACAACGCCAGGCAGATCTAGCGCGAGGATGGCCGTGGTGAAGCTGACTACCGAGCCGATGGAGAGGTCGAGGCCGCCCACGAGCACGACGAACATCTGTCCGACCGCCGTAATCAGCAGCGGCATGCCCTGCGCGACGAGATTGGCGAGATTGCTCCACTCACCGAATTGACTGGTCGTGGCGGCAAGCCACAGCGCCATGGCAAGCGCGATGACGAGCGGAAGCAGCCAGAGGCCCTGCCGGCTGCTGCGGCCGGTGAGCAGTTTTCCGAAAGTGGACGAAGAAGGTGTCATCAGGTTTTCCAGTCCGTTATGCGCTTAGCGCCGCATCGAGAATGCCGTGCTCGGTCGCATCCGCGGCCGACATTTCCGACACGATCGAATTGCCGTGAATCACGTAGAGGCGGTCGCAGAGGCCGATTAACTCGATCGTCTCGCGCGACAGCACCAGCACTGCGCCGCCGGCTTTCGCGAAGTCCCGTAGAATGCGGTAGATTTCTGCCTTCGCGCCGACATCCACGCCGCGCGTCGGTTCCTCGATGAGGAGCAGGTCGGCATCGGTTGCTAGATAGCGGCCCAGCAGCACCTTCTGCTGATTTCCGCCGGAGAGCGCGCCGACGACGGCTGACGGCCCCGACGCCTTGACGTTCAGCCGCCGCATCATCTCAGCGATTACAGCACCGTAGCGCTTCGCCACCTTCAGCGCCGGCTGGCAAGCATGCAGCGCCGTAACAATGTTCCGGCCAACGGAATGGCCGAGGAATAGGCCTTCATCCTTGCGATCTTCAGGCACGAAGGCACCCCCGAGCGCCTGCCAGCGCCGCACGCCGCTTTCCTTTGGTCCGGGAAGGTGGATGGTTTTACCGCGCCGGGACACCGTGCCCTCAACTGGGGTGAACTGCCCGACGAGCGCGCGCAGCGCCTTCTGTTGTCCCTGTCCTTCCAGTCCCGCGAAACCAACGATTTCGCCCTGCTTCACTGTGAAAGAGAACGGCTGCGAATCTGCTTGAAGCCGCAAGCCGGATACCGAGAGCGCCGGCGCACCTGTCCACTCGCCCCGCTCCGGGAAAAGATCCTCCAGTTCCCGCCCGACCATCATCGCGATCACTGAAGCGGGCGTCATCTCCGAGAGCGGCCGGGTGCCTACCAGCTGACCATCCTTCAGCACAGTCACCACGTCGCAGATCGCAAAGATCTCGTCCATGCGGTGGGAGATATAGACGATGGCCTTGCCGGCTTCGCGTAGTGCCCGGATATGCTTATTGAGGATTTCGACATCGGCGGCGTTCAATGCCGCCGTCGGCTCATCAAGAATGAAGACATCGGCGTCCCCATCGATTCCGTGGGCGATCTCGACGAATTGCCGTTCGGCGATTGAGAGTTCCGAAACCAGCGTATCCGGATCGAGCGTCAGACCGAGGCGGCCGAGCGCGCCCTTCGTCTCTTTGCGCATGCGCCGCCGATCAATGCCGCCCAGACGGCCGGCAGGTTCGCGACCGAGGAACATATTTTCTGCAATCGTCATGTTGGGAAGCAACGACAGCTCCTGAAAAACCGTCGAAACGCCGGCTTCAATTGCGGCGCGCGGATTGGCGAAATTGGCGGTCCGGCCCGCACGGCGGATTTCGCCGCTGTCCGGCTGGTGCACGCCGGCCAGGATCTTCATCAACGTCGATTTGCCGGCGCCGTTTTCACCCATCAAGGCATGTACAGTGCCGGGTGCCAGCGCAAGCGACACGCTGCGAAGCGCGACGCTACCGCCAAAAGTCTTGGATATGCCCACCATTTCAATGAGTTGCGACATGGATTTCCTCTCCCCAGATAAACGAGAGGCAGGCGGACGCCTGCCTCCCGGCTCGGTCCGCCTACTGCTTGGCGTAAAACTCTTTGAGCTGCTCTTCGGAGAGTTCCGACGGCCACCAGACATTGGCCGACAGGTCGTCGCGGTAGTATTTTTTGACCTTTTCGAGGTCCCAGCCCGGCGGGTTGTAGTCGTAGTGCTTATGAAGAGCCTTGCCCTCCAGAAGTGCTACGGCGGCGCGCACGCCCGCTGCGCCCTGGGCGGGGCTGTATTCCGACGAGACCGACTTGAAACCGTCAGCGATCCATTGGCCGAAGAAACCGTTGTTGCCCTCGCCGGAAATCGGCGGGATAGCGACACCGAACTGCTTGAAGACGTCCACGCAGGCGCGTGTCATGTCCGCGCCCGACGACCAGATTCCGTCGACATCGGGGTCATTGAGGTAAAGCGTCTCGCAGACCTTCTTGGCCTTGTCGTACTGCCAGTCTCCGTGCTCCTCGGCGGCGATTTTGATTTCGGTGCCTTCGAGCGACTGTTTGAGGCCATTGTACCGGTTCGTATCCTCCGGATGACCTGCAAGGCCGCGCAGCACCCAGATGTTGCCTTTGCCACCAAGTTCCTTGACGAGGAAATCGCCCATGACCTTGCCGAAATGCTCGGCGCCGCCCTGGATCTCCGTCGTATAAGCCTCGGTCTCGACGCGGCCGGTGTGCAGTACGACCGGAATGCCCGCTGCGACGGCCTTCTCGATACTTGCATTGGCCGAAGTCGAGGTGACCGGCTGGACGATGATCGCATCCACCTTTTGTGCGATCAGGTCCTCGATATCGGCAACCTGCTTCTTCTGGTCGAAGCCGGCATCGAGTAGGATAAGCTTGGTGATGCGCTTGTCGCGGTCGGTGGCCGCCTGCGCCTCATGCGCCACCTGCACCGTCCAAGTATTGGCGTTGACACCAAAGCTGCTCATTCCGATGACCCAAGGTGCGTCTTTCTTGTATTTGCCCTCTTCCACCTTGGGGTTGTTGTCCGCGCGTGTCGTCACACCGTCGAGCAGGGGGACTTCCTGCGCCAGGCTGTTCGTTGTGAAGACCACTCCGGCCAACAGAACCGATAGGCCGATTTTCCTGATGATGCTGCTCATACTTCTCCTCCAAAAGTAGGCGTCCAACACGGAGAAAGGCCAGTCGGAAGGCATGCGAGTTCGGCAGCCCGCGACCCATGTCCGGTGCTCGTGCACAGCCTTTGAAACGACTTGAAACTCTCCTCCGGCCGACACAAAACCACTGGCGCTTTTGGCTGTCAATAGTTATTCAGACTGAATGACCAATTGACCATCCTTGCAAATCGCCTTTGCTGATGCGAAGTCTGGGCGGGGAAATGCGGGCGTGCGCCCGACGGAGGAGACAGTGACGCGGACAGTTCTTTGCTTCGGGGATTCCAACACCCATGGCCAGATTCCCGGCCACGGACCGCTTCAACGCTATCGCCGCGAGCAGCGGTGGGGCGGCGTGCTGGAAGTTCTGCTCGGCCCCGGCTGGCAGGTCATCGAGGAGGGTTTGAGCGGCCGGACGACGGTTCATGACGACCCGATCGAAGGATCGCTGAAGAACGGCCGGACCTATTTGCGCCCCTGTCTGCAAAGCCACACCCCACTCGATCTCATCATCATCATGCTCGGCACCAACGACCTGAAGCGGCGCTTCAACATGCCGCCATCAGAGGTCGCCATGGGCATCGGTTGCCTCGTGCACGATATCCGCGAGCTTTCGCCCGGCCCCGCCGGCCACGATCCGGAAATCATGATCGTAGCACCGCCGCCGATGCTGGACGACCTTCGCGAATGGGAATCCATCTTTTCCGGCGCGCAGGAAAAATCGCGCAAGCTGGCGCTGGAATTCGAGATCATGGCGGATTCGCTTGAGGCGCATTTCTTCGACGCCGGCACCGTCTGCCAGTGCTCGCCGGCCGATGGTTTCCATATCGACGAGGCGGCGCATCGCCTGCTCGGCGAGGCGCTGGCACAGGAAGTTCTGGCAATCGGGTGGGCCAATGCCTAAGCCCCGCCGTATGACCAATGCCCTTTCCGCGAAGGACCGCCGCCTTGCCTGACATGCGTTTCGCGCCGCCCAACCCGCTTCGTATCGCAGACCGCGCCAGCGGTCTCAATTCGCTGAGCGTGCGCAGCCATAACGAGCGCCTTGTCCTCTCGCTGCTCCTGCAGAACGAGACGACAACCCGTCTGGAAATCGGTGAGAAGACCGGCCTTTCGGCGCAGACGATCTCCGTCATCGTGCGCTCCCTCGAACAGGAAGGTCTTGTCGTGCGCGGCGAGGCGCAGAAGGGCCGCGTCGGCCCGCCGACAACGCCTTTGATGCTGAACCCCGAGGGCGCCTATTCCGTCGGTGTGAGTGTCGGATACCGCAACACCCATATCGTCGTCGTCGATTTCATCGGTACTGTGCAGCATCATCGCGTGATGCCGCACACAACGGCCGCCACCTTTGACGCGCCAGAAGCGCTTGCGCTCGAAATCCACCAAGCAATTGCCGGTCTTTCGGAAAGCCGGCAGGGCCGCATCGCCGGAGTCGGTCTGGCACTCCCCACCCCGCCGATCCGCTCCGGGCCGAACCATGACGTGCTGCACCGTTACCTGGAGGACGAGCTTGGCCTTCCCGTGTTCGTGCAGAACGACATTACGGCAGCCGCCGGTGGTGAGAGCCTGTTCGGCGCGGCGAGGCAGTTGCAGGACTTCCTATTCTTCTATCTCGGTGCACGCCTGCACGGCCGCCTCGTTCTCAACCATCAGATATACAACGGCAATTCGCCGCTAAGTTACGATGTCGGCGTGCTCGCGCTGGAGCGTGCCTTCCCGGAAGGCGATCCTGCGTCGACGAAACTCTGGGGCAACGACCCTATCTGGCCGCCCATCGGGCCGGAACTCTTCACCTGGCAGCAGGCATGCGCGGAAAGCCTCGTCGGCTCGACGCGATCCCTGTTGCAGTTCATCGAGCTGAAAACCGTCGTGCTTTCGTCTTTCGCTCCCGCCGAAATCTGCACGGCACTTTGTACGCTCGTCCGACAGCAAATCCCTTCGCTGAACGCCGTCGTGGGCAGACCATCCGCCGCTCCTAAGGCCGTCGGCGCCGCGAGCCTGCCGTTCAGTTCACGCTTCATGGTAAATTGAACCCTCGGTGAGTTGGGCTTTACCCGAGCTTTGTGTGGGCGGCGCGCTATCGATCAAATTCGTGCGGAGCATCTGGCCACCTCGGCTAGTTCCAGTCGGTACATGGCCTTTATCAACCAAAGACAGCGACTGCTGATTTGACGATGATCCCACCATCCGGACTTCTGCGTATTTGGCGGCCGGTAGCGGCGCGAAAGACTTGCAGCAATTGCAAGCACCGGAGGCACCCGTGACCACAGGGTTTTCATGCGTTCCCTGCCATTTCGGCTTTTCCGCACTGCCTGACCCGTCACAAGGCGCTGTGACCAGCGGTAGCCGATCTCGTGGAAATACAGGTCGGCACTCTCGACCGATCATGGACAAGATCGCCGATGCTGAAGGATCTTAAAATGCACAGCGATATCTCCGCAGCTTCAAACGACTGCGAAAAGCCTGGGCATGTTTTGCCTCACGGGAAAATTCGCGCCCGCAGTTGTGATGCAGAGCAAACTAGGAGCAAAGCTTCTTAGAACCACCTGAGCGACATGATTTGATTCAGACTACAGCCTGATATTTGTCCATGAATCACATACTATAGCCTGATATCTGAGTGATCGGATCATATCACAGCTTGAGTCAGCGTCTTGAATATCAGACTGTATTCTGATATCTATCACCGCAGAATCAGCCCATAATCTGAGAGTTTTGAATGAAAAGCGACAGTCGAAAAAGGGGGCGCCTCCGACTTGATGAACGACTTTGGGAGCTTAAACCAATCGACCGGTTCAAAGCGCCGCCGAAAGGATGGGTGCGCGCACTACGTGACGCGCTCGGAATGACGGGGGCACAGCTTGGCACGCGCATTGGCGTGCGGCCCCAAACCGTAGACGCCATCGAGAAGTCGGAAGCCGCCGGCACGATTCAGCTGAACACCTTGCGTCGCGCAGCCGAGGCGCTCGATTGCACGCTCGTCTACGCACTCGTTCCCAACAGCTCGCTCGAGGCGGCCGTCGAGGCACGCGCCCGGCAAATCGCAACACGCGAGCTTCAGCGCGTCGCGCATACCATGCGGCTAGAAGCCCAGGGCACAGACGATTCAGCTTTCGAATCCCGCGTCCAGGCGTACATTCGCGACAGGCTCTCCGACCGCGACCTCTGGAACGACCCATGACAGACCTGTTTCAGGAGCCTGAAGACGCGACACCCCTTGAACCGCATGAGCGTGACGGACTCCTTCAGACATGGATTACGCACCGCCGTGATCTCAACGAAGCCGAGCAGGAGAATATCGTCGAGGGCGCAGCCTGGGCACGGGGGCGCCGGCGCGCGCCGCTTGAGCGAATGCTCAGCGAGGACTTCATGAGAACGCTGCACAAGCGGATGCTCGGCGACGTCTGGGAGTGGGCCGGCGCCCTCCGAATGACGGAGCGTAACATCGGCGTCCAAGCCTACCGCATCGGAATGGAACTCGCGAGCCTATTGAGCGACGTTCGCTATTGGATCGAGCACCAGACATTTCCGGCGGATGAGATTGCGATAAGGTTTCACCATCGTCTGGTCGCCATTCACCCTTTTCCAAACGGAAATGGCCGCCACGCCCGATTAGCAGCCGACCTTCTTATCGAACGCCTGGGAGGCGAACGTTTTAGTTGGGGCGGCGGAACTCTGGCTGATGTTGGCGAACTCCGTACCCGATACGTTGCAGCCCTACGCGCAGCGGACAATCATGATATCGCGCCACTTTTGGAATTTGCGTGGACTTGAGAGGCGCGGCCTCCGCGCATTGCTGTTCTTGAAGAGATACGAACACAGAACCCGCTTGCAAGGCGACGTCGCGAAAACCCCGAGCAACACCTCGCCGCGCTCGGCGATGCGATGCCGCAGCTTCCCCTCATCGACCGGGTTCTTAGCGATTCCGCACGATCGGACCATACTCTCTCAATCTCCGGAGGAATTTGCTCGTCCACAGATCGCCTGGATCAGACACCTGTTGCGCAAACCGATCCATGCCGGTCGTGCCGTAACGGGTTGGATGCCGCGCAGCTGGCACTAGATCAGCGATCACGAACAAGATGTGTCGTGCGAACGCGCCCGGGTCCTGCCTGCTGGCGGCATTTCGCAGACCCAGCTCGCCAGGACGTCCAATGGTCCTGCCTGGTGTTGTAGAAGTCGCGGGCGATAACCCAGAAGACGAAGTCGACAATGTCGGCGATCCAACCGTGCGCCTTCGCAGGGGCTGGAACAGTCGTGCCCGCAAAGACAGGTACGTATCGGTTATCTGATCGGGCAACGCCGTGCGCTGCCAGAAAATCTCATCAAGAATGGCAAAGTCAACAGGGGCTTCTTTCGGTCGCGAACGCGCCACGGCCGCAGGGGGCGACATCATCGGCATTGGCCCACGGCGGATCAGCTAGCGTACCGGCACAGAAACGTGACTGCCACCATCGGCCCGACTGTGCTGCTCGTACGCGGGTCAATCCTCAGGCAACCCGGCAGCGATCATCAGGCCCACGAGGCGTTCGGTCGCGCCGAGATAAACCGGACTGGTGTTCTTAGTGGGCGGTGGCAGATTGCGCGCTGTCGAACCCTGCCTCAGCTTCATGGCCTGTGCCAGGGCCGCCCTGGCTTCGTCGGTTCGGCCCAACTGCTGGTAGGCCGCTGCCAGCAGGAAATGCGTACGTCCGCTGGCTGGCGTGATCGCGATCGATCGCTGCAGCCAGGGCAGTGCTTCTTCGGCCCGGCCCATCAACATGTGAACCCAGCCTGCTCCTATAGCCCATGTCCAACGGGCGACCTGGGGTGTATCGAACCGGTTGGCTTGCTCGAACGTTGCGAGGGCCTCGTCGAAACGCCCCAGGAAGACATGGGAAAGCCCGATGAGATAGAGTACGGTTCCGTTCCATGGATCGAGGGTGAGTACCTTGCCACAGGCCACCAGGCTTTCGACGAAGCGGTTGGTCGCCGACAGATACCGGCAGTGCATTTCGAGTACCGGGATGTAATTCGGCTGCGCGCGCAAGGCGCGCTCAAGAATCTCGCCGACGCGGTTCTCGACCGTTTCGCGCTCCGCAGCGGGAAACCAGGCCATTTGAATCCCGCGCAGCTGAAATGCCGCGAGCGCAACTTGCAGGTCGATATTTTCCGGGTCGTCGGCGAGCGCTTGTTCGAGCATCGCCTGCGCGGCGCGAAAGCGCTCCGGCGTCGTTTGGTTGATCGAGGCCGTTGCTTGCTCGATGGCCGCCTTGGTGCTGCCCGCAGGCAAGCCGACGGCCGAGCGCTCCCCAGCGTTCAAAAGCACGTTGATACGTAGCGCCAGCGCATGGCCCATGCCGGCCGTAAGGCGCGTTTGCTGGAGTTGCTCGTCGACGCCGGCCAGGCCGACCGACACCGAGCTGGTCCACTTGACCGCGCCGGTCGCCGGTTCGGTCATGCGCGCGCGCAAATTCCACGCTGTTTCGGTTCTCTCCAGTTCGCTGCTCACGACAAGATCGGCCGCCCCTGTAGCGCCGCCGGGCGGAACGACCACCCGGATTGTCTCGACTTTCGCCAGGCCGTCGGTCAGGTCGCGGTTGACGCCTGCCGCCATCCGCCAAGTCAGCGGATCGTTGCTTGCAGCCGTCATGGGGATCACGGCGACAGTTGGAAGCGATCCTGTGACGAAACTGGGGAGCCGCGTCGCCGCGGACGCCAAAGCGGACAGGCCGAACCCAGCGACAGCCACGAGTGCGGCGCGGCGGCGCATCTTCACGCCGAGCCAGCGCCCTGTCGATCCAATTTCCGCTTCAGGATCGATCTGCTGCAGAGGCTTTTGCGGCACGACCGCGTCCGGCGCGGTCGTTACCTCGGCCTCAAACAGGTAGCCGCGGCCCGAAACCGCTCTGATCAACTGCCGACTGTCATCGCCGAGAGCTGCGCGAACTTCTCGAACGCACTGGAACAGGCTGTCTTCGCCGACATGGACGTTCGGCCAGACCGCCGCCATCAGCTCGTGCTTGCCGATGACCCTGCCCGGGTTGGCGGCAAGCAGTTGCAGCAAATCGAATGCCTTGGGCCTGAGCTTGATTGTTTCGCCGCCAGGCCCGCGCAGTTCGGATCGCTGCGGATCGAGTTCATATCCAACAAATCTGAGCACCGGGCCTCCGACTCCCGCGATGATATCCCCGGAACTCCGGTGTTCTGCCAAGAACAAGAAGATTGACAATTAAGCCATTCGTTTTCCTGCGGGAAAGGCGAAATTCAACAAAATTTCAGAATTTCCCCGACGCCCTTTCAGGACTTTCCCCACCCCGCGCCGACATAACGCGCATGAACACAACGAACACGATCGCCGGAAACACGACTCCCGGCAAGCGTTGAAAGGGCAGAGGCCTGGATGCGCTGCGGGAATGTGAGTCCTGATCTAGGCGGAGGGAACCTATGTCTTCACGAGTACTTTTGGCTTCGGCGCAGAACGCGCGTTGGCTAGCCTCGCCCGGCAGCGGCGATCTCAACACCGGCGCCAAAGCATGCGGAGCATTTTCGTGAATACTGCCAGAAACTATGAGGCGCGCGCCAACCGGTCCGCGCTGCGTGTCCCCGCATTGGGTATCGTGGCCTCTTTGGCAGCGACCCTTGCGAACTCCGTAGCACCATTGGCGCTGATCGTCGCGTCCGGGCCTGCACTGGCGGACAGTATCGGCCAGAACGGTGCTGCCGGCGGAAATGCGCCGAATTACTCGACTGCCGCCGGCGGTGGCGGGGCAGGCACTGCCGGCGATGGCTCGGCGACCGGCACGGGCGGAGGTGGAGGCTCGACGGGCGGCTCGGGCAATCGCGGCGGGTCGGGCGGCGTTTCGGACAGTGGCGGCGGCGGTGGTGGCGGCTACGGACTTGGCGCGGGGGGCGGCGGCGGCGGCGCGGGTGGAGCAGGCCTCACGCTAACCACCGACCAGGTCAATAATTCGACAATCAAAGGTGGCAACGGCGGCAACGGCGGCTACGGGGCAGCCAATTGGGCGCAATCCTGGAACTATGCCGGCGGCGGAGGCGGAGGTGGCGGCGGGTCAGGCATTATCGTCACGACGGGAACCAGCCTTACCAATTCAGGCGTGATATCAGGCGGCAATGGTGGCGGCGGCGCGGACGTCATTGGGCCGGGTATTCCCAACTCCTTCGCCAACCCCTCGGGCAACGGCGTGGGGGGCAATGGCGGCAACGGCATCACCGCCACCGCCTCCAGCGGACTGACAATCAACAATTCTGGTACAATCCAAGGCGGCGGCGGCGGAACCGACTACCACAACGTCCAGCCCTATCGCCCACAGGCCGGCGGCTACGGCATCATCGGCCAAAATCTGACCATCACGAACAGCGGAACGATTGCAGGCGGCGCCCGCGGCGGGGCGGGCGGCCTGTCCGGTAATCTTTCATCCGCCATCGTCATCACCGGCGGTACCAACAACATCACGGCTCTCACCGGCAGCAATATCGGCGCGATTGATCTCAACGGCGGCGCGACGACCCTTGCCGGCGCCTTCAATGACAAAGTCCAGGTCAACGGCGGCGCCACGCTCGCCTTGGGCGCGGCCGGCGACGCGACCGGCTTCACAAGCCTTAGCAATGCCGGTGGCACGATCAATATCGGCGACGGCAAAACGCTTTCGGCCGGGACAATCTCCAATTTTTGGGGAGGGAGGATCACCTTAGGCGCTGGTGCGGTACTCTTTGGCACGGGCAACACGTTGAACAACGATGCCACCATCGATGTCGGCACCGACGGTGTCGTCACGGACAATGGCGACATCAACAACAATGCTGCCGGCATCATCAATTTCAATGGCCCGGGCGGTACAGCGCAACTTTCGCCTGGGACCGGCAACGTCAACAACAGCGGCCAGATCAATGTTGTCGGCGGTGACGTCGATGTGCGGATGACCAACATCAACAACCAAGGCAATGGCTTGGTGTCGCTCATCGGCGGCGACATGTTCGGCGTGTCTACACTCACAAACTCCGGCACGGCGACGCTGAACGTTGCTGCGGGCCGCAAGCTCAGCCTGGGGACCCTTGCTTTCAACGGTGGCACCATCTCGGGCACCGGCACGATCGAGGCTACGAATGCTTTCAACCTCTGGGGCAATGGTACGGTCGGCGCGACACTCGCAGGCGCGGCAAATCTGACGAGAGGCGGTCCCGGGACGACAATCCTCACGGGAACCCACACTTATACTGGCGGCACTACGGTCAATGCCGGCGAACTGCAACTCGGCACCCTCGGTGCCACCGGCTCGATCCGGGGCCAGGTCAACGTGTTCGGCGCCGGTACATTCACGCTCACCAACGCCGACACCACGGGCATCACCGGTATCACGAATGCCGGAAAAACATATTTCTACAATTCCTCAAGCGCAACCAGTGCCAGCATCGCCAACACCGGCGAACTCTATTTCTACAATACCAGCAGTGCTGGCAATGCTGTCGTGACCAACAACAATTTCCTCGAATTCTACGACACGAGCACGGCTGGCAACAGCAATATCACCAACAACAGCAACCTCCTTTTCTATGACAACAGCCGCGCTGGAACTGCCACCATTGCCAACAACAGCGGCAGTCTTCTGAATTTCCACAACACCAGTTCCGCAGACAACGCGCGTATCACCAACGATGCCTTGCTGTCCTTCTACGACAGCAGCACGGCCGGCAGCGCGGAGATAACCAACAATCGCGATCTTACCTTCTATGATGCGAGCGGGGCAGGCAGCGCCAGGATCACGAACAACGACACCCTGACGTTCCGCTCCACCACTACGGCCGGAAGCGCCAGGATCACCAACAACGCCAGCCTGGCATTCCTCCACAACAGCAATGCCAGCAATGCCGAGATCACCAATGGCGCGGCTGGCACAGTCGATTTCTCGGGCTCGACGGGTTCTGCCGGCAACAAAAAACACACCGCCGGTTCGATCGCCGGCGGCGGCTCCTATTTGCTTGGTGACAACGAGTTGACTGTCGGCTCGAACGGCCTGTCGACCGAAGTGAGCGGGACGATCAGTGGCACCGGTGGATCGCTGGTCAAAGCTGGCACCGGTACTCTGACCCTGACGGGAGAGAACACCTATAGTGACGGGACGACGATCTCGGGCGGCACGCTGCAACTTGGCAATGGCGGTGTGGTCGGCTCGATCCTGGGCGAGGTGACCAACAACGGTGTGCTCGCCTTCAACCGCAGCGACTCGGTCACCTTCGCCGGCGCCATCTCGGGCAGCGGCGCCGTGCAGCAGATCGGTTCAGGCACCACCATCCTGACGGGCACCAACGCCTACACCGGTGGCACAACGATTTCAGGCGGCACGCTGCAACTCGGCAATGGCGGCGCGACCGGATCGATCCTGGGCGATGTGGTCAACGACAGTGTGCTCGCCTTCAACCGTAGCGACACGGTCACCTTCGCCGGCGCCATCTCGGGCAGCGGTGCAGTGCGGCAAATCGGTTCCGGTACGACGGTCCTGACCGGCAGCAATGCCTACACAGGCGGTACCACGGTCGTGGGCGGGACGCTCCAGATCGGCAATGGCGGCGCGACCGGCTCGATCCTGGGCAATGTGGTCAACGACAGTGTGCTCGCCTTCAACCGCAGCGACGCGGTCACCTTCGCCGGCGCCATTTCGGGCAACGGCGCGGTGCGGCAGATCGGTTCCGGTACGACCGTCCTGACCGGAGACAACAGCTACACCGGTGGCACGACGATTTCAGACGGCACGCTGCAACTCGGCAATGGCGGCGCCACCGGCTCGATCGTCGGCGATGTCGTCAACGACGGCGTGCTCGCCTTCAACCGCAGCAATGCCTTCACGCTCGCCGGCGCCATCTCGGGCAGTGGAGCGATGCGGCAGATCGGTGCAGGCACCACGATCCTGACGGGCAGCAACAGCTATACCGGCGGAACGACGATTTCAGACGGCACGCTGCAACTCGGCAGTGGCGGCGCGACCGGATCGATCCTGGGCGATGTCGTCAATGACGGCACGCTCGCCTTCAACCGCAGCGATGCGTTCACTTTCTCCGGCGCCATCTCGGGCAACGGCGCGGTGCAGCAGATTGGTTCCGGTACGACCGTCCTGACCGGCAGCAATGGCTACACAGGTGGCACGACGATTTCAGGCGGCACGCTGCAACTCGGCAATGGCGGCGCGACCGGATCGATCCTGGGCGATGTGGTCAACGACAGCGTGCTCGCCTTCAACCGCAGCGACGCCGTCACCTTCGCTGGCGGCATCTCGGGCAGCGGCGTGGTGCGGCAGATCGGTTCCGGTACGACCGTCCTGACGGGCAGCAATACCCATACCGGCGGCACCACGGTCGCGGACGGCACGCTCCAGATCGGTAATGGGGGCGCGTCGGGTTCGATCGCCGGAAATGTCGTCAATGACGGCGCGCTCGCCTTCAACCGCAGCGATGCGTTCACTTTCGCTGGCGACATCTCGGGCAACGGCGTGGCGCGGCAGATCGGTACAGGCACCACCATTCTGACTGGCACCAACACTTACACCGGCGGCACGACGATTTCAGGCGGCACGCTGCAACTCGGTAATGGCGGTACGACCGGCTCGATCACCGGCAATGTGGTCAACGACAGTGTGCTCGCCTTCAACCGCAGCGACGCCGTCAACTTCGCTGGCGACATCTCGGGCAGCGGCGCTGTGCGGCAAATCGGTACGGGCACCACGATCCTGACAGGCAGCAATACCTATACCGGCGACACCACCGTCTCCAACGGCGAGTTGCAGTTCGGCGGTGGCAGCAACTTGCTCGGCGGCAAGGTGATCGTAACAGGCGGCACGCTGGCGATCCAGGCGCCGGCGGCCGTCAACGTCGCACAGACCGTAAACTTTGCCGACAACACTGCGCTAGCCATCGTCGCGCGTTCGAACGGCGCCGCGCTGTCTGCCGACGGTATTACGATCGGCAACGGCGTCGGCTTAAACATTGGCGGCATCAATGATGCGAGCCAGCTCGACAAGGTGTTGATCGACACCCGCTCAGGAATCAGCGGCGACTTCGCCAGCGTCAGCGTCGGCGGCTTCAGCGGTACGGTCGACTATCTCACCATTTCCACCCGCAAATCGGCCGACAACCTGCAATATCTCGCCAGCTATGGCCTGAGCTGGACAGCCGGCAATAACCTCGCCCACGGCACCTTCACGCTGACCAATGCCACCGACAGCTTCACTGTGGGCGCGGTGCTTTCCGACCAAGGGGCGAATCCCGCGACGGGCTGGAACGGCACGGCGCTGACCAAGGCCGGCGCGGGCACACTCACCCTGACCGGCGACAACACCTATAGTGGCGCGACGACGATTTCGGGCGGCGTCTTGCAGCTCGGTAACGGCGGCACGAGCGGCTCGATCCTGGGCAATGTCGTCAACAACGGCGTGGTCGCCTTTAACCGCAGCGATGCGGTCACTTTCTCAGGCGACATCTCGGGCAGCGGCGCTGTGCGGCAAATCGGTACGGGCACCACGATCCTGACAAGCAGCAATACCTATACCGGAGGCACGACGATTTCAGGCGGGACGCTCCAGATCGGTAATGGCGGTACGACCGGATCGATCACCGGCAATGTCGTCAACGACAGCGTTCTCGCCTTCAACCGCAGCGACGCGGTCACCTTCGCCGGCGCCATCTCGGGCAACGGCGCTGTGCGGCAGATCGGTTCCGGTACGACCGTCCTGACGGGCAGCAATACCCATACAGGCGGCACCACGATTTCAGGCGGAACGCTCCAGATCGGCGATGGGGTGGCGACCGGATCGATCACCGGCAATGTCGTCAACGACAGCGTTCTCGCCTTCAACCGCGGTGATGCGTTCACCTTCGCCGGCGCCATCTCGGGCAGCGGCGCTGTGCGGCAGATCGGTACGGGCACCACCATCCTGACCGGCAACAATACCCTTACCGGCGGCACGACGATTTCGGGCGGAACGCTCCAGATCGGCAGTGGCGGTGTGGCCGGCTCGATCCTGGGCGATGTGACCAACAACGGTGTGCTCGCTTTCAACCGCAGCGATGCGTTCACCTTCGCCGGCGCCATCTCGGGCAGCGGCGCTGTGCGGCAGATCGGTACGGGCACCACCATCCTGACGGGCAGCAACACCCATACCGGCGGAACGACGGTTGCGGGCGGGACGCTCCAGATCGGCAGTGGCGGCACGTCGGGCTCGATCACCGGCAATGTCGTCAACGACAGCGTGCTCGCCTTCAACCGCAGTGACGCCGTCACCTTCGCCGGCGCCATCTCGGGCAACGGCGCTGTGCGGCAGATCGGTGCGGGCACCACGATCCTGACGGGCAGCAACAGCTATACCGGCGGCACCACGGTAGCGAACGGCACGCTCCAGATCGGTAATGGCGCCACGTCGGGTTCGATCACCGGCAATGTCGTCAATGACGGCGCGCTCGCCTTCAACCGCAACGATGCGTTCACTTTCGCTGGGGACATTTCGGGCAGCGGCGCTGTGCGGCAAATCGGTTCCGGTACAACGGTCCTGACTGGAGACAACAGCTACACGGGAGGCACCACGATCGCGGGCGGGACGGTGCAACTCGGCAATGGCGGCGCGACCGGATCGATCACCGGCGATGTGGTCAACAACGGCGTGCTCGCCTTCAACCGCAGCGACGCGGTTGCTTTGGCCGGCGCCATCTCAGGCAACGGCGCTGTGCGGCAGATCGGTTCCGGTACAACGGTCCTGACCGGAGACAACAGCTACACGGGAGGCACCACGATCGCGGGCGGAACGTTTCAGATCGGTAATGGCGGCGCAACCGGCTCGATTGTCGGCAACGTCGTCAACCACGGCGTGCTTGCCTTTAACCGCAGCGACGCGGTTACCTTCGCCGGCGCCATCTCGGGCAGCGGCGCTGTGCGGCAGATCGGTTCAGGCACGACGGTCCTGACCGGCAGCAACGCCTATATGGGCGACACCACCGTTTCCGGTGGGCGCTTGCAGTTCGGCGACGGCAGCGCGGGCAGTAGCAACACTCTGGGCGGAAACCTCACTGTGACCGGCGGCACGCTGGCGATCCAGACGCCGGCGACCGTGAACGTCGAACGGGCAGTCACCCTCGCCGACAACACCGCGCTGTCCATCGTCGCCGGCACGAACAGCCCCGGGCTATCGGCCAACCACGTCCTGATCGGCAATGGCGTCGCCTTCAACATCGGCGGCATCAACAATGCAAGCCAACTCGACAAGGTACTGATAGACACCCGTTCTGGAATCAACGGCGACTTCGCCAGCGTCACCATAGGCGGTTTCAGCGGTACGGTGGACTATCTCACCGTATCCGGCCGCAAATCGGCCGACAGCCTGCAATACCTCGCAAGCTACGGCCTGAGCTGGACCGCCGGCAACAATCTCGCCCAGGGGACCTTCACGCTGACCAACGCCACCGACAGCTTCACGGTCGGGACGGCGCTTGCCGACCAGGCGGCAAACCCCGTGCTTGGCTGGAACGGCACGTCCTTGGCCAAGGCCGGCGCCGGTGTGCTCACCCTTACCGGCGATAACACCTATAGTGGCGGCACCACGATTGTGGGCGGTGTGCTGTCGGTCTCGCGCGACACCAATCTCGGTGCAGCTTCGGGTGGCGTTTCCTTCTCCGGTGGCGCGCTTGCGACCACCGCGAGCTTCGACACCGCTCGCTCGATCGGGTTGACGCAAGCGGGGCGCTTCGACATCGCTGCCGGAACTGAACTCGGGCTGACGGGCAGTCTGTCAGGCAGCGGCGATCTGATCAAACAGGGTGCTGGCACGCTGCGGCTAGACAACGGCGCCAACGCCTACGGCAACACGCTGGTTACGGCCGGTACGCTGATCGGCAATGCCGACTCGATCTCGGGCAAGATCGGGAATGCCGGCACGGTCGTCTTCGAGCAGACGGCCAACGCCGCCTTTGCCGCCGATATAGGAGCACTCAATGGCTCGGGCGGCCGGATGATCAAGCGCGGGGTCGGTGCTCTGAGCCTGACCGGCATGTCGTCACTCGATTGGACGGTGCAGGCGGGAAGGCTCATCACGTCAGCCGAGCGCTTCGGCGGCAATGCAGCCCTCGCCTCGGGCGCCTCCCTGACGTTCGATCAGGCCGTCAACACCAGCTATGGCGGTGTGATTTCCGGCAGCGGCGGCTTCGCAAAGGCTGGGACGGGCCTTCTCACGCTGACGGGCAATTCCTCCGCTTTCTCCGGGTCGACCACAGTCGAGAACGGCACGCTGGCGGTCAATGGCTCACTTGGCGGCACCCTCGACGTACTGGCCGGCGGCCGCCTTCAAGGCAGCGGCGCGGCGAGCAATGTGCGCGTTTCGGGCACGATCGCGCCCGGCAACTCGATCGGCACGCTCAACGTCGCCGGCAATCTCATCTTCAACTCCGGTTCGATCTACGAGGTTGAAGTGAACGCGGCCGGTCAGTCGGACAGGATCGTTACCACCGGGACGGTGACAATCGCCGGCGGCTCGGTCAAAGTGCTGGCGGGCACGGGCAACTATGCGCCGGAGACAAAGTACACTATCGCGACCGCCAATGGTGGTCGGAGCGGCACTTTCGGCGGCGTGAGCTCGAACCTCGCCTTCCTTGATCCTTCACTCAGCTACGACGCCAGCAACGTCTATCTGAAGCTGACCCGCAACAATATCGACTTCTCCAGCGTCGGTGTAACCCCGAACCAGATCGCCACCGGCGACGGAGTCGAAAGCCTCGGGAGAGGCAATCCGATCCACAACGCCATCACGAACCTGTCGGCAGCGCAGGCGCGAAACGCCTTCGACCAGCTCTCGGGCGAGATCCACGCATCGGCGAAGTCGACGCTCACCGAAGACAGCCGCTTCACCCGCAACGCCATCAACGAACGCCTTCGCGCGGCCTTCGACAGTACCGGCACGGCGAACGCTACAGTCACGAGCTATGTCGATGGCAAGCCCCTCGCCGTCGACGCGACAACCGATCGTCTGGCGTTCTGGAGCCAAGGCTTCGGCTCGTGGGGGCACACCGATGGCGACGGCAACGCCGCGGGCCTCGACCGCTCGACGGGTGGTTTCTTTGTCGGAGCGGACGTCCCGGCGTTCGACAACTGGCGCTTCGGCGCGATCGCGGGCTATAGCCACACCAGTTTTGACGTGAAGGACCGTTATTCCTCCGGTTCGAGCGAAAGTTATCACGCCGGCCTCTATGGCGGCACGAACTGGGGCGATCTCGCCTTCCGGTCCGGTGCCGCCTACACCCGGCACGACGTCTCGACGTCGCGAACAGTGATGTTCCCCGGTTTCAACGACAATTTGAAGGGGGACTACGACGCCGGCACAGCTCAGGTCTTCGGCGAGCTCGGCTACGGCATCGCCATGAGCGGGGCCTGGTTTGAGCCCTTCGCCAACCTCGCTCATGTGAGTGTTCATAGCGATGACTTCATCGAGAAGGGCGGGGCGGCCGCGCTGAGCAGTAAAGACGACACTACGGATACGACCATGACGACACTGGGACTGCGCGCCTCGACAACCTTCGACCTCAACGGCGCGGCGGTGACGGTCAAGGGTATGGCGGGCTGGCGTCACGCCTTCGGCGATTTGTTGCCGCTCTCGACGATGCGCTTTGTCGGCGGCGGCGACGCCTTCTCGATCGCGGGGGTTCCGATCGCGCGCGATGTGGCCGTGGTTGAGGCCGGCCTCGACTACGCCCTTTCACCAACTGCGACGCTCGGCGTGACCTATGCGGGCCAGTTCGGCTCCGACGTCTCCGATCAGTCCGCTCGCGTCAACCTCAACGTCAAGTTCTGAAGGCCTTTCCATGACAAGCAACAACATCCGGTTCGTTGGAATCTCTTCCGCAGTGCTCGCGATGGCGGTAGGCGTGGCACTATACCTTGTCCCGGAACTCGCGTCCTCGAGCCCGACCCAGACCACACCGATCACCGACACCCCCGATGATCCCGCGCCGCAGCGTTTCCAGGTAGCCCAGGCGCAGACTGGCGGCCAAACTACCGTTGCTGCAACGGGATCGTCCTTGCCGGGGGGCGCATCGTCGCTGAATGAGACCTATAAGGACTGGCGCGTCGCCTGCGTGCAGGATGGCAGCGTAAAGCGCTGTGCGCTGTCGCAGATCCAGGCACAGCAGAACGGACAGCGCGTACTTGCAATCGAGCTGGAGGCGCCGTCCGTAAATGCTGTGTCGGGCACGCTGCTTCTGCCGTTCGGTTTGGCGCTCGAGCCCGGCGTCACCTTCCAGATCGACGACAAACCGCCGATGCAGCCCGTGCACTACCGAACTTGCGTTCCGGACGGGTGCCTCGTTTCAGTGACCTTCGACGCTCCAACGCTGGTCGCACTGCGCGCCGGCGCCGCGCTCAAGGTCAAGGCGGTAGCTGATGGCGGGGCAGCGGCTCCGTTCTTGATCTCCTTGCAAGGATTCGGCACTGCGCTTGACCGTGTGGAGACGCTGGCACGCTAGGATTGGCCGAACCCGTAACATGCGTGTGGTCAGTGATCTCCCGGAGGTTTCATCGCCCGCAATCGGTGGTCTCGGGTGTAGCTTCGGAAGCGAGGAGGCTGGGTGTTCTCGCCCCTGACCAACGCTGTAGCGCGGCCCTCTACACCTTTGGGAGAGGTCGGCTGGCCGGAAATCTTGCCATTGAAATTGTTGATTGTTCCTCATCGAAGCCGATAAGGCCCCACCTCTGGCAGCCGTAAAGGCGTGGCGTGGAGCGGATAAAAGTGGGGGGATCTTCGGGTAGTCGAGGCCTTTTCGGAAGGGGCATTGGCGCCGGACCTACTATTACCGCGCCCTGCAGGAAGTCCTGCGAATACGGCACTGGGGAGGCTTTCAAACGGCAACGCGTCCATCCTGGCACGTCGGACTAGGTGACAAATCGTTGCTTAGGTCAAAATGACTACGCTGAGATCTCGGAGGGGGCCTAGGCTCAGGACTTATTAATCGAGGTATAGCACCCACCGCCTAGCCTGAAGGGATATCTGCTTGTTGCAGTCACTTTGAAATATAAGCCTTGAGTCAATTCACAATTGACATTTTCGGTTTTTAGTAAAGCCACACTCGCACTGACTTTAGATCCATGCCATAATGTCAAACATGAGTGGACAATCAGAGACAAAGCTAAAGCAGCTCCTCCGGCAAGTTCCCCCTGGTTTTCTGGTGGACACGCGGTGGATGACCCGTCATGCCATCTCGCGGCAATCCGTCTCGGGCTACGTCAAACATGGTTGGCTTGAGCCGGTCGTACCCGGCGTATACCGCCGCCCGTTCTCCTCAGACACCAATCCAGAAGCCACCGTCGGCTGGAAGATACCCCTGCTCTCGGCCGTTTGGCTCATGGAGCATAAGTTCTACGTCGGCGGCGCGAGTTCACTCTCCTTGCGGGGACATGCCCACTACCTCTCATTCAGCGAGCAATTCCCCCTCTATCTCTACGGCTCCGACGTCCCTTCCTGGCTACCGAAGTTGCGGACGGATGCTCAGGTAAAAGTTAGAAGAAAAACCTTATTTGGCGACGGAAGGGCCGGAGTCCAGGACGCAGATTTCGCCCTCTCGAATGGCGAAGATCCGGAGCTGGCACAAAGTCCTTGGCGCTGGCCAATGCCGATGTCATCGCCTGAACGCGCAATCCTCGAGATGCTCGACGAACTCCCGAAGGGCGAAAGCTTTCACAAGGTCGACGTGGCATTCGAGAGCCTCGCCAATCTGCGCCCGAGATTACTGACGTCGCTCCTTACCCTATGCCGAAGCGTGAAAACCAAGCGCCTCTTCTTCGTCTATGCCGACAAGCACAATCATGCCTGGCGCCGGCACATTGACATGTCAGCGGTAGATCTTGGCAAGGGCGACCGGGCGCTGACACCGGGTGGCAGGCTGCACCCCACCTACCGCATCACAATCCCCGCCGACTTAATGCCAAAGGAGACCCCGCATGGCACGTGAGCAGTACATGCGCCAGGTCGACCTTCTGGTGCGGACCCTGCCTTTCATCGCCCGCCACGAGGCCTTCGCGCTGAAGGGCGGCACGGCGATAAACCTTTTCTATCGCAACATGCCGCGGCTCTCGGTCGACATCGACCTAACCTACCTGCCGATTGAGGACCGTGAAACGACGCTGAAAGAAATCGATACGATCCTTGAGCACATCCGCGAAGACCTGCTACGCAATTTGCGCGGTGTGACCGTCCAGAGGATAACCGGCGGTGGCAACAACGACACTCGCGTTCTCGTCCGGCAGGGAAATGCCGAGATCAAAATCGAAACATCACCTGTCGCGCGGGGCACCGTTCATGCACCCCAACTGCGTCGGGTCAGCGCGAGCGTCGAAGAGACGTTCGGTTTCGCCGAGATGCGGGTCGTCTCGTTCGAGGATTTATTCGGTGGAAAGCTACATGCGGCGGTTGACCGGCAGCATCCTCGCGATCTGTTCGACGTGAAGCTTCTATATGAGAACGAGGGACTGACCAACGCGCTGTTCCGAACATTTCTGGTCTATGTCGCGAGCTCCGGACGCCCGCCGCACGAACTGGTCAGGCCTTCGCTCGCAGACCTCGACGAGGCATTTGTGAAGGAGTTCGAGGGGATGACCACCGAGCCCGTCAACCTAGAGGATCTTAAGGCAGTGAGGAGCCGGATGATGGAGGACCTTCTTTCTCAGCTCGACGACAAGGCAATGCGCTTCCTGTTATCGCTTCACGAAGGCGAACCGGATTTTGACGCCATTGGACTGCCCCAAGCGGCGAAGCTTCCCGCAGTCCGATGGAAGATTCTCAACCTCGAAAAGCTGAAAGCCCAGAATCCCGAGAAACATGCCGAGCAGCGGCGAAAAATCGAAGGGATGCAGCAATAGCTTGGGCCCGCTACAGAAGCGGGCGGAGAGGCCGAACAGTGATGCGCTTGCCTGCTGGGGCAAAAGCCATCGACCAGGCGAGCAAGCTTTTACCCCTGTCCATGTCTACTCTTCATTGGACGCAGGACGATTGAGCCGGTTGACTTTATGCCTTGGTTTGGAAGCGTTCATTCCATTTCGGGCGAACCGCCACCCCGCTCCTTCGTGAACGGGGCTTCTTCCCGCCGAGTTAGCTCATTTTCGATAGCCTCGCGGATAAAGGCAGCGATACCGTAGTTTCCGACCAGGGCTTTGATCCGCTCTCTCGTTGCCAGCGAGAGGCGAATTTTCGTTTCTTTCAGCTTTAGCGGTGGTCGTCCCATAAGATATTTGCCCTCGTCTGTTTTTCAAACAAACACCTCCGCCATAAACGGACCCCTTTATTGACGAAATAAACGGGGACGTTTATCGTTAAATTGCAAGACGGCTGGACCGCATGTTTGCCGCACGCAATCCAGCCTAACCACAACCTAGCTAGCTGGAGCTTGGATCATGGCTGATTCTGAGAGTAGCAGAACTTTGCCTGCAATCACCTGTAGAAAAAAAGGTTCAACGAGCAGCGCGTCCAAAACCCTGCCGCTCCTGATCGACCGTCGAAACCTTCTCCCCGTCGCCGCACACTTTCTGACCGCCCGCCTCGCAGAACGGGGCGGCAAGGAACGCGCCAGCGGTCCAACGCCTGTCCACGAAATGTGGCCACGATGGTACGCTTGCCACCAGCAGTGGCTGCAGGCCACGCGCCGTCGACAAAGGCTTGAAACGGAAATGCTGGAAGAGACCGGGGGTTTCCCGGTTGCGGAGCTAAGGATCGTTGGAAACGATCAGCCGGTCGTGGCTCGCTCTTTCGTCGACATCAAGCGACTGTCCTCTCAACTGGACCCCGTCCAATTGTCAAAGGCACGAGCCGAGCTTCGCCAGCGTCGAAAGCAATGGCGAGAAGCCGACGAGCGTCTGGAATACGGTACGGCTGTCACTCGGGAACAGGAGCTTGAGGGGCAAGCGGGGATATCCGGCCGTGTGATGTGGATCACACGACCTACCTCCCTGATGGAGGTCACCGCAAAGCTTCATTGCCTGATCGCCATGCACGATCCCGGCCTGAAGTTCGAAGGCGCCCCCTGGCCCGAGCTGCGGACCATGCTGAAGGATCTTATCGGTATTGCCGGGACGTGCCCGGAATCATGCGGTGGGCTTGTGCGCACCGACAAGGCAGCAAGCACGCGAGACATTCTGGCATTGGCGGCACAGTACAGAAACGCGGCGGTCAAACTTGGTGAGAGCTTGCCACACTCCAACCATTTCCCGCGACGTCTGCTCGCTCTGCATTCGATCGAGCTCTATCTGAATGCTCTTCTGCTTGCCAAAGGCTTCGATCACACCACGATCCGCGGCCGTGAGCACGATCTTGGCGAGCGCACCCGGCTGGCAGTGGATGCCGGCCTGGTTCTGCGCAAGCGCACGGCGGCACACCTGGTCACGCTCTCCTCAGGCAGAGAGTATTTCGTCATCAGGTATGCTCCAGAGCTGACTGCCACGCTCTCAGAGATGAACCGGGTCATGGCGACACTCGACGAACTCTCGCGGAAGGTCAAAAAGATGTTGGGTGCGTCGTGATCGATTGCTGCCGCAGCTTTGTCCTGCCCGGGCAACGTCGTGGTCGCCGCTCCCGACATGCCAACGAAGCTATTCGGCTTCGGGGCACTAGCAAAAAATGAGCGTACCAGGCGCCGGCGGCAATTCTGCCAGAGCCAGTTCGCGCGCGGCTTGCCGGTTAAAAGCCTCGTCTCGGAGGATCAGCATCGCGCCGGCCAACGGCCGGGATCCGGGAAGCCTAGGCCCCGCAAGCCGCACCGCTTGACCGTAAGAACGCCATTCACGGCCTAAGAGTGATCGATCCCGGAAGCCGCCGTACCTCGCGCCTTGGCCTCCGATCAGAACCAAGGGCTGTTCGACCCTCACTCCAATGAAACCCGCTCGATATGGTCGAACGCCTGCCACTTGTCCGAAGATCGTCCCGCAGCGGGGGCTGCGGGTCCGATTTTTTTACGAACTGGTTTCTGTCGCCACCCCTCGTTCGGGGGATGGCGCTGGCCCCCATGAGAGCGTAGAGAACGGCGCACGGCAGTAGCCGTAGGGATATTCGGTGCAACGAGACGAGGCGGCGCGCTCGAATATCCCTCGCCCGCTGTGCCGGTCAGACAGCGACGGGCTCGTCTACGGTGTCATTTGCGTTATCGGCGGCCGGCTGCAGGCGGTGCAGATAGGCGACGGCCCGTTCGGCATGGGCCGCCATCTGGAACACAAGGCGCTTGTCGTTTTTCAACGCCTTTAGCCAAGAGGCAATGTAGGCGACGTGATCGTCGCGCGGCTCGATCGCAAGGCCGAGATCGGCAGCGAGAAAGACGCTTCCGAGCTCGGCGACCAGCTCTTCCCTGGCATAGCCTTCATCACCCCACTTTTTCCGGCCGAGATTGCGATCGAGCCGGGTCGGGCTCATCGTCCAATGGATTGCCTCGTGTCCAAGCGTGGTGGCGTGCGCCTCGGCCGACACGA
>NZ_JACVBC010000020.1:0-86712 GCF_014852205.1 Ensifer sp. ENS06 | reverse complement strand
GGTCTTTGTGCCTGAGCCTGCCAGCGCCATGATCGTCCTGTCGTCACCGACAGCGAGGATCAGGCCATCCTTGACGGCAACGGCAGTGGCAGTCGGATTGGCGCGGTCGAGCGTCGTCACGAGGCCGCTGTGAAGGATCAGGTCGGGCGTCATCGAAGTATCTCCGGTCTGTTGGGCGCCGGCGGTGCGGGCCGACGGAAAGAGAGCGGGCAGCGCCAGCGACGAGGCGGCACCGAGGAACGAGCGTCTTGTCGGCATCGTCAGGCCCTTTCGTCGGTGCCGGCAGCATCCTTCGCCGTGCCGGTTGCGATCTGCCCGCCGGGCAGATGGCCGAACACGTGCGGCATGCACTGCCGATTGAACCAGGAGAGGTTGACCGGCTCACCCGACAGGGCGCGCTTGACCAGGGGGACGGATTGCTCCCCGATGAGAATGCCGAGCAGACCGATCAGCGCGATGACCGGCGGCGCCGGCGAGCGGACGTTGAGCAGCGCATAGATGACGCCGACGACCAGCCCGGCTCCAAGCGAGAGAAGGTACATCTTCATCGCCAACTCCTTTACGGGATAAAGGTGCCGCTCCGACCGCAGCGAGGCGGCCAGAGCGTTAATCTAGAGCGCGGAAGCGTTCTGTCAGTGGCCTTCGGACGCGCCGAACATCGACTTGGCGTAGATGATGCCGAGGCCATACGAACCGCCGAACTTCTTGGCGATACCGGTGGTCATGTCGTAGGTCTCGGTGCGCGCCCAGTCGCGCTGCAGCTCGAGCATGTATTGCAGCGAGGTCATCGGCCGGACGCCGGCCTGCACCATGCGGTCCATCGCCCGCTCATGCGCCTCATCCGAAACGTCGCCGCAGGCGTCGGCGATGACATACACCTCGAATCCCTGATCGAGCGCCGAGAGGGTCGGGCCGACGATGCAGACCGAGGTCCACAGCCCGCACATGACAAGGCGCTTCTTGCCAATGCGGTTGACCTCTTCGATCACGGCGGCGTCTTCCCAGGTGTTCATCGAGGTGCGGTCCAGCAGTTTCTGGCCGGGGAAGGCGTCGGTGATCTCGGAGAACATCGGGCCGGAGAAGGTCTTTTCGGCAACGGTCGTGAGGATGGTCGAAACGCCGAAACCTGCCGCCGCATTGGCGACAAGTGCTGCGTTGTTGCGCAGGAGCACCGCGTCGATCGACTTGGTCGCAAAGGACATCTGCGACTGGAAGTCGATCATGATCAGGGTGTGGTCTTTGGGCGAGACGAGGAGTTTACCGGGGGTCGCTGTCGCAGACATGGTCGTGACCTCTTACTGTTGAAACTGAACTCCGATTGGAGAGGCCCAACTATGCCGCCGACCGGCGACCCATTCTTGTCGCCAAAGGTGGATTTTTGAAAATTTCGCTCGCCTTCAGCCGGCAGGGCGCGTGTACTTTCAGAGGGTTACGACTGTCGGCTGCGCCGCCACTGGCGCGGCGTGGCACCTGCGGCCTGCGCAAAGGCCCGGGTAAAATGGCTCTGATCCGAAAAGCCGCAGACGACGGCAATTTCACTTAGGGACGTGGGCGAGAACTGCAACAGATCCTTGGCCTTTTCGATCCTCTGCTGCAGCAGCCAGCGGTAGGGCGTGCTGCCCATGGTCTCGCGAAAGGCACGCAAAAAAGCCGCTTGCGACAGATTGCAGGTCGCAGCCATTTCCTCGACGGTGAGCTCGCCATCCAGACGGGCTTGCACCAGATCGCGGATCTTTGCCTGGCAGCGCTGCGAAAGCCTGCGTCCTCCGGCAAGGCTCTCGCCACGGCCGTTACCGTACTGCCGGACCATATGCACGCCGATTGCCACCGAGAGCTGGTCGACAAACAGCGCGCTTCGATCCGTGTATCCGTCCACCGACGCAAACAAAGCGCCGAGCATGCCGCCGAGAACAGGGTCGGGCGAGCTGGAAACGGGCCGCAGCTCGCTGACGCCAGAAGCATTTGCCGCGTCTGCGATGCGTTCGAGCGCACCGTGGCCGATTTCAAGCAAGGTGAAATCGAAGGATCCTTTGAGATCGGCTTTATAATCGTCGGCAAAGTTCCTGACGTAGATCGAGTTTTGGCCGAACTCCTGGGTCGCAGAGTGGTGCGCTCCGAAAACCCGGCGGCGATGACCGCCCACAAGCGATAGGCCGATCAGATAGCCTCGCCCGTTGCCAGGTGTCGTGACCTGGCCCGGCGGTCCCGCTGTCGACCGCTTGCGGTGGAAGACCATGTCGCGGCCTTCGATCGTCCTGTCGTCATCCAGCTGGTCGAGCGAGCATCCGAGACTGTCGCGCGGTCGCGCTCCGGCCGAGGCAGCGGAAACATTCGTCATCGTCTTCGCTCCTATGTGTCGAGACTGCCCGCCAAACCCACCTGCCGTGACGACGAAAACGAAAGACGTAAGTCGCCTCGCGCAGGGTAAACGTGCGCGCAATTCATTCTCGGTTTCACCAAATCATTTGCAGGAGCGGCCCTATGATTGCCCCGGTCGCCGCATCATTCTTGCACGTTTTTCACCTGTTTTGAAAATTTTGCACGAGGGCGCGCCCTCTTTCCACCCTATTGCGGAGGTCGATCCACAGCGACGCCGACCGACCGGTTCTTTTTCCGGAAGCGTGCCGGCGTTTCCCCCGTCAGGCTGGTGAATACCCGGGTCATGTGGCTCTGGTCGGCAAAGCCGCAGTGGATAGCAATTTCAGCAAGGGGGGTGTCCTGAAGCAGACACTCCTTGACCCGCGCGATCCGATATTCGGACAGCCACCTGGACGGTGTGCGCCCGAAGCTTTCCTTGAAAGCCTTGTTGAAATAGCTGCGCGAGAGCTCGCACTGGGCCGCAAGATCGCCGATCGAGAACGGCGTGTTGAAATGGGCGACCAGAAACTCCGTCGCCAGCCTCTCCTGCCATGGCGCCAGCGTCCCCTTCTTGTCGACGGGGAAATGCAGACCGCCATAGGCCTGGCTGAGATGGGCCAATGCGGCAAGATTGATCTGTTCGACGAAGAGCAGATTGGCCCGGTCCGGTTCATCGAGCGAGGGCAGCAGCGCCTGGGCAAGGCCGAACATGACCGGATCCACGCGTCCCTGCACGGGAGACAGCGACACATACTCGCCGCGCCCGGCCCTTTCGGTAAAGCTCCGCATAGAGGCAAAGGGAATGTGGAAGCGGACATTGTCGAAGGGCGACAGATGGTGGCACTGCCATTGGTCGCGAAGATCGGTGATCGCGAGCGAAGCCTTGGGATGCCCTCCCTCATACACGAGTTCGCCACGCCGCCACAGGCGATGCGCCTCGAAGTCACGCATCTGGACGATGACGTTGAAGGCATCGGCGACCGGAATCAGCGGCCCGACTTCCAGATCGAAGCGATCCGAGAAGGTTCTCGTGACGGTGATGTCGCCGGCGCTGATCCGCTTGACGATAGGGCGCGGTGTGCGTTCGTCTGCGCTCAGTCCTTCTTGCAAGGCCATCGGTCAGGGTCTCCCGATTTCCAGCTCAGCCGCCCGCTTCAGCGGCCGGGCGGATGCTACAACGGTTGGCTGTCGCAATACAGAGGCAAATCCAGCGATGCATCGCCGAGCGTCAAAGGTCAGCATGGTACCCTCACTGCAGCCAGCGCGCGCGCCAGACGGCGGGTGTCACGCCCGTCACCTCACGAAAGGCCTCGACGAATCGGGCCTCGTCGGCATAGCCGCAGCTGGCGGCGGTTTTGCTCAGCGACCATCCCTCTTCGATCAGATAGCGCTTGGCGCGACCGATCCGGTACCGCATCAACCACTCTTGCGGCGTCTGGCCGGTCACGGATGCAAAAGCCGCGGCAAAACCCTCCTCCGAAAGATTTGCGGCCGCTGCTGCTGCCGCAAACGAAAAGTCCTTGGCCCAATGGTCGATCATGAAGTCCTTGGCCGCCTTCTCCTGCCACACAGACAGATCGGGGCCGCCGGATGCGATGGCGCGATCCGGGTAGGAATGCAGAAGATGCGCGCAGATGGCGACGGCGATGTGCTGCAGTACCGCACCCGGTTCACCCTCGCTCTCGTCAAGAAGCGGCGACAGCGCCAAGGCGAGATTGTGCATGACGTCGTCGACCTCGCCGCGACGGCATCTGAGACTGGTGGCGGCGGGAGCATGCGAAAACTCGCAGACTTCACGAAACAAGGCCCGTGGCAGATGGAAAGCGAGTGAATCGAGATCGCTGACAAGCCGGATACTGGCGCCCTCAGCGAGATCGACGAGACAGATCGACCCCTGCCGGTAGCGGCGAATTTCACTTTCGCTTTCGCCCGGCACCAGGTCGCAGTGCATGACATCCTTGAAGTAGAACATCAGGAAAAAGGCGTCGTCGGCCGGCAGCGATACGATGCGGCTCAGTTCTCCGTTCAGCCGGCACCGCAGGCGCGTCACCGAAAACCGGGCGTCCCGCACGGGCCGCACCATGAGAAACGGCGCCTTCGGCTCGCCAAAATACGCTCCAATACCGCTTGGCTCTGTCATCATCCGTCCAGCCCCGCCTCCTGGCGATGGAGTTCACTCCTCGCGTGCAATCCGCTTCGATGCGCGAAAGGCCCGGCGCGAGGGGGCATTTCGCGATTGCCGCTCATATCCGAGAAAAAATGGGGGGTGCTGCCAGTAATTTCTTGTATCCTTTGCTCACATTTAGCCGCAAACGGCTCTGTTTTGCCTTCATGCCGCATGATCCCGCCGCTTCAAAGCGGCCGCGTCTCGGTGACGTAGCTCTCGAAGAAATCGGAGAACTTGGCAACCCTGAGCGGCAGCCGTTGACGGGCTGTGCGATATCCGGGCATTCGCGGCCTCCGTGGAAGACCTGGCGAACTCCATCGGCGACAGGCGGCGTGTGTACCCGGGCCAAGCCGTCTATGGCATCGGCTACGCCACAGGCGCGACGCCGCTCGCCGCACTCCTGGTCAAATATCCTGGTCTGTTCGAGCGAGCGGTCCTGCTGCATCCCCTTGTGTCGTGGGTGCCACCCGGCAACGCCGGACTTCAGGGCAAACCGATCCTGGCCACCGGCGGCCAAGACGATCCTACCGGTCCATTGGCGCTCGCCGAACAACTGGTCGGTTATCTTGCGGGGCAGAAAGCTGATGTCCGGGCCCTCTACAATCGGGGCGCACACGAGATCGGGCAGGATGAATTGATCGCGCTTCGGGATTTCCTCCAGGCGGCCATCGACTGAAGCAATGCGGGCCGCATCTGATGACGCGGCCCGCGATAGATTTTACTGCGCCTTGGCTTCGATATCGACTTGCTCGAGCAGAAGCGCCGGGTTTTCGGCAGCTCCCATCAGTTCGAGCGCGCCGACACCGGCTTCATCCTTGGCCTTGACCTTCAGCGTGAAGGTGCCGGGCTTGCTGATGAACTGGGTAAACGCCGTCGCCGCGTCCTGCAGTTTCGGCTGCGTGGCGGCAAAATGCTGCACGCCGGCGCTCGTCATCAACACGAGCAGGCCGCGAACGCTGTCCTCGGTCATGTGGTTATCCTCGGCATAGAGCTTGATGCCCTTGGCCATGATGCCCTTGTCCTCGAGCTTGAGCGTGACTTCCCTCGCCGTAAGACCGAACATCGCGATCTGCGCGGCATTGAGATCGCCGGAGAAGAAGTCCTCCGAAGCGCCGCCCATGACGCCGGAGAAAGAGAGGCTGCCCATGTCCTTGCCATCCAGCGAAATCTGCTTGATGACGAAGTTCTCGTTGGGCTCATCCCACGACAGTTCGACGTTGGACGAGAAGACCAGCTTGTCGAGGCCGATCTTGCGCAGCGTCTTGAAGCCCTCTTCCTGCGTGTCCGCAGGGATCGGAACGCTGAGGTCGCGGTAGCTGACGCGGACATCCGTCGGAATGCCGTTGCGCGGCTTCGTCAGCGCGATTTCATAGGTATCGAGCGTGAAACGAACGCGTTCCGGAACGGACGGCACGGCCGACTGCTCTACGGGCGCCTCGGCCATCGGGTCTTCCGGCACTTCACCGGCGATCTCCGCGCCGCTGGCGGCTTCGCCGTCGGTCGCTTCATCTGCCGACTGCTCTGCAGGCGCCTCGGCCATCGGCTCTTCTGCTGCATCGCCGGGGACCGCCGCGTCGCTGGCGGCTTCGCCGTTTGTCGTTTCGTCCGGCACCTGCTCGGCTTCCGGCGCCTGTTCGGCACTGATCGACGGATCGACCTCGGTTTCGGTCGCGCTCTCGTCCTCGACGGTTTCACTGTCCGTCACGGCTGCCGGGTCGCTGCCGGGCATGTCCACGTCGAGCCCGGCGATCCGGATCGTGCCGAATTCCGGCATCAGCGTGGTGTAGGGGAAGGTCTCGAATTCCTCCTCCTTCAGGCCCGCAAGCTTCGTCAGTGCCTCCATGGTCGGAGCCCAGGAGAAACCGTTGATGCTGGCTTCGGCAAACTTGAAGTAGTCGGTCCCCTCGCCCGCCGTCACACCGTTCATCGTGCCATCGAAACTGCGGCCGTTGAGCTGGAACGCCATCTTGTCGACGGCGAGCTTCACGAGCTTGCCCTCGGCGCTTTCCTGCTCCGGCACTTCCATCTTCAGGCCGAGCAGTTCCATGTCGCCCTTTGCCAGCATGTCGACCAGCGAAAGAATGCGTTTGAAGAATGCCTGGCGCTCCGCCGGTGGCAGGGCTTCCGGATCGCTGACCGCCTGGAGTTGCTCGAGCGTTTCGAGAAGCGGCTCGGTCGGCATGCGGACGCTGAGGCCGCTGCTGCGCACTTCGTCGTAACCGAAACGCGACTTGCTATCGGAGAAGGCAAGGTTCTTTACGGAGATCGGGCCGTAGAGCAGCTTCGGTTCCTTGTCCTCAGGACCGGCTTTTTGCGTGTAGATGCGGGCCATGTAGGCCACATCGAAGCTCTCTCCGGTGACGGCGCCCATGGTGCCGTCCATCTTTTCCCGCTTCGTTGCCCCTTCGCCGTCAGGAATATCCATGGCAAAGGCGAACGTGGCGCCGCTCGCCGAATAGCGCGCAACGCGGCCGCTGGCGATATCCTCGAGCCGGACATCCTTGTAGACCGTCTTCTGCTCGGAGCTTGCAACGTTCTGGACGATGGCCACTTCCGGCGCCGAGACCTGCTTTGCCGCGAAACGCTCGATGCGCTTCAAAAGGTCAGCCTTTTCCCCGCTTGCCGTCAGGCCGGCTGCGAAAAAGTCGGGATCTTCCAGCGTTGCCGCAGGCACGGAAAGCTTGGCGGCCTTCAGGTCGAGCTCCAGGCCCTTCACGTCGAGCTCGCCGCTCAGCGAAAAGATCTTCGGACGTCCGTCGATTGCCGCGATGCGCGCGCTGACGCCATCGGCGAAAGGCAGCGTGACGTCGCGCAGATGAATGCGGCCGAAGAAGTCCGCCTCAACCGAGCCGGCCTTCCCGCCGCGCTCGGCGATGAAGGTCCCGACCGCCTTTTCGAGCATGAACTTGCCGCCGACGACACCCGCGGCTGCGATCGCGATGACTGCGACAGCAGCCCAAAGTGCTTTGCGACGGCCCTTGCCGGCACCAGTTTCTGTCTCAGCCACGATTTCTGTCCTTTCGTCACACGAAAAATGGAAAGCTCTTGAGTCGTTGCGGTGTGACTAACCATTGGCGCTACCTTCCGCAAGTTTGGCGGGAGTGCAGTGCAACAATTTTCTTGTATCGGCTGCAATCGGCAACGCTCCAACGTCATCAAAAATGCATGGAGGGCTGCAAGCATGCGCCCATGGGACCCACGTCCATTAGCGATAGGATCCGCTTATCGCCACAATCAGGAAATCCAACTTAAATTAATGGAACCACTTTGATAGAGTCCGCGCACAATGAGGGAGACGCAGCCAGTGGCGACACCGCTTCGCGGAACGACAACCACCGACGGCACCAGACCTGCCGGGCCGCGGGCTCGGCTGGGCGCCTGTCCACGCCTGGCGCTTTTCCTCTGACCCATCCAATATTCACGTCATCTTGAAGGGAGATAAAAATGGACGCGAAAGCCGACAAAACGGGCAAATGTCCCGTCATGCACGGAGCCCAGACGAGCGCACAGTCGCCCGGCACCTCGAACCGCGACTGGTGGCCGAACCAGCTCAACCTGAAGATCCTGCACCAGAACTCTTCGCTGTCCGATCCGATGGGCGAAGCCTTCGACTACGCCGAGGAATTCAAGAAACTCGACCTGCCGGCGGTGAAGAGCGACCTCTTCGCGCTGATGACCGATTCGCAGGATTGGTGGCCGGCCGACTTCGGTCACTATGGCCCGCTCTTCATCCGCATGGCCTGGCACAGCGCCGGCACCTACCGTACCGGTGACGGCCGCGGCGGCGCGGGCGCCGGACAGCAGCGCTTTGCGCCACTCAACAGCTGGCCGGACAACGCCAACCTCGACAAGGCACGCCGGCTGCTGTGGCCGATCAAGCAGAAATACGGCAACAGCATCTCCTGGGCCGACCTGATGATCCTCGCCGGCAACTGTGCGCTCGAGTCTATGGGCTTCAAGACCTTCGGCTTTGCCGGTGGCCGCCCCGACGTCTGGGAACCGGAGGAAGACATCTACTGGGGCACGGAAAAGACCTGGCTCGACGACAAGCGCTACTCGGGCGACCGCGACCTCGAAAACCCGCTCGCCGCCGTTCAGATGGGCCTGATCTACGTCAATCCGGAAGGCCCGAACGGCACTCCGGACCCGCTCGCCGCCGCGCGTGACATCCGCGAAACCTTCGCGCGCATGGCGATGAACGACGAGGAAACCGTGGCGCTGATCGCCGGCGGCCACACCTTCGGCAAGACCCATGGCGCCGGCGATGCGGCCAATGTCGGCCGCGAGCCGGAAGCTGCCGGTATCGAGGAACAGGGCCTCGGCTGGGCAAGCACCTACGCCAGCGGCCGTGGTGGCGACACTATCACGAGTGGCCTCGAAGTCACCTGGACGACGACGCCGACCAAATGGAGCAACAACTTCTTCTGGAACCTCTTCGGCTACGAATGGGAACTGACGAAGAGCCCGGCCGGCGCACACCAGTGGACGCCGAAGCATGGCATGGGTGCCAACACCGTGCCGGACGCGCACGACAAATCCAAGCGCCATGCGCCGTCGATGCTGACGACCGACCTCGCCCTGCGCGTCGACCCGGCCTACGAGAAGGTCGCACGGCATTTCTACGAGAACCCGGATGCCTTCGCCGACGCCTTCGCCCGCGCCTGGTACAAGCTGACGCACCGCGACATGGGTCCACGCGCCCGCTATCTCGGCCCGGAAGTGCCGGCCGAAGAGTTGATCTGGCAGGATCCGATCCCGGTCGTCGATCATCCGCTCGTCGACGCCAAGGATATCGCCGATCTCAAGGCCAGGATCCTCGCTTCGGGCCTTTCGGTCTCCGAACTGGTTTCGACCGCCTGGGCGTCGGCCTCGACCTTCCGCGGCTCGGACAAGCGCGGCGGCGCCAATGGCGCGCGCATCCGCCTTTCCCCGCAGAAGGACTGGCAGGTCAACCAGCCGGCGCAGCTGGCGAAGGTTCTCGAGGTCCTCGAAGGCATCCAGCGTAGCTTCAACGACGCCCAGTCCGGCGGCAAGAAGGTGTCGCTCGCCGACCTGATCGTGCTCGGCGGCGCCGCAGCGGTCGAGAAGGCAGCCAAAGCCGCCGGCCACGACATCGAGGTCGCCTTTGCGCCTGGCCGCATGGATGCGACGCAAGAGCAGACCGATGTCGAGTCCTTCGCGGTTCTCGAACCGATCGCCGACGGCTTCCGCAACTACCAGCGGGCCCAGTACGCGGTTTCGCCGGAAGAGCTGCTGATCGACAGGGCGCAGCTGCTGACGCTGACCGCGCCGGAGATGACCGTGCTCGTCGGGGGCTTGCGCGTTCTCGGCGCGAACCACGGCCAGACCGCTCACGGCGTCTTCACCGATCGCCCGGAAACGCTCAGCAACGACTTCTTCGTCAACCTGCTCGACATGGGCACGGCCTGGACGGCGACATCCGACGCGAAGGATGTCTTCGAAGGGCGTGACCGCAGAACCGGCGACGTCAAGCGGACGGCCACCCGCATTGATCTCGTCTTCGGTTCGAACTCGCAGCTGCGGGCCATCGCCGAAGTCTACGGCCAGGCGGATGCAAAGGCGAAGTTCGCACGCGACTTCGTCGCGGCCTGGAACAAGGTGATGAACGCCGACCGTTTCGACCTCGTCTGACGGCTCTATCCGGCAACAGTACTAAGCTTGGTCCCGGCATCGCGCCGGGACCTGTCTGCCCAGCGGCTTCGCGAAACTGTCACCGGAGGTTGCAGACCGGTCTCGTGAATTGTGACGATGTGGCACACGTAAAACGTTCGCCTCCACGCATCTCCCTCAACCGAAATCCGACAAAATCAGCCTGTCGCCTCCCTCTGCCGTGAACGCACGATGGTCCGGCAAATCATTGCTTTTGTGACAAGTTCTCTCTGAACCCGCCTTTCGCGGGTATTTACATCATCTTTGCAAGCCTCCGCTTAAATCAACCCATGATTGCGTGACTTGGCGCGGAGAACATGTTCTGATTTCAATGCACTGCCAAGGACTGATCTTATCTCCAGCTGTTTCGTTCAGGGGGAACGTTGCATGCGTCGTTCGAGAATTCCTGCCCTTTCACTATCATCAGCACTGCTTGTCGCGATCGGGTTTTCCGCGCAAACGGCATTGGCGCAGCAGGCGCCGGCCGTGGTCGTGGCGCCGGCCACCATCATGGACCTGCGCGAGAGCGTGGATCTGACAGGCAAGGTTACGGCGATCCAGAAGGTCGACATTCGCGCCCGCGTTTCGGGTTTCCTCGAGGCGGTCAACTTCACCGAAGGGCAGAAGGTGACGGCGGGCACGGAGCTCTACCGGGTGGAAGACGGCGCCTACCGCGCCGCCGTGCAGGAGATCGAAGGGCAGATCGAGGCGGCCGAAGCCGCCAAGGAATTCGCGATCCTCGAGCGCGACCGCGCCGAGCAGCTCCTCACCAGCAAGACGATCAGCCAAGCCAAGGTCGACGAAGCGCACGCGCAAGTCAGGAAAGCCGAAGGCGACCTGATCCGGCTCAAGGGCAGCAAGGACAACGCCGACCTCAACCTCTCCTATACGAAGATCACGGCGCCTTTCGACGGCATCGTCGGCCTGACGGCGGCCGATGTCGGCGCCCTCGTCGGCCCGGACAGCGGCCCGCTCGTGACGCTGACCCGGCTCGACCCGATCTATGTCCAGTTTCCGGTGGCGACCGCACTTTACCTCACCTATCGCGAACGGGTGCTGAAGGGCGAGATCAGCGGCGGCGCCAATGTCGGGCTCGGCCTTCCGAACGGCACCGAGTACAAGCAAAAAGGCACGATCAACTTCATCGCCAGCAACGTCTCGCAAGGGACGGACACCGTGACCGTGCGCGCCGAGTTCCCCAATCCGGACAGCATCCTGCTCGACGGTGCGCTGGTGCGGGTGATGCTCGAACAATCCGACAAGCAGGACGTGCTTGCCGTGCCGCAGCAGGCGGTCCAGCGTGACCAGCAGGGCGCCTTCGTTCTGGTGGTCGACGGCAGCTCCAAGGTCGAGCTTCGCCGCATCGACGTGTCACGCAACGCCCGCGGCCAGGCGGTCATCAGCAAGGGCCTCAAGGAAGGCGAGAACGTCATCACAGAGGGCGCCGGCAAGGTTCGTCCGGGCATCACCGTCGATGCGGCCACGGCAGCAGGTGGCTAAGCGATGATTTCAGAGATCTTTATCGATCGCCCGCGCTTCGCCACGGTCATTTCCATCGTGCTGACGCTGGCGGGTCTGCTTGCGCTCACCCGTCTGCCGATCGCCCAGTTCCCCGATATCGTGCCGCCGCAGGTGAGCGTCACCGCCAGTTATCCCGGCGCCGGCGCCGACGTGGTCGAAACCACCGTCGCCCAGCCGATCGAAAGCAAGGTCGTCGGCGTCGACGACATGCTCTACATGAAGTCGACGAGCGGCGCCGACGGCTCTTATACGCTGACCGTCACCTTCGCCGTCGGCACCGATCCTGATATCGCCACCGTCAACGTGCAGAACCGCGTGTCGCTCGCCGAGGCCGGCCTGCCCTCCGAGGTCAAGCAGAGCGGCGTCAGCGTGCGCAAGAAGTCCTCCGCGCTGATGCAGGTCGTCACGATCTTTGCAGCGGACGAGAAGCAGAACTTCGACAGCCTGTTCCTGTCCAACTACGCCACGATCAACGTGCTTGATACGGTCAAGCGCGTGCCCGGCGTCGGCGATGCCCAGCTCTTCGGCGCCCAGGACTACTCGATGCGCGTCGTACTCGACATCGACCGCATGACCAGCCTCGACCTGACGCCGACCGATGTGATCAATGCGCTGAAGGCCCAGAACGTCCAGGCCGCGATCGGCCGCATCGGCGCCCAGCCGATGACCGACGACCCGCTGTTCCAGCTCAATCTCCAGACGCAAGGGCGCCTCACCGATCCCAAACAGTTTGAGGACGTGGTTCTGAGGGCACGGCCCGACGGCTCCTATGTGCGCATCCGCGACGTCGCGCGCGTCGAACTCGGCGCCGCCAGCTCCGATTCCAACGCCCGGATCAATGGCAAGCCGGTCGCCATGATCGGCACCTACCAGGCGCCGGGCGCCAACGCGCTTGCCGCCGCCAGGGGCGTGCAGGAGGCGATGGAACGGCTGTCGAAATCCTTCCCACCGGGCCTCACCTATTCGGTCTCCTACGACACAGCCCAGTTCGTCGAAGCCAGCGTCGACAATGTCGAGGAGACGCTGTTTGAGGCCTTCATCCTCGTCATCATCATCGTCTTCCTGTTCCTCGGAAACTGGCGGGCGACGCTAATCCCGCTTGTTGCCGTTCCCGTCGCACTCATCGGCACCTTCGCCGTGCTGCTCGCCATGGGCTTCTCGCTCAATACCGTGTCGCTGCTTGCCATGGTGCTGGCGATCGGCATCGTCGTTGACGACGCGATCGTGGTCGTCGAAAACGTCGAGCGGGTGATGGAGGAGAATCCAGGCCTGTCGGCTGCAGAAGCGGCAAGGCGTGCGATGGGCGAAATCACCGGCGCCATCGTCGCCATCACGCTCGTGCTGCTCTCCGTCTTCGTGCCCGTCGCCTTCATTCCTGGCCTCAGCGGCCAGCTGTTCCAGCAGTTCGCCGTCGCCGTTTCGGTGTCGATGGTGATCTCGGCGATCAACGCGCTGACGCTCAGCCCGGCGCTCTGCGCGGTGCTCTTGAAACCCCATCACGGGCCGAAGCGCGGCATCCTCGGTTACATCTCGCGGACCATCGACAAGGGGCGCGACGGCTATGCCTTCGTCGCCGGACACATCGCCCGGCGCGCCATCATCGGGCTCGCACTGCTGGCCGTCGCCTTCGTCGCCACGGGCTTCCTCTTCAAGGTCGTGCCGACCGGCTTCCTGCCGGCGGAAGACCAGGGCGCGTTCTTCACGGAAATCCGTCTGCCGGAAGGCGCCTCCTACAACCGCACCGACGAAGTCGTGAAACAGGTCGAGACGATGCTCGGCGGCATCGAGGGCGTTGCCAACGTCATCACCGTCACCGGCTACTCCTTCCTCGACGGTTTGTCGAAGTCCAACTCGGCCTTCGCGATCGTCACGATGAAACCCTTTGCGGAACGCCTGAGCGATGCGGCCGGCGTCGAGGCGGCGATCCGCACGACCATGGTCAAGGGCCAGGCGATCCGCGGCGCACAGATCTTCGCCTTCAACCTGCCGCCGATCATGGGCCTCGGCACCGGCTCGGGCTTTGAGTACCAGTTGCTCGACCTGCAGGGCCGTTCCATCGCCGATCTTTCGGCAACGGCGGGCGGCTTGATTATCGCCGCCAACCAGAACCCGGCGCTCGGGCCGACCTTCACCACCTATTCGGCAAGCTCGCCGCAGCTCTATCTCGATATCGACCGCGACCGCCTGCAGGCCCTCGGCGTTTCGGTGAGCGACCTCTTCACCACGCTGCAGGGCACGCTCGGCAGCTATTACGTCAACGACTTCAACCTCTTCGGCCGCACCTGGAAGGTGACGATGCAGGCCGCGCAAGCCGACCGCAACGCCGTCGACGACATCCAGCGCCTGCACGTGCGCAATACGAGCGGCGACATGGTGCCGGTCGCCTCGGTCGCCAAGGTCGACTATATCGTCGGTCCCCAGTCGATCGTGCGCTACAACAATTATCGCTCGATCACGCTGAACGGCCAGCCGTCCGCCGGCCACTCCTCGGGCGAGGCGCTTGCCGCCATGGAAGCGTTGTCGGCCTCGACCCTGCCGCCCGGCTACAGCTACGAATGGACCGGAACGGCGTTGCAGGAGCTGGAGGCGGCGGGCAAGACCACCGCCATCCTGGCAATGGCCGTGCTGTTCGCCTACCTCTTCCTCGTCGCGCTCTACGAAAGCTGGACGATCCCCGTGCCGGTGCTCCTGTCGGTTGCCTTCGGCGTCTCGGGCGCGCTCTTGTCCGTGCTCGTCGCGGGTCTGTCCTTCGACATCTACGCGCAGATCGGCCTCGTCGTGCTGATCGCGCTCGCCTCGAAGAACGCGATCCTGATCGTCGAGTTTGCCAAGGCGCACCGCGAGGCTGGAGCAAGCATCGTCGATGCGGCGATCGAGGGCGCCCGCGCCCGCTTCCGCGCCGTGATGATGACGAGCTTCGCCTTCATCGTTGGCCTGGTGCCGCTGGTGGTCGCCAAGGGCGCCGGCGAACTCAGTCGGCGTGCGGTCGGCACCGGTGTCGCTGGCGGCATGCTTGCCGCAGCGCTCGTCGGCATCTTCGTCATTCCGGCGCTCTACGTCGCTTTCCAGTGGCTGCGTGAGCGCGGCCACAAGCTCGTGGGCATTTCCCGGCATCCGGCCGTTGAAGGCGAAGCGGCGGAAGGCAAGGCCGAGACGCCGGCCGGGCACTGACCGCCGGTCGAGTTCAAGCCGACAAGGGATCGTATCTCTCGTCTCAGCTTGACGCTCCTTGCGACCATGCATCGGCGGCGCACCGCGCCGCCGTCTCGAGAAATCTCAAGCCGGCGCCGACAGGCGGATCCCCTGTTCGGCGAAGTAGGCTTCGAGGGCTTCCGGCATCGCTCGGTCCGCAACCACCGCCACATAGCTGTCCGGACGCAACAGATAGGCGGCATCCCGCGCCAGGCCGGCGGCGGCCTGTTGCTCGCCCCATGGGAAGACGTGAAGCGGCATGTGCTTGGCCGTGCACCAAGCTCTTATGTCGTTATGCGCCTCGCCATAGACATGCACCTGCCAGGCGATGGCCGCCAGCGAAGCGTAATTGTCGAGGCCATTGATGCCTAGCCAGGGCAGCCGATCGCCGCCCTGCACCCGGCCGCGCGCACTCCGGCTCAAGGGGCCGCCGCGATAGTTGAGCTGCGTCTGCGACAGGATGCGAAACAGGAATTCTCTGACACCGCCGACGCGGTAGGCGACACCAGCCAAGGCTGGGGCGACGTGGACGCGCAGGAAATCCGCGACGCTGCCTTCGGCCGTCACGAAGGTGAACAGCCGGTCGGTCGTTTCGACAAGCTGGCGGGCAAATGCGATCCGTTCGCCTTCATAGCTGGCGAGCAGGCGGTCCGGCGCCTGTCCGTTCAGCACCGCTGCGAGCTTCCAGGCAAGGTTGACCGCGTCGCCGATGCCGGTGTTCATGCCCTGGCCGCCGACCGGACTATGCACATGCGCAGCGTCGCCGAGCAGAAACACGCGCCCGCGCCCGAAGCGATCGGCGACACGATGATGCACACGGTAGGTGGAGAACCAGTTGACCTTGTCGACGGTGAGGCGAAGGCTTTCGATGGCGCGATGGCTCACATCGGCGAAGGTGAGTGCGTCTGCATCCTCCCGCTTCTCCCGCACCAGACCGATGAGGCGGCCCCGCCCCTCGGCATAGGCGAGCAAGGCGACGAAATCACCGGTTTCGAGCGATATATGGGCTTCTCCATTCGCAGTCGCCCCACTCACTTCGACGTCAGCGACGTAAAAGGTCTGGTCGTAGGTTCCGCCGGCAAAATCGACCTCCAGTCCGTGCCGGACCGGCGAGCGCGCGCCGTCGCACCCGGCAAGATACTGCGCCGTGCAAACGTCCGAGCCGCCATCGGGCAACTGCAAGCGAGCGCTCACCCCGGCGGCGTCATGCTCGAACTCGACAAGCTCGGTCTGCCGCTCGACCTTGACGCCCAAGGCCGCCAGGCGGGCCTCGAGCAGCCGCTCGTGATGATCCTGCGGATAGACAAGAACGAAGGGATAGGGCGTCATTTTCCCGCCGGTCGGACTGAAGGATATCCGCGCCTTGACCTTGCCCTTCGCCCAGAGGTTGACCGAAGGGTTGCGGTGACCCGCCTCGAGCACGGCATCGGCCAGATCGAGCTGCCGGTAAAGCTCAAGCGTTCGCGCGTGCACCACCATCGCCCGCGACGTCGGGCCGGGACCAACGTTCTTGTCGATGATGCGGACCTTGACACCCTGGGCGGTCAGCCAGAGAGCCAGCACCAGGCCGGTCGGTCCCGCGCCGGCGATCAGCACATCCTGTTTCACCCTGCTCTCCCCGCTCGCTCTGTCGGCGGCCCGGTCGCATCGGGATTTGGGTTTCTCCGCCCACAACGGCAGCCTACGCGCAGGCGACGGCAAATGCCAAGCAGCGCGGCGAATTCCGCCTTGTGTCTCGCCGACGGACACGGCTGCGGATCAGCCGCGTGCCCTCAAATTGGCGATCAACTGCTGCTGGCCGACGCGGATCACCTGCTCCATCGCAACCCGTGCACCTTCCTCGTTGCGCAGGCGGATCTGCTCGACGATGCGGATATGCGCGACAGCGACGCGGTCGATCTCGGCGCCATCGGCGGCCGTGTTGCTCAATTGAAAGACACCCATCAGCGCTGCCTCGATCAGGCTGCCGACGGTCTGCATGAACGGATTGAGCGACGCTTCGAGCAGACGGAGATGGAATTCTAGATCGGCACGCGCCAGCGTCTGCGCGCTATGGCCGGCATCGCCCATGGCAACGGCCAGCCGCATCATCTGGGAAATATCCGCGTCCGTGGCGCGGCGTGCCGCCAGTCCGGCCGCATAGGGTTCGAGCGCCAGGCGGACCTCGCTGACATGGCGGAGAAACGCCTCATCGACGCCGGCCCGGAAATGCCAGGAAAGCACGTCGCCATCGAACAGGTTCCAGTTTGCCTGCGGCATCACGCGCGTGCCGATGCGGGCGCGGGCGACGATCAGCCCCTTGGCGGCAAGTGTCTTCATCGCCTCGCGCAGGACCGTGCGCGAAACGTTGAAGCGTGCCGCCAGTTCCACATCGCCCGGCAGGATATCCCCGACAGCGAATTCCCCTCCGACCACCGCCTGGCCGAGTTCCTCGACGACGAGCCGGTGGCTCGTGCGTTTGCGCGGCTGATGGGGGGACGGCCACATCGCGCGACCCTTGCCTCACGCCCGCTGCTGGCGCTGGCGCGAAACGAAGATGATACCCTTCTGCAGCAGGATAAAAGCAAAGAGCAGAAGGCCGATCAGGATCTTCGTCCACCAGCTCGACAGCGATCCGTCAAAGGTGATGTAGGTCTGGATCAACCCTTGAATGAGGATGCCCACCAGCGTGCCGGCAACAAAGCCCGAACCACCGGTCAAAAGCGTGCCCCCGATGACGACCGCGGTGATGGCGTCGAGCTCGACGCCGACGGCGGCAAGGGAATAGCCGGCCGAGGTGTAGAGCGAAAAGACGATGCCGGACAATCCCGCAAGCAGGCCCGAGAGCGCATAGATGCGGATCGTCGTCGCCGCAACCGGCACGCCCATCAGTCGCGCCGTCGCCGTGCCGCCGCCGAGCGCATAGACATTGGTGCCGAAGCGTGTGCGGTGCGCGATCAGGATACCGATCGCGAAGACGAGCAACATCAGGCCGCCAATCAGGGTGATGCGCCCGCCGCCCGGCAGCTTGAAGTAGAGCGCCTTCAAGGTCGCGTAGAAGGGATGCTTGATCGGAATGCTGTCGATCGACAACACGAAGGCCATGCCCCGCGCCAAGAACATGCCCGCCAGCGTGACGATGAAGGGCGGCATTTCCAGATAGTGGATGATCGCCCCCATCGCGGCGCCGAAGAGCGTCGCGATCGCCAGAACCATCGCGAAGGCAATGAGCGGGTGGATGCTCGTGTGTTCCAGCACGACGGCGAGAAACACGCCGGTAAAGGCGATCACCGAGCCGATCGAAAGATCGATGCCGCCGGAGATGATGACGAAGGTCATGCCGACAGCGGCAATGCCGAGGAAGGCGTTGTCCGTCAGAAGGTTGCCGATGACACGCGTCGACAGCATGTTCGGATATTGCGCCACGCAAAGCGCGTAGCCGAGCAGGAAGATCACGAGCGTTGCCGTGAGCGGAAGATATTTCGGCTTCATTTTGCGGCTCGCTCGCTCGGGTTTCTCGCACCGCGCGCCGGCACGAGGAAGGCAAAGGCCGTGCGGAAGCGCGGCGACTGAAGCACCAGGATGAAGACGATGATCGCGGCCTTGATGATCAGGTTGAACTCTGGCGGGAAGCCGGAGAGAAGAATGCCGGTGTTGATCGCCTGGATGATGATCGCGCCGAGCACCGATGCGGCGATGCTGAAGCGGCCGCCGAGCAGCGACGTGCCGCCGACGACGACCGCAAGGATGGCATCGAGCTCCAGCCACAGACCAGCATTGTTGGCATCCGCACCGCGGATGTCAGCGGCGGCGATAATGCCGGCGATGGCAGCGCAGAGACCGGAAAGCACATAGGCGGCGATCAACAGCACGGGCGTCAGCACCCCGGACAGCGTGCTCGCCTGGCGATTGACACCGATCGCCTCGATCAGCATGCCGAGCGCCGTCCGCCTTACGAGCAGCGCAGTCAATATGCCGAATATCAACCAGATCACCACCGGCATCGGTAGGCCGGCAAAGGAACCGCTGCCGACGAAGACGAGGCCGGGGTCGTTGAAGGTCAGGATCGCCCCCTCGGTGATCAGCTGGGCGACGCCGCGGCCGGCGACCATCAACACCAGCGTCGCGATGATCGGCTGGATGTCGAGCACCGCGACCAGCACCCCGTTCCAGAGACCGCAAAGGATACCGACGCCAAGCGTGATCAGCAGCGTCGCGGCGAGCGAGTGTCCCGACGTGATCGCCGCGGCGGCCATTGCGCCGCAGATCGCCATGACCGCGCCAACCGAGAGGTCGATGCCCTTGGTGGCGATGACGACCGTCATGCCGATTGCCAAAAGCACCACCGGCGCACCGCGATTGAGGATATCGATGAGGCTGCCATAGAGGCGGCCATTCTGGATCTGCAGGTTGAGGAAGCCGGGAAACACCAGTGATACCGCCGCGACGATTATGCCGAGCGCAATCAGCTGCGGCAGCAACCGGTTGAAATAGAGCCTGAGGAACGACGTCACGACGTCCTCCTTTCATTGGTTGCGGCGATCGCTTCGACGATCTCACTGGCAGTGATGCGGCCGCCGTCGAGTTCGGCGACATGGGCGCGGTCGCGAAGCACGATGACCCGGGTGCTGTAAGCGACCAGTTCCTCGATCTCCGAGGAGACGACGATCAGGGACAGGCCCTTCTCGCGGAGCGCCTCGATCAGCTTAACGATTTCCGCATGGGCGCCGACATCGATGCCGCGCGTCGGCTCGTCGAGGATCAGGAATTCGGGCTCGGTCGCGAGCCAGCGCGCGAGGATCGCTTTCTGCTGGTTGCCGCCGGACAGAAGCTTGATCGGCTTCTCCCGATCGGCCGTGCGGATATCGAGCGCGCGGATATAGTGGTCCGCCAGCCGGTTCTGCTCCGCCCGCGAGATCGGCCGCGTCCAGCCTCGGCGGGCCTGCAGCGCCAGCACGATGTTTTCGCGCACCGAGAGATCGCCGATAATGCCCGAAGTCTTGCGATCCTCCGGGCAGAAGCCGAAGCGATGGCGAATGGCAGCGCGCGGCGACGCAAGGTCGACCGCACGACCATCGATCTCGGCCCCGCCGCTGTCAGCGCGATGGGCGCCGAAGAGAAGCTCGGCGGTCTCCGTCCGTCCGGAGCCGAGCAGGCCGGCCATGCCGACCACTTCGCCGGCCCGGACATCGAGGTCGAAGGGTCGGACGCGCCCCTTGCGGCCGTAGTTTCGGAAGCGGTAGCGCAACGGCCCTTGCTGGGCCTCGGCGCGCGGCGCGTGGATTTCCGCCGCCAGCTCGCGGCCGATCATCATCGCAATCAGCTCGCGGCGATCGAGACCGGCGGTTTCGCGCGTTCCGACGAGCTGCCCGTTCCTAAGCACGGTAATCCGGTCGGAAATCTCATAGACCTGTTCGAGGAAGTGGGTGACGAAGACGATGCCGAGCCCGCGTGCCTTGAGGCGCCGGATAATGCGGAACAGCATCGCCACCTCATGCGCATCGAGGCTCGCCGTCGGCTCGTCGAGGATCAGCACCTTGCCGGAGAGATCGACGGCGCGGGCAATGGCGACCACCTGCTGGATCGCCACCGAATAGCTGGCGAGATCGCGGGTGACGTCGATGTCGAGTTCATAATCGGCAAGCAGATCCCGAGCCCGCCGATTCATGGCACGGGCGTCGACCATGCCGAAGCGCCGCGGCTGGCGCCCGAGGAAGAGGTTCTCGGCAACCGTCAGGTTCGGCAGCAGATTGACCTCCTGATAGACCGTGCCGATGCCGAGCGCCTGGGCTTCGAAGGTGTCGCGCGGATCAACCTCGGCATCGTCGAGCAGGATGGCGCCGCCGTCGCGACGATAGGCGCCGGTCAGGCATTTGATCAGGGTCGACTTGCCGGCACCGTTTTCGCCAAGCAGCGCATGAACCTCTCCGCGCCTGAGGTGAAAATCGACCTTGTCGAGGGCTCTGGTCCCCGGAAAAGTCTTTTCGATCCGGATCGCCTGGAGAATGTGGGCATTGGTCTGCATCGATACCGTCTCCGCGATGCTGGTATCTACTGACGAGAAGCACAGCGCCTAGCTGCGGCAAGCTGTGCTCTTCAGACGGAAACTCGGGAAAGAGCGTGGCCCGCGCGAGAAGCAGCGCGGGCCACGGCCGACGTCAGTAGCCGAGGCCCTTCTTTTCCTCGTAGACCTTCAGCGGCTCGTCGGCTTGCGTGTAGAGCTTCGATTCCGTCTGGATCCACTTCGGCGGCGCGGTGCCGTCCTTCTGGAAGGCGGCAAGCGCATCGAATGCGGGACCGGCCATGTTCGGCGTCAGCTCGACCGTGGCATTGGCTTCGCCGGCTGCCATCGCCTGGAAGATGTCCGGAACGGCATCAATCGACACGACAAGGATGTCCTTGCCCGGCTTCAGGCCGGCTTCCTTGATTGCCTGGATGGCGCCGACGGCCATGTCGTCGTTGTGGGCGTAGAGCGCGCAAATGTTCTTGCCGCCGTCCTCAGCCTTGAGGAAGCTTTCCATGACTTCCTTGCCCTTGGTGCGGGTAAAGTCGCCGGTCTGGCTGCGGATGATCTTCAGGTTATCGTGGCCGGATAGCGCCTGTTCGAAGCCCTTCTTGCGGTCGATCGCCGGCGAGGAGCCGGTCGTGCCCTGAAGCTCGACGACGTTGCAGGGCTTGCCCGCGGTCGTGTCGACCAGCCATTTGCCGGCAACATTGCCCTCATGCACGAGGTCGGACGTGACGGCCGTCAGGTAAAGCTCATTCGACGAATCGACCGTGCGGTCGAGCAGGATGACCGGAATTTCCGCGTCCTTGGCTTCCTGCAGCACTTCGTCCCAGCCGGTTGCAACCACTGGCGCCACGAGAATGGCGTTCACCCCTTGCGCAATGAAGGAGCGGATCGCCTTGATCTGGTTTTCCTGCTTCTGCTGTGCGTCAGCAAATTTGAGGTCGATGCCGCGCTGTTCGGCCTGCTGCTTGGTCAGTGTCGTCTCGGCGGCGCGCCAGCCGGACTCCGAGCCGATCTGCGAAAAGCCGACGACCAGATCGGCCGCGGATGCGCTGCCAAACGTGCAGGCAGCAAGGATCGTTGCACTCGCAAGTGCCTTGGCGATTTTCATGATTTCCTCCCAAAGAAAGCTGCCTCCACGCAGCCATCGAGAAAAAATCATATAATATTACTTTTGTAAACGGGCACATCTCGCCTGTCGTGCGCAACGCGCCTATTTTTTTGGAGAGGTTGGCGCGGCGGGCTGAAGCGCCAGCCCCCAACTGGGAGTTTCAGAAAGCCGATGGCAGGCAAAACAGCCTGGCTGCTGCGCTCTAGGCTTTCGCCAGCAAGGTTCCGGCGGCGCTCGCGAGCATGACGAGGGCCACGCCGAAGATCTGGTTGAGGGAAAGCGCCTGACCCAGCACGATGAAGCCGGCACCCGCGCCGATCGCCGGCTCCAGGCTCATCAGGATGCCGAAGGCCGATGGCTGCATGCGCCGCAGCGCCATGAATTCGAGCGCATAAGGCAGCAGCGGCACCAGGATGGCAAGCCCGGCCGTCATCAAGAGCATGTCGAAGGAGAAGCCGGACTGCACCTGAGACAGGCCGAACGGCGTCGCAAAGAGCGCGGCAAACAGCAGCGAAACGGCGAGCCCTTCCAGTCCCTTGAAGCGTTGGCCAGCCTGCTTCATCAGGATGATGTAGCCGCCCCAACCGATCGCCGCACCGAAGGCGAACAGAAGCCCGCGCGTATCTGCGACCCAGGAGGAACCGTCCCAGGAGAGGCAGAGCACGCCGGCCGCAGCGATAACGGGACAAAGCAGGCGCCAGCCACGGCCGCCAAAAACGGCAGCGACCGTCAGAGGACCGAGAAACTCGATCGCCACGGCAAGGCCGAGGGGAATGCGGGCGATCGCCGCGAAGAAGCAGAGCGTCATCACCGCCATCGTCGCGCCGAGCGAAAGCGCGGAAATCCATTGCGCCCGGGTGTAGCGGAGAAAAGGCGGGCGGACGAGGATGAGCAGGAAGGCGGCCGCCCAGGATAGCCGCAGCCAGGTTGCGCCAAAGGCTCCGACGCTTTCCATGGCGGGCTTCGAAAGGGCTGCGCCAAACTGCACGCTCGACATCGAGAGCAGGCAGAAGACGATGGCAAGCGTGACGCGCCCGTTGGTGTCATCCGTCGCACCCGGTTCGCTCCACGCGCTATCCGCTGTCGTCTCTGTTTCCGCCATGTCCGTTCTCCCCTTGGGCTTGAACAGACATAACAATCCCGGCACAATAAGGAACGCTAATAATTGTTATACCTTCATAAGGGATCGTTATATGCATGATCTGGATATCGCCCTGTTGCGCGCCTTCGTCGTGACCGCCGAATGCGGCAGCGTCAGCGGCGCTGCGCAGCGGCTGGCCAGGACGCAAGCGGCCGTCAGCATGCAGTTGCGCCGGCTGGAGGACGATCTCGGCGCCAAGCTCCTGAACCGCAATGCAAGGGGCATGGACCTGACCGAAGCCGGGCATGTGCTGCTGCCCTATGCCCAGAAGATGTTGGGCCTGAGCGCCGGCGCCCGGCGGGCGCTTGCCGGGCAGGCCGTCCAGGGACCGATCCGCTTCGGCATGATCGAGGATATAGCGGTCGGCTCGCTACCAAAAGCGTTGCAACGGTTTGCCGAATGCCATCCGAATGTCGCGCTCGAACTGACGGTGACCGAAAGCACCGTGTTGTCGGAGAAGCTGTCGCAGGGCCGGCTCGATGTCGCGATCGGCGATCCGGCGCTGATCCGCGGCGAGGCGATCCTTACCTGGCGACTGCCGCTCCGATGGGTCGCGGCGCGCGGTTTCGAGGTGCCGGTGGAAGGGCCTCTGCCACTCATCACCTTCGACGGCGTCTGCACCTGGCGGCAGAAGATGATCGAGGCGCTGAAGGGCGGGGATCGCCCCTGGCGCACGGTGCTGACGAGCGCCAGCCTGTCTTCCATCCAGTCGATGATCGAGGCGGGCCTCGGCATAGCCGTTCTCCTCGATCTCAACATCCGTCCCAACACGATGCGGGTTCTCGGCGGTGAAGAGGGTCTGCCCCCTGCCCCGGTGATCGAGCTGGGGCTTTTCGCCGCCGACGATCAGGGTCTGGCGTCCCGCCCGGTCTCGGCTCTTTGGGCGTTTCTTTCCGACGAACTGCAAGCGCAGGCCTTGGCAATCGGCCGCGCGGCGTGACCACGCGCGGTTGCGCCCCGTTCCATGAACGAAATAAGACGCCCAGCGATTGAAAAAACCCAAGCAAAATTTTACTAAATAAAAATTGCGCCGCGCCCGAAAGGAGGGCCGCGGCGGTGGGCAGGACGTTGGACATGGTAACAATCAAGGAAATCGCTTCGGCTGTCGGCGTCTCCTCGGCGACTGTTTCTCGGGTTCTGAATTACGATCCGACCCTCTCGATCTCCACCAAGAAGCGACAGGCGATCATCGAAACGGCCGAGGCGCTGAATTACGCCACCCCGCGCAACCGCGGCCGCGGCGCCGGGGCAATGCAGGGCCTGAAATTCGCGCTGGTGCATTTCCTTCAACCCGCCCAGGAACTGATCGACCCCTATTATGTCGGCGTCCGGCTCGGCATCGAAAACCGCTGTCAGGCGCTGAAGATCGAGGTGGTCAAGGTCTTCCACAACGGCAACCTGCCGGAGGCCGCGATCCTGCAGGGCGCCAGCGGCGTCGTCGCCGTCGGCCACCACTATGGCGAAGAGGTCCATTGGCTGCGCCGGCACAGCCGCCATCTGGTCTTTGCGGACTTTGCCCCCGACGATGACGTCGACGACAGCGTGATGAGCGACGTCTCGATCGCGATGAACCGCCTGCTCGACGGCGTTTACGGCATGGGCTACCGCCGCATCGGCTTTCTCGGCTGGATCGACGCTTTCAGAGACAAGGACGACATCCATTCGGAGCGTCGCTGCCGCGCCTTCATACAATGGATGACGAAGGCCGGCCTCTACGATCCCGAACTCTGCATGGTCGAAAAGCTGACGCCCGATAGCGGCTATACGCTCGCCAAGGCGATGCTGTCGAAGCCCAACCCGCCCAAGATCCTCGTCACCTGCAACGACAATATGGCGATCGGCGCTTACCGCGCAATTCACGAAATGGGCCTACGGATCCCCGACGATGTTGCCGTGGCGAGTTTCAACGACATTCCTGTCGCCCAGTTTCTCGGGCCGCCGCTTTCGACGGTGAAGATCCCCGCCGAAGTGATCGGCGAGACCGCCGTTGACCTCCTGGTCGAGCGGCTGACCGGGCGAGACGTGGCGAAGAAGGTGATCCTCGGAACCGAGATGGTCTGGCGCGGCAGCACGATGGCGGGAGCCGCCGTTCCGGGTGTGTAAAACGGTCAGTAAAAAACGCGTGGTAAAAATTTACTGAAATATTGCCTTCTCCAGAAATTTGCGAAATACTCCGCGCCGAGACCAGGAGGAACGTCTCGGGGAACGAATTTCGAGGGAGGAGAAACTATGGACACGCGTACCTATCTGCCGCGCTTTGCCGCCATCGCGCTTGCAGGCGCCAGCTTCTTGGCCGTCACGGCCGCCGAGGCCAAGGAAATCACCATCTGGTGCTGGGATCCGAACTTCAACGTCGCGATCATGAAGGAGGCCGGCGCGCGCTACACCAAGACGCACCCGGACGTGACCTTCAACATCGTCGATTTCGCCAAGGCCGACGTCGAGCAGAAACTGCAGACCGGCCTCTCGTCCGGCACCGCAGACGCCCTGCCGGATATCGTTCTCATCGAGGACTACGGCGCGCAGAAATATCTGCAGTCCTTCCCCGGCGCCTTCGCGCCGCTCTCCGGCACCGTCGATTACTCCGGCTTCGCTCCCTACAAGGTCGAGCTGATGACGCTGGATGGCCAAGTCTACGGCATGCCGTTCGATTCCGGCGTCACCGGTCTCTACTACCGCAAGGACTATCTGGAGCAGGCCGGCTTCAAGCCGGAGGACATGCAAGGCATCACCTGGGATCGCTTCATCGAGATCGGAAAGCAGGTCGAAGCCAAGACCGGCAAGAAAATGATGGGTCTCGACCCGACCGACGCCGGGCTCGTGCGCATCATCATGCAATCGGCCGGGCAATGGTATTTCGACAAGGAAGGCAAGACGAACATCACCGGCAACGCGGCGCTGAAGGCGTCGCTTGAGACGGTCGGCAAGATCATGGCCGCCAACATCTACAAGCCCGCCGCCGGCTGGGCCGACTGGGTCGGCACCTTCACGTCCGGCGATGTCGCCACCGTCATCACCGGCGTCTGGATCACCGGCACCGTCAAGGCGCAGCCGGACCAGTCGGGCAAATGGGGCGTGGCGCCGATCCCGGCGCTTTCGATCGACGGCGCGACGCACGCCTCGAACCTCGGCGGCTCGAGCTGGTACGTGCTTGAAAGCTCAGCCGAGAAGGCCGAAGCGATCGACTTCCTGAACGAGGTCTACGCCAAGGACGTCGACTTCTACCAGACGATCCTTACGGACCGCGGCGCCGTCGGCTCACTGCTCGCTGCCCGCGGCGGGGCCGCCTATGGCGAGGCCGATGCCTTCTTCGGTGGCGAAAAGGTCTGGCAGAACTTCTCCGACTGGCTCGCGAAGGTCCCCTCGGTCAACTACGGCGTCTTCACCAACGAGGCGGACACGGCCGTTACCGCACAGCTTCCGGCACTGCAGCAGGGAACGCCCGTCGACGACATCCTGAAGGCGATCGACGCCGAGGTCAGCGCACAGGTCCAGTAATCGCCGCGGCGATTATCTGCATTGCTCCTGGCCGCGGTAAACACGCCGCGGCCAACGGCTCCTGCTATCCACGGGGATGATGATGGCTCTCGCGCGTCGCGGCGGCATCGGCCGATATTACAACGTCAATGGCTGGCTCTTCGTCGCGCCGGCACTCGGGCTGATCGCCCTTTTCATGATCTATCCGATCGTCTGGTCGCTGTGGATGTCGTTCCAGTCCGGCCGCGGCATGATGCTGAAATTCGCCGGCTTTTCGAACATCGTCCGCCTCTGGAACGATCCGGTCTTCATCAAGGCACTGACGAACACGCTGACCTATTTCGTCGTGCAGGTGCCGATCATGATCCTGCTGGCGCTGATCCTTGCCTCGCTGCTCAACAATCCGAAACTCGTCGGCCGCGGCTTCTTCCGCACCGCCATCTTCCTGCCCTGCGTCACCTCGCTGGTTGCTTATTCGGTGCTGTTCAAAGGCATGTTCGCGCTCGACGGGATCGTCAACTCGACGCTCGAGGCGATCGGCCTCATCGCCTCGCCGATCCCGTGGCTGACCCATCCCTTCTGGGCGAAGGTGCTCGTCATCCTCGCCATCACCTGGCGCTGGACCGGCTACAACATGATCTTCTATCTCGCGGCGATGCAGAACATCGACAAGTCGATCTACGAGGTCGCGCGGATAGACGGCGTGCCTGCCTGGGCGCGTTTCACCCACATCACTATCCCGCTGTTGAAGCCCGTCATTCTGTTCACGACGATCATCTCGACGATCGGCACGATCCAGCTCTTCGACGAGGTCTATAACCTCACCGAAGGCAAGGGCGGACCGTCCAACGCCACGCTGACCCTGTCGCTCTATATCTACAACCTGACCTTCCGCTTCATGCCGAATTTCGGCTACGCGGCGACGGTCTCTTATGTGATCGTGGTGCTCGTCGCCCTGCTCGCCTGCCTGCAATTCTTCGCGGCACGGGAGCGCGACCGATGAACAACGGAACCACACGTATCGTCGGCACCATCGTCACCTACGGCTTCGTCGGGCTGATGGCCTTTCTCTCGATCTTTCCCTTCGTCTGGATGCTGCTCGGCGCGACCAATTCTTCGATCGACATCATCAAGGGCAGGATGATGCCGGGCAGCGCGCTTGCCACCAACATCGCCACTTTCTTCACCCAGGTGAACGCACCGCTGGTCTTCTGGAATTCGGCCAAGATCGCCATTCTCGCGACGGTGCTGACGCTCGCCGTGTCGTCGTTGGCTGGCTACGGCTTCGAGATGTTCCGCTCGCGCCACCGCGATAGGATCTACAGCGCCCTTCTGTTGACGATGATGATCCCGTTTGCCGCGCTGATGATTCCGCTGTTCATCATGATGGGCAAGGCGGGGCTGATCAACACGCACCTCGCTGTCGTGCTGCCGACCATCGGCTCTGCCTTCGTCGTCTTCTATTTCCGCCAGACCACCAAGGCCTTCCCGTCGGAACTGCGGGACGCCGCCAAGGTCGACGGGCTCAAGGAATGGCAGATCTTCCTGTTCATCTATGTGCCGGTCATGCGCTCGACCTATGCGGCGGCCTTCATCATCGTCTTCATGACGGCGTGGAACAACTATCTCTGGCCGCTGATCGTGCTGCAGTCGAACGAGCAGAAGACGATCACGCTGGTCATCTCCTCGCTCGCTTCCGCCTACTACCCCGACTACGGCGTCGTCATGGTCGGCACCATTCTCGCGACACTTCCCACCCTCGCCGTCTTCTTCTTCATGCAACGCCAATTCGTCCAGGGAATGCTGGGCTCAGTCAAATAGGAATGATCATGCGTTCTGTTACCTCTTTCAACGATACCTGGACTTTCTCCGAAGGCTTCGATGCGGCAAGCGCTGGCCGGCTGCAGGCAGGCAAATCGGTCAGCCTGCCGCACAATGCGGTGGAATTGCCGTTCAACTATTTCGACGAGGCATCCTATCAGCGCGCCTTCACCTATCAGAAGGTGCTTACCTGGCGTCGCGAGTTCCACGGCCGCGACGTCTCGCTCGTGTTCGACGCCGCCATGGCCGACGCCGTCGTCTATCTCAACGGCGAGGAGATCATCGCCCACAAGGACGGTTACACGCCCTTTGAAGCAAGACTGACGGATAAGCTGCGGGAAGGCGACAACCTGATCACGGTCAAGATCGACGGCAGCGAAAACCCTGAGATCCCGCCCTTCGGCGGCCGCATCGACTATCTCACCTATGCCGGCATCTATCGCGACGTCTGGCTGAAGGTCACCGATGCCGTTTCGATCGCCAATCTCAAGATCGAACCCCGCGATGCGCTCAGCGATGCCAAGTCCGTCTCGATCCGCTGCGATCTCGGCAATCCGCAAGGCGTCAACTTTGCCGGCACGGTCACGGCACTCCTCAAGGACGCGAACGGCAAGGTGCTGGCGGAAGCAGCCGGTGAAAGCCGCGGCGAGAGCGTCACCCTTGAGATCACGGGTCTGAGGGGCCTCTCGCTCTGGGATATCGACAGCCCCGTTCTCTATGAAGTGGAAGCGCAGCTGCGCAGCGATCGCGGCAGCGACCGGCTGTCGTCACGCTTCGGCTTCCGCACCGCCGAGTTCACCACGGATGGTTTCAAGCTCAACGGACGGCCGCTGAAAATCCGCGGCCTCAACCGCCATCAGGCTTTCCCCTATGTCGGCTACGCCATGGGCCGCACGGCGCAGGAGCGCGATGCCGAGATCCTGAAGAACACGCTGCATTGCAACCTCGTGCGCACCTCGCATTATCCGCAATCCAAGTGGTTCCTCGACCATTGCGACCGCATCGGCCTGCTCGTCTTCGAGGAAATCCCCGGCTGGCAGCATATCGGCGGCGAGGGCTGGAAACAGGAGGCGATCCAAAACGTCCGCCGCATGATCGAGCGCGACTGGAACCACCCGTCGATCATCATCTGGGGCGTGCGCATCAACGAATCCCAGGACTCGCATGATTTCTACGTCGAGACCAACCGGCTCGCACGCGAACTCGACCCCACGCGCCAGACCGGCGGCGTGCGCTACATTACCGACAGCGAATACCTCGAAGACGTCTACACCATGAACGACTTTATCCTCGGCAACGAGGAACTGCCGGGCGCAAACCGCCCGCGCACGGCGCTACGTCCGCAGCAGGAATGCACCGGGCTCACCCGCAAGGTGCCCTATCTCATCACCGAATTCGGCGGCCACATGTTTCCGACGAAGATCTACGACCAGGAGCAACGGCAGGCAGAGCATGTGCGCCGGCACCTGGAAGTGCTGAACGCGGCCTATGGCGACCCAAGCATTTCAGGCGCCGTCGGCTGGTGCATGTTCGACTACAACACCCACAAGGACTTCGGCTCCGGCGACCGGATCTGCTATCACGGTGTCATGGACATGTTCCGCCAGCCGAAATTCGCGGCTTATGTCTATGCCAGCCAATGCGAACCGTCGGAGGGCGTGGTGATGAAGCCGGTCACCTTCTGGGCACGCGGCGAGCGTAACATCGGCGGCGTGCTGCCCTTGATCGTGCTCACCAACTGCGACGAGGTCGAGCTGAAATACGGATCGCTCGTCAAGCGCGTCGGCCCCGACCGCGAGAACTTCCCGCATCTGCCGCACCCGCCCGTCGTCATCGACCATCGCCACTTCACCAAGGACGAACTCGGCGTCTGGGGCATGAAGTGGGAAGACGCAGCCTTCACCGGCTTTATCGACGGCGAGCCCGTCGCCAACCTCCGCATGATCGCCGATCCGGTGCCGACGGCGCTGGAAGTCGTCCCCGACAGCACGGCGCTTCGGGCCGAAGGGCGCGACAGCGTGCGGGTGATCGTGCGCGCGCTCGATCAGGCCGGCAACATCCTGCCCTTCCTCAATGACGCGGTCGACGTGACAGTCACCGGCCCTGCCCGCCTGCTCGGCCCCGATCGCCTGATCTTCCAGGGCGGTTCGACCGGCTTCTGGCTGGAAACGACGGGTGCTGCCGGCGGCATCGCCGTCGCGGTGACCTCGACGCGGCTTGGAACCGTGAGGCTGGAGCTTTCGGCAGTGTCGGACGAGGCGGCGGCTGCATGAGCGAACTCCAACTTAAGCACGTCAGAAAGTCCTATGGCAACTTCGAGGTCATCAAGGGTGTAGACCTCGACATCAAGACCGGTGAGTTCGTCGTCTTCGTCGGGCCATCCGGCTGCGGCAAGTCGACCCTGCTTCGGATGATCGCCGGACTGGAGGAGATCACGTCAGGTGATCTCACGATCGGCGGCGAGCGCATGAACGATGTCGATCCGTCGAAACGCGGCATCGCCATGGTGTTCCAGTCCTATGCGCTCTATCCGCATATGACAGTACGTGAGAACATGGGTTTCGCGCTGCGATTTGCCGGCGTGCCGAAGGCCGAGATCGCACAACGCGTCGGCGAAGCCGCGAACATCCTGGAACTCGGGCCGCTGCTCGACCGCAAGCCGAAACAGCTTTCGGGCGGCCAGCGCCAGCGCGTGGCGATCGGCCGGGCGATCGTGCGGCACCCGAAGATCTTTCTCTTCGACGAGCCGCTCTCGAACCTCGATGCGGAACTGCGCGTGCACATGCGTATCGAGATCGCCAGGCTGCACAAGAAGCTTGCGACGACAATCATCTACGTCACCCACGATCAGGTCGAGGCGATGACGCTTGCCGACAAGATCGTCGTCATGCGCGGCGGCGTGGTCGAGCAGGTAGGCTCGCCGCTCGACCTCTACGACGATCCGGCCAATCTCTTCGTCGCCGGTTTCATCGGTTCGCCGAAGATGAACTTTTTGAAGGGGATCGTCGAAACAAACGCGGGCGGGGAGAAACATGTCCGCCTGGCGGATTTCGGCAATGCGACGCTGCCGATTGCGGTCAAGGGCGTAACGCCCGGCAGCACCGTGACCATTGGCATTCGCCCCGAGCATTTCGGCGACAGCGGCTCGGCGTGCCTCGATTTGACGATCGACATGCTGGAGCATCTGGGCGGCGAGACCTTTGCCTATGCCCGGCACGGCGACGGCGAACTGATCATCATCGAAACAAAAAACGGCCGCGGCCTGAAGTCCGGCGACAGCACCGCCGCCCGTTTCGAACCCACAGCCGCTCTGGTGTTCGACGCAGACGGCAGGCGCTTGCGCTAGAAGCTATCCACCATAGGAGGGCGGCGCCACCTGCGAAGATGGCGCCGTTCGTCGTTGTCACGGGAACATGCCCTTCGGTGTCTCACCCTTCAGAAAGGGCTCGATGAAAGCCTCCAACAGTTCCGTCTGGTTGATGACGGCGGTGTGCGACGTCGCCGGCAGGATCGCGAGCCGCGAAGGCGACAGCGGCTTTCCCATGTCGCCCATGGCGCCGCCACCAAGCAGGCGGAACAGTGCCACCGTGTGCTCCAACGTCGCCACATCGGCATCGCCGGCGATGACGAGAACCGGGATCTTCAGTGCCTTGACATCCGCCTCCCAGGCCATCGGTTCTTTTTCGAGCTGGATCAGCTTCTTGACCAGATCGGGAAACCCATCCGGATTGGCGGCGAGCTTGCGGTAGTCTTCGGCAAAGGGCATGCCGACGAACATCTCGACAGTCATCTGCGGGATGAATGCTTTGAATTCCGGCTGCCAGCCCTCGGCATCGTAGCCGACGGACGCGGCGGCTAGCTTGTTCACCTTGTCCGGATGGCGGATTGCCAGCTGCAGGCCGGCAGCCGCACCCATTGAGTAGCCGAAGACATCGGCCTTCTCCAGCTTCACCGCATCCATGAAGGCGGCGACGTCGTCCGCGAGGTTCGGATAGGTGACCGGGCGATCGATATCGGTGGTGCGGCCATGGCCCTGGAACTCGATTGCATAGACCTTGTGGGTCTCGGCCAGCTTCGGGATGATCGCACCCATCGAGGGAATGTTCATGTAGGCGCCGTGTAGCACGACCAGCGGCTCGCCCTCGCCCGAGACCTCGTAATACATCTTCATGCCGTTGACTTCGACGGTCTCAGCCTCGGCAAAGGCCGTGCCGGACATGAGCAGGGCGCCAGCGATCAAAGCGGTACGAAACATTCTCAATCTCCTTGTTGTCAGCGCGGTTGAGCACCGCCTTCGAGATTAAGACGCATGACGTCGTCATCTCCCGACATCGACAGCCAAGAAAATTTCGCGCATTCGTTGCAGTGCCCAGCAAACGCGTCGCGCCGTGGTCCGCCTGCGCTTCAGCCTGACGGGTTGAGGCTCACCCGCAGGGGCGCGAACTGCGATACGGCAAAATCCATGAGCTTTCGCACCCGCGGCAATTCACGTAATTCCGGGTGAACACCGAGCTTCAGCGGCAGAACCGGCGCGGCAACGCCGAGGTCAAGGGCCACGAGGCCATTCCGGCCGGCGGCGATAAAGTGCGGCAGCGTGGCAAGTGCCTGTCCGGTCTCAACCGCACTCAATTGCGAGCGGATCGAATTCGTGCGCAGCAGCACTCTCGCCTCCGGCAAAAGATCTTTCAGCCAGGTCGAGAGCGATACCCGCACAGGCACCTCCACCAGCTCGACAATCGTCTGGTTCCTGCCTTCGCCCGCAACATCCGGATGGCCGAAACGATCAAGGTAGGCCTCTGTTGCAAACAGGCCGTAGGCGACATCGGCAACCTTGCGCTCGACGATATCGTTTTGGTCGAAACTGCCGAAACGCAAGGCAATGTCCGCGTCCCGCCGGGACAGGTTGAAGCGCCTGCCATCGTTCAAAAGGTGAATGCTGACGCCGGGATGCATTGCTGCAAACTTGGTCAGGATCGGCGCCAGGAGGTAGTCTCCGATCCAGTCGAGGCTGGTCACGGTGATGGTGCCTTCTAGTGCGTCGTCCTGCACCGCAAGGCGCCGCTCCACCGCAAGCGCATTCGCCTCCATGTGTTCGAGCGCCGAAAGGATGGAGAGGCACACGGCGGTCGGCACGAGGCCGCCCGGTTGCCGCTCGAACAGTGTTTTGCGCGTCTTCTGCTCGAAAGCCTCGAGGCGACGGCTGAGCGTCGGTTGCGTGGTGCCCATCGCACGGGCCGCTGCACTCAGCGAGCCGTGGCGGACCAAGTGCTGAACAAGATGGAGTTCTTCCCAGTCCACGGGCACCTCAGGGTTCAGCCGGCCGAGGCGGCTCGCCTCGACGGTAATTCATAGGCACTTTCGTGCCCGCCGTCATGCCCCCGTCGATCGGCAGCACCACGCCGGTGATGTAACTCGCCGCATCGGAACAGAGCCAGAGGACACTTGCGGCCACCTCCTCCATCCGGCCAAGCCGGCGCATCGGCGTCGAAAGTGCTGCGTGCCGCTGGATTTCCGCGCCGGCGGCCTCGAGATGGTGGGTGAGGATCGGCCCGGGCGCAACGACATTGATCCGGATGCCCTGGTCGGCATAGTCCAGCGCCGCCGCCTTTGTCAGCCCGATGATCCCGGCCTTCGCACCGACATAGGCGGAAAGCCCGGAGGTGCCGTTGATGCCGGCGACGGAGGCCATGTTGACGATCGCGCCGCCACCAGCCCTCGCCATCGCCTCGATCTGGTAACGCATGCCGAGAAAGGTGCCGCGAATGTTGGTGCGGACGCCGCGATCGAACCCTTCGATGTCGAGATCGGCAAGCGGGGCCGGCATGGTTCCATCCGTCGCATTGTTGAAGGCGGCGTCGAGTCGGCCATAGTGCTGCATCACGCTTGCAAGCGCCTGCTTCATGGCACTCTCGTCGCCGACATCGGCCGCGATCGCCAGTGCGTCGCCGCCGGCCTGGCGGATGGAAACCGCCAACGCCTCGACCGCCGGCTGCGAGCGGGAAAGAAGGACAACGGATGCGCCGGCCTGCGCAAAGGCGCGGGCGGTGGCCGCGCCGATACCCTTGCTGGCGCCTGCGATTAAGGCGACTTTGCCTGCAAATCCCAGATTGTTTGTGTTCATCAACCCGACTCCATCTGACGTTGTCGCACCGTTTTTAGCGCCGGACGACAACGGCTGCCTCGTGCAGGCGCGTATGCCTCCCATACGGGAACAGACGATCGACTTTCGCTGCGAACGGGCTTTGCCTTTGTCCGGGAGCCCGAATTTCGCCCTGAAGCGTCGACCGGGCCGCAGTTTCGAGACGCACAGGAGACGATCATGGATGCGACAAGACAAGGAAGATCGGAGCGCAGAACGCGGCTGAAGGCCGAACTCGACCGGGTGATTGCGGAAGCCCTGGATGAACAGCGCATCGTCGGCACAGTCGTCGAGATCCTTATCGACGGCGAGCCCGGCTACCGACATGCCGCCGGGCTTGCGGACCGCGAGGCCGACCGGCCGATGACCGAGGACAGCATCTTCCTGCTCTCCTCGGTCGCAAAGCCGATCGTCACGGTCGCCGCTCTCAACCTGGCGCAAAGCGGCACCATCGGTCTCGACGATATCGTGTCGGAATGGCTGCCCGCGTTCAGGCCGCAGCTGCCGGACGGCAGCGAGCCTCGGATAACCATCCGCCAACTCCTGACGCACAGTGCCGGTTTGAGCTACGTGTTCATGGAGCAAGGCGACGGCCCTTATCGCCGGCACGCCATCAGCAGCGGCCTCGACGACACCGACGATGATCTCACCGCCCTCATCGGCAAGCTCACCGCCATTCCGTTATCCTATCCGCCCGGACACGGCTGGGGCTATTCGATGAGTCTCGACGTGCTTGGGGCCGTTATCGAAGAGGCGACGGGATCAAAGCTGCCGGAGGCGATTGCTGCGCTCGTCACACGCCCGATGGGGATGAACGACACCGCCTTTTCCGTGACCGATAAACGCAGGCTGGTGGTCCACTATGGCGATGCCTCGCCGCGGCCACGGCGGCTCGTTGGCGATGACGCGGTCCCCTTCTTTGGCAATCCCGTGCGCCTCTCGCCCGGCCGGATCTTCAATCCTCGAGCCTTTCCCTCCGGAGGAGCCGGCATGGCAGGCACGGCCGGCGACGTGATCCGCCTTCTCGAAAGCCTCAGGACCAGACACTCGCCGGTGCTCGACGCCGCCAGCACCCGCTCGATGTTCGACATTCAGGCAAGGACGGGCGGATTGGCCGCCGGCGCCGGGTGGGAGTTCGGTTTCGGCGGCGCCGTGCTTGTCGAACCCGAGATGGCGGGAACACCGCAGTCGCGCGGCACGCTGCAATGGGACGGCGCCTACGGGCACAAGTGGTTCATCGACCCGGCCCGCGGCCTGACAGTCGTTGCGCTCACCAACACCGCTTTTGAGGGCATGAACGGACGCTTCCCGGACGATCTTCGCGACGCCATCTATCGGAGCCTCTAGCCATGCGGAGTGCCCCATTTCCCGTCGACCTCGGCCGCTACTTCGCCCGCATCGGTCATGTCGGGCCGCTGTCGCCCGATCTCACAACCCTTGGCAGGATCGTCGCCCGCCATGCCGCGTCGATCCCCTTCGAGGCCATCGACGTGCTTCTCGGCCGTCGGATCGACCTTTCGCCGGCGGCGGTCGACGCCAAGCTCATCGACCGCCGGCGTGGCGGCTATTGCTTCGAGCAGAACGGCCTGTTGCAGCGCGTGCTCACGTCGCTCGGCTACCGGGTGGATCCCTTGATTGCCCGCGTCCTGTGGATGCGCGCCCCGGGCGCGCCGCCGCCGGCCTGGTCGCACATGGCGCTCCGCGTCTTCGTGAACGATGTCGGCTATCTGGTCGATGTCGGCTTCGGCAGTTGCGTGCCGACCGCGCCGCTGCGTTTCGACCGGACCACGCCGCAACCGACGCCGCATGAGCCGTTCCGTCTCAGCCGAACGCTCGATGGCTACGTGCTGGAGGCATTACTTGGTCGTGACTGGGTACCGGTCTACGAGGTATCGCCGAGCATTTGTGGAGAGGACGCGTATCGGATCGCAAACATCGCGACATACACGGATCCGCATTCGCTTTTCCGACAGACCCTGCTGGTGACGTTGACCACCGAGGAGACACGTAACATCCTGCTCGGAAACCGGCTGACGATCCGTGACAGGAACGGCACCGTGACGCGCCAAGAATTCGATGCACCGGCAATCGAATCTGCCCTTATCAACGTCTTCGGATTACCCCTCGACGGCGACTGGCGCCGGATCGCTGCGCGCGCCGGCGGCGCATTCGAGGCATCCATTCCAACGACATGACGTGAACCCGGCGCCTCGTCTATCGATGGGTGAGGATGTAGCCTTTGAGGATCTCCGCATGATTGCGGGCCTCATCCTTCACGCTGTAAAGCAAAGTCACCGGGCCCTCAGCAATGCGCTGTCGCAACAGGTCAACTGCCACCGGATTGCCGTCGAGCTCGGCAAGGTAGCGCTCGCGAAACTCTTCCCACGTGCCTTCATCCGCATGGAACCAGCGGCGCAGCTCCGTGGTCGGCGCTATGTCCTTCAGCCAGAGATCGACCGCGGCTTCCGCCTTGGTCAAACCGCGCGGCCAGAGGCGATCGACGAGGACGCGCATCCCGTCGCCATCGGCCTTCGGCTCATAGACACGTTTCGTCTTCAGCTGCATGAACGCCCCTCATTGGTCTTGATTTGAGGACCATAGCTGCCGCCGATTGGCGATCCAAGCGCGAAGGCGCTTGCCGGCAAGCGGTAAGGGCGCGCCTGCCGCCTACACCCCGCGCCTGTTGCCCCAGAGCAGGACGTGCAGCTGCGGCAGGACGCGGGCCTCGAACCAACGATCTTCCGTCACCTTGCCGACAAGCCAGAGCATGCGATCGATGATGCCGTCGATGTCGACTTTGGCGTCGTCGTCGTCAGGGGGTGGAGGCGTATGGTTGCCAGGCTGCAGGTAGAGCGGCAGATGGGGGTACCGGGCCGCCGTATCCCGGGCATAGGCATAGTCGCGCTCGTCGAAAACGACGATCTTCAGCGCCACCTGCGGCCCATCCGCTGCCATTCGAAGACAGTCGTCGAAGGCCTGCCAGTCCGTTTCCATGCCGCTCGACGGCGGCTTCGGGCTCAGCACCAGCACGTCGAGATCCGCAAACCAGTCCTTGGCGATGCTGCCCTGCGTTTCCAGCGCGAAGCGATAGCCATCGGCTTTCCCGCGGGCGATCAGGGGCGCCAGCGGCTGGATCGCCGGATTGCCGCCGGAAAGCGAGACCGTCAGCGGCTTGCCACCGGAGAGCGTGACGACCTCGCTCCAGATCTCTTCGACGCCCATCGGCAGCCATTGGTCGCGATACTCGCTGTCGACCGCGTGCAGCGTGTCGCACCAACTGCAGCGATAGTCGCAGCCGCCGGTTCGCACGAACACGGTCGGAAGCCCGATCAGGATGCCCTCGCCCTGGATCGTCGGCCCGAAGATTTCGCTGACACGGATGCGCGTTTCGCCGGGCCCGCTCATGGCCGGTATTCCGCCCAGGTCTTCGGCGTCTCGCTGACACGCACGGCGGAGGTTTCCGGCAGCCTCGCCTTGCACCAGTCGTAAAAGTGCTTCGCCAGACATTCGGCCGTCACCCGGTCGTGGCCGAGAACGTCGTTCAGATGGCGGTGATCGAAACTCTCGTCGATGTAGCGCTTCAGTGGCGAAAGCTCGTGATAGTCGCGCACGAAGCCGTGCTCGTTGAGCTCCGCGCCGGCAAGCTCGACTTCGACGATGTAGTTGTGGCCGTGCAGCCGCGCACATTGATGGTCTGCCGGCAGGCTCTTCAACTGATGCGAGGCGGAGAAATGGAATTCCTTGGTGATCCGGAACATCACTTCACCTCCTCGGCCGCAAAGGCCGACGTCGCCGCCACCCAGAAATCCGGATCTTCGTAGTCGGTCGGATCCGCAACGCCGGCCATATGGAAGGCCTCGCGCCGCTCGACGCAGGTGCCGCAGCGCCCGCAATGGCGCGCGCCGCCCTTGTAGCAGGACCAGGTCGCTTCGAAGGGCGTCTGGTGGCTCGCGCCGTCGGTGACGATATCCGCCTTCGAAATCGTCACATAGGGCGCGTAGAGCGTGACGTCGGCGTAGCCGTCGAGCGCGTGGTTCTGCATCGCCTGAAACGCGTCGATGAAGCCGGGACGGCAGTCGGGATAGATGAAATGGTCGCCGCCATGCACGGCGACGGCCACCGCATCCGCCTTCTGCGCTGCTGCCAACCCGAAGGCGATGGCGAGCATGATGGCGTTGCGGTTCGGAACCACCGTCGCTTTCATCGTTTCCTCGGCGTAGTGGCCGTCGGGCACGTCGACATCGTCCGTCAATGCCGATCCCGTGAGATGGGCGCCGATCGCGCTGATGTCGATGACCTGATGCGGAACGCCGAGCCGCTTGGCACAGGCGGCGGCAAAGTCCAGTTCCTTGCGGTGTCGCTGGCCGTAATCGAAGGAGAGCAGGCCAATGAGTTCGTGTTCGGCTGCGACCTTTTGGGCAAGCGATACCGAGTCCAATCCGCCGGAGCAGATGACGATTGTCTTCATGATAGGTGTCCTTGTTTTGACCGGGTAGGCTGCGACCGGATTACGGCGCGCCTTCTAGGGCAAAGCAGGACGGATGGGAAGCATTATGTTGAAGTGCGGGAGTACGCAGCCTCTTCCTGCGTGCCATACACGCGACCGGCGCATTCTCAAACTGAGCCAGAAACGCACGCGTCCCACCCTTAAGTGCAAGGGTGGGACGCGCAAGCATCAGGCGCTTTCGGGGATGTTCCGATGACTACTGCTGCAGCCCCGGATAGGCCCATACGCCCGAAACCCGCATCAGATCACGGTAAATGACCAACCGCTCGTCGGCCCCGATCTTTGCCGCTTCATCCTGGTTTGGCGCGTCCAGTGCATTCAGCGGCACCACTGCCGATGGCAGGTCGCGCTGCTTCAAGGCATCCTCCATGACCGTGCGCGCGCGGCGCATGTGGCTCGAACTGGTCACCAGGATTACCGTGTCGGCCTGATGCCGCACCAGGAGATTGGCGGCATTGATCACATTGCCGATCGTATCTTTCGACTTGTCCTCAATCATGATGCGATCGCGACTGATACCCTTGTCGACCAGCCACTTGGACATGACGTCACCTTCCGTAACGCCATTTTTCGGCACGCCGCCACTCACCATGACGAGCGCTGTCGGGTTGGCCTCGGCGACCTTCAACGTCACCTCGAGACGGTCGAGCAAGGTTTGCTGCGCCTTGCCGTCATCGGCGAGCGCGTAGCCCAGCGCGACGATCACGACTTTCCCTGGCACAGTCGGGACGTCGAAGTTCGGCTTTTCAGCCATGATCTGTTCTGCGCGAACAAACCGCTTGCGATACTCTTCGGCTCTCTCGCGATCGAGACCGGCCAGCGCCTGGTGGGCAAGCGCCGCGCCGGTCTCATCGCCACGGATGCGGGCAATTGCCTCAAGCCAGCTTTGCGCATCAAAAGCGGTCGGGTCCTTGCCAAGGATGCTCTGGAAGGTCGCCTGCGCGTCGTCGAGCTTCTTCTGGATGATCTGGGTCGCAGCAACGGCATATTGGAAATCCAACCGCTCAGGCGCGAGCGTCGACGCTTCCTTGAAGGCTTCCTCCACGACATCATATTTGCCATGCAGCGTAATGCCCTTGAAGACTTCGGCTTCCGCCTTTTTGACGTCGCCGCCCGACCAGTAATACTGCATGCCGGTGTCGACCAGCTGTTTTATACGGGCAGCGTTTGCCTGGTCGAAGGCGCCGGCTGGAACCGCTGAAATGAGACACGCTGTCGCTGTCAACAGTCCAAGGAGGCGGCGCCGTGCGCTACCCGCCTTTACCGAACGCGGGGTGCCCGATGCTGTCACGGTCGACCCCAACGGGGCAAAAATGGAACTCGGCTTCATTTAAATCTCCCAGTTTTCCGGTTGCCCGCCGGCTTGCTCGCCCTCGGGCCGATAGCGTTCCGTATTCACTTCCGATTTGGCCCATCTCCTTGAGGCCAGTATTAGAAATACCAAAACATGACCACCTGTCCAGATCGCGGCGGCGCAACTATCCGTAATGGCGACTGAAGCCGGAATAATTCGTGTTACATTTCTTACAGATAGCGCATACAAGTTGCGTTCACGTTCCGAAACAGTCGCTGATTGGCGTTATATTGGTATTATCCAATTGCACGCCATCGCCCGCGCAGCGGGCGTGCGCAATCGCTGAATGACCAGGATGTCATGAACATTGGCTTGCCGGCAGTGATTTCCATGGTTCGGCAAGAGCAAAGCCTGCTTGAACGACCTCGCTGCCGATGGGTAGCCGAAAACCTACTCCGGCGCTCGGGAGTTCGGGGCGGTCGTTGCGCGCCGTGCTGTCGAAGACACCGTAAGGTGAATCGGTGCGCTGGCCCGTTTGGATTGTTCGAAGGGATCTGACCTTTGAACTCACGCAAATCCGAAGAGGACGGTTCCGCACGGTTTTTCAGATTTCGCTCTCGATCCGGCCAGCCGCAAATGCAAAATTGCAACGAGTGATGCAAACCGATTGCGGCCCGGCGCTGCGGCGCCGGGCCGCAATCTTCTCTACTCATCGTCATGCATGTGCATGCGGATGCTGCCGTTCGTCCCAGACGGCCCAGATCGCGAGCGCGGTCACCAACACCCCAAGGACGACATGCGTCCACATGGGGTTGGAACTGGTCGAGAAACCGAGCAGCCAGGGTGAAGCGATCAGCCAGAGCCCGACGATGAGGCTTGCCCATTCTTCCCATTCCGCAAACATGGCAAGCGTCGCGATAGCCAGAACGCCGAGCACGACGCCGGCGCCCCAAGCGTTCCAGGCCGGAACGCTTTCGACAACGAAACCCATGATCCAGGGGGAGACGAACAGGCAGACGGCAAGAACCAGATTGACCCAGTCCTGTGCTTTCTTTCCTTCCATCAGTGCCATGACAACCTCCACGAATGAAGCTTGGCCAAAGCGTACGATCGCGTGCGGTCGCACGCTCTGAAAACATAATAAATTCAACCGGAACCGCTTTCAAATCTTTTTCGCGTGAGCACGCGGTGGTCGCATGCGCGAAATCAGGCGGCGAACCGACGATCCGCCGCTCTGAATGGGTGTCGAGGGCGCAGCTTTGCGCCGATTCGCGTGCGTCTAGTAACCGCGCGCAGCACCCGCGCCGATGCGGCTGTCGACTGCGCCATTGTAGCGGGCGCCGCCGCCGGCCTCGATGTCCGAAAGGCTCTCGCCGCCGACGAGGATGCCGGTCGCCTGTCCCCAGATCGTCCAGCTTTCATCGATCTGGACATTGTGGCCCATGGCCGACAGCAGCTTGCGGGTATCTGGCGAGAGCGCATAGGGCTCCATGAACACCTTGTCCGGCAGCCACTGGTGATGGACGCGCGGCGCGTCGACCGCTTCCTGGATGTTCATGCCGTGGTCGATAACGTTGAGTATCGCTTCGAGCGTGATGGTGATGATGCGTGCACCGCCGGGGCTGCCGATCACCATGAAGGGCTTGCCGTCCTTGGAGATGATCGTCGGGCTCATCGATGACAGCGGCGTCTTTCCGGGCGCGATCGCATTGGCCTCGCCCTGCACCAGACCGTAGAGATTGGGCACGCCTGGCTTGGCGGTGAAATCATCCATCTCGTTGTTGAGCAGGATGCCGGTTCCGGGCGCCACGACGCCGGCGCCGAAGGAGCCGTTCAGCGTATAGGTGACGGCAACCGCATTGCCCTCGTCGTCGATGATCGAATAGTGCGTCGTCTCCTTGCTTTCGCCGAAACCCTTGGGGATCAGCGTGGCGGAAACGCCGGCGCGGAACGGATCGATCTTGTCGCGGATGTCCTTGGCATAGGCCTTGTCGGTAAGCTTGGCGACGGGGTTCTCGACGAAATCAGGATCGCCGAGCGACGTGTTGCGGTCGACATAGGCGTGGCGCATGGCCTCGATCATGACATGCACGGTGTCGGCGGCGCCATAGCCCATGTAGGAAATGGGGTAGCCTTCGAGAACGTTGAGGATTTCGCAGATGATCACGCCACCGGAGGATGGCGGCGGCGAGGAGACGATGTCATAGCCGCGGTAGTTGCACTTGACCGGCTCCAGTTCGCGCACGGCGTAGCGCTCGAAATCTGCCTTGGCGAGCACGCCGCCTTTCTCCGCGCTCGCCTTGACAATCTGGTCGGCGATCGCGCCCTTGTAGAAGGCGTCGGTGCCCTTCTCGGCGATGCTCGAAAGCGATGCGGCAAGATCGGCCTGGATCAGCTTCTCGCCAGCGACGAACGGCTTGCCGTCCTTCAGGAAGATCGCGGCTGCGGCCGGGTCCTTGGCGAGCCTGTCCGTCTCGCCCTCGAAGGAATCGATATCGCCCTGCTCCAGCACGAAGCCGTCTTTGGCAAGCGCGATCGCCGGAGCGATCAATTCGGCAAGCGGCTTGGTGCCATAGCGGCTGCGCGCCATTTCGAAGCCCATGACCGGGCCGGGAACGCCGACGGCGAGATAGCCCTCGGTACTCAGGCCGTCGACGACATTGCCCTTGGCGTCGAGATACATGGTCTTGGTCGCAGCTTGAGGCGCCCGCTCGCGGAAATCGAGGAACGTCGTCTTGCCGTCCTTGAAGCGGATGGTCATGAAACCGCCGCCGCCGATATTGCCGGCGGTCGGATAGGTGACGGCAAGCGCATAACCGACGGCAACGGCTGCATCCACGGCATTGCCACCGCTTTTCAGCACGGCAACACCGATATCGGATGCCAGGTGTTGGGCCGTGACCACCATGCCGTGCTCCGCCTTCACGGGCTCGGGTGAAGCCGCCTGTACCGCCCAGGGCGTCAGGCTCGATGCAAAGAGCAACGTAATCGACAGGGTCTTCAAGCGGAAACTCGGCATGCGTCTCTCCCTCGCAGGCTCGCGGCGCATTGCCAGATTTCACTGACCGTGGTCTCGCCGCGTCGAGCGCGGTGGCAACGATCGTTCGGTAGGGGCAAGCACCTGATATGGACGGCTATGAAGTGCGGGAAGTATAGTCACGCTCAATCGGCGATGGCAAATCACGCCTGACGTTCGAAGACACCCCTATGCCTGACCGGCGACCGCGTCGGGTCCCCCAGTCGACAGGAAAGCCGTGCCGCTCAGGCGGCATCGGCAAGGATCAGATCGGCACCTTTCTCCGCAACCATCATCGTCGGCGCGTTGATGTTGCCCGCGGTGATGTTGGGGAAGATCGAGGCGTCGACGACGCGAAGACCGGGCACACCGTGAACCTTCAGGCGGCTGTCGACCACCGAACTCTCCTGGTCCGGCCCCATCGCGCAGGTGCCGCAAAGATGATAGATCGAGCCGGAGTTTTCGCGGAAATAGTCCATCAGCGCTTCGTCGCTTTCCACGCGCGGCGCCGGCGAAATCTCTTCCGCCGTCAACGATGAGAGTGCCGAGGCCGACGCGATCCGGCGGACAAGCCGGCTTCCCTGCAGCACTTCGTCGATGTCGCGATCGGTCGTCAGGTAGTTCGGCCGGATCAGCGGTTTCACCGAGGGGTCGCCGGACGCAATCGAGATGCTGCCGCGGCTCGTCGGCCGGCAGGAATTGAAGCAGATCAGGTAGCCGGGATAGGGCTCCGGCTTCAGCCCGGCCTTCGGATCCGTCGGGATGCGGTAGGAGAGCGGGTTGAAATAGAGCTGGATGTTCGGCCGGTCTTCGTCGGGCCGGCCGCGGAAGAAACCGCCCGCCTGGTTGACGCTCATCGAGAACGGTCCTTTGCCGGTCAAGAGATACTGCAGACCGAGACGCATCTGGCCGAACAGACTGCCGAACTCGTCGTTGAGCGTGGGGATCGTCGCGCGATAATAGAAGCTGGCGCAGAGATGATCCTGCAGGTTCAGGCCGACGGACGGCAGATGCCGGCGCGCTTCGACCCCGAGCGACGACAGCGCCTTGCCGTCGCCAATGCCCGAGACCTGCAGCAGCTGCGGGCTACCGACCGCACCGGCGGCCAGGATGACCTCGCGCCCCGCCGTGAAGCGGCGCCGCGTCCCATTCTGGATGACATCGACACCGGTCACGCGTCCGTCTTCGCCGAAGACCAGCTTTTCTGCCTGCGCGTAGCGTTCGATCGTGAGATTGGGACGCTTGAGGGCGGGCCTCAGATACTCCGCGCTCGAATGCGAGCGGCGGCCGTTGTTGGTGTTGACGTCGTAGACGCCGGCGCCCTCGATCGAGGCGCCGTTGAAATCCTCGTTCAGCGGCAGCTGCAACGATCCGCAGCTTTCGAGGAAAGCGTCGGTGATCGGGTGCGTCATGCCGCGCATCGGGGTGATGTGGATCGGGCCTTCGCCGCCGTGCCATTCGGACGATCCGCGCGCATGGGTTTCGAGCCGGCGGAAATAGGGCAGGACATCGTCATAGCCCCAGCCCGTATTGCCGGCGTTTTTCCAGTCGTCGAAGTCGTCGCGCGCGCCGCGCACATAGATCATCGCATTGATCGAGCCGGATCCGCCCTGGACCTTGCCACGCGGCACGTAAATGCTGCGATCCTGAAGCTCGGCCTCCGGCTCGCTCGAATACATCCAGTTGACCTGGGGGTTGTAGTAGCTGCGGGCGTAGCCGACCGGGATCTTGAACCAGAAGGAATTGTCGTTGCCGCCGGCCTCGATCAAAAGCACCCTGTGGCGACCATTTTCGCTGAGCCGGCTCGCAAGAATGCAGCCGGCCGACCCGGCGCCGACGATGATATAGTCGTAGATCATCTGCATGTCCTATCGTCGCTGTTATCCGCGTGCCGGCGCGAAGGCCTTCACGTCCGCCGGCCGGCTGTCCATCTGCAGGTGCAGGCGCTCGCCGGTGTACGGCGTGTGCTTTTCGACGACGTCCATGTTGAGCTCGATGCCAAGGCCAGGCTCGCGCGACGGGATGATGTAGCCATCCTCGACGGCGAGCTTGGTCTTCAGCACATCCGCATGAAATCCGCTGAAATCGAGGATCGCCTCATGGATGAGGAAGTTCGGCGACGCAGCTGACAGCTGGATACTGGCCGCAGCCCCGACCGGGCCGTTATAGAGATGCGGGGCGATCTGGGCGTAATAGGCTTCTGCCATGCCGGCGATCTTCTTCGCCTCGAGAAGCCCGCCGACGCGTGCGACGTTCATCTGCAGGATCGAGGCAGCCTTCAGTTCGAGGACGCGCTGGAACTCGTACTTGGTCGTCAGGCGCTCGCCGGTCGAAATCGGGATCGAGGTCGCGCGCGCCACCTCTGCCATCGCCGCTTCCTGTCCGGGAGGAACCGGTTCTTCGAACCAGAGCGGGTCGTATTTTTCGAGACGCCGCGCCAGCCGGATCGCCGAGGACGGCACCATCTGGCCGTGCGTGCCGAAGAGCAGATCGGCGCTGCTTCCAACGGCGTCACGGATCTTGCGGCAGAATTCCTCCGAGCGGTCCATCACGCCGAGCGAAAGCTGGTGGCCGGAATAGTTGGTGTAGGGACCGGCCGGGTCGAACTTGACGGCGGTGAAGCCCATCTCGACCATTTCGACGGCGCATCCGGCGGCGAGATCCGGATCGTTGAAGTCGAACTCTCCAGCCGCGTTCTTCGGGTAGAGATAGGTGTAGGCGCGGAGCTTCTCGTGCACGGTGCCGCCGAGCAGGTCCGCGACGGGCCGGCCGGCGGCCTTGCCGATGATATCCCAGCAGGCGATTTCGAGACCCGAGACGATGCCCATCATCGTCGGGTCGGGGCGCTGGGTGAAGCCGCTCGAATAGGCCGAGCGCCAGAAGCGCTCGATCTGGTGCGGATCATGGCCGAGCAGATGCCGCTCGAAGACGTCTTCGATCAGCGGCGTCAGCGCCTTTGGATGGAACGAGGTCGCGTAGATCTCGCCGATGCCCTCGATGCCGCAGGCGGTCGTGAGGCGCACGAAGATCCAGTACATTCCGCCCACATGCGGCGGCGGGACGGCGACGGCATAGGTCTTGAGAGACGCGATCTTCATTTGTGTCATCCCCTTTTCTTGAGGCGGGCCATCAGCACCAGGGTGGCGATGGCGCCGAGGACGCAGATGGCGGCGATGTAGCCGAAATAGAACTGGTAGCCGGCGATGCCCGGATAACGGTCTGAGAGGTATCCGTTGACGAGCGGCAGGTAGGTGTCGGGCGCGTAGCCGACGAGCGAGATGATGCCGATCGCAAGGCCGGTGATGTTGGCCGGCACGTGGCAATCGTCGAGGATCGCCCAGTAGAGGCCACGGATCGTATAGGTGATGAGGCCGACGAGCAGCACCAGCCCGACGAAGAGGACCGTCGAGCCGATGCCCGGCAGGGCGATCATCGCCACAAGGCTGGCGGCTGCGACGAGGAAGCTCAGGAGCAGGATGCCCGTCTTGCCGTAGCGGTCACCGAGCAGGCCGCCGCCGATGCCCCCGACCGGGCGCAGCCAGAGCTTGATCGTGACGATCAGGCCGGCCATCGCGGCGGAAATGCCGAAGCCGCCTTCCTGCAGATAGGCCGAGAAGCTGTAGGTCGCGAGGAACACGTGATAGCCGCAGAAGATGATGGCGGCGACGAGCCAGACCTCGGGGATACGGAGCAGCGTCTTGATGTCGGCAAGCAGGTTGCCTTCGCGCTTGCGCGCGCCTTTCTCGACAGCGACGGGCTGCGACACGGCGAAATAGGCGATGCCGACGACGATGCAGAAAACGGCATAGAGCAGCACGACATCACGGAAACCCATGGCAAGCCCGGCACCGCGCGTTTCCGTCGTGAAGACGAAGAGCGCGATGGCGACGCTGGCAAGCAGCGCCTCGACCAGGCCACGGCCGCCGTCGAGAATGCCGAAGAAGCGTCCCTGCTCATTGGCGCCGGCGATCAGGTTCACCTGCTTCAGCGTGGCGGCCCAGAACGTCAGGCCCGTCGTGACGCCGAAGCCGCAATAGATGACGAGAAGCGATGAGTAGCCGGGCAGCGTCGCGTACCAGAGGCCGAGCAGTCCCGTGCCGACCATGGAAACGAGGATCAGGATGCGCGGCTGGACGCGGTCGGCGAGCCAGCCGCTCGGCAGGTAGCCGACCAGGAAGCTGGTGCCGAGAATGGAATAGAGAACGCCAAGCTCGGTGTTGGTGAGCTTAAGCACCTCCAGCATCGTCGTCTGGTAGGACTGGCGCAGGTAGAGGATCGGATAGATCGCGCCGGCGGCGATCACGATCAGCGCCAGTTGCAGGTAACGGCTGCGGGCCGACACGGACGGCGCAGCGATTTCTGTTTCGGAAATTGAGCTCAAGGGTAGTCTCCTCCCCGACCGATGGCGGGAGCATGCCATCGGCCCGGTCTTGATGTTGATGTCCGAACAATTCCGGTTCCCGTCCGGAATTGCGTCATTTCAAATGATCAGTGTTTCAGGACGACGAGGCGCGTCTGGGTGAATTCCAGCATGCCGTGCTTGCCGTCGTCGCCGCCGAGGCCCGAGCGTTTCCAACCGGCGTGGAAGCCCTGATAGGGGTCCGCCGGGAAACGGTTGACGTAGAGTTCGCCGGCCTCGATGGCGTCGCTGGTGCGCATTACGGTGCGATAGTTCTCGGTGAAGAGTACCGAGCTCAGGCCGAACTGATGGTCGCTCGCCAGCGCCAGCGCTTCCTCGAAGGTCGAGTAGCGGATCACCGCGAGAACAGGCCCGAAGACCTCCTCGCGCACGATCTCCATCTCCTGGCGGCAGCCGGAAATCAGCGTCGGCGGATAGAAGTAGCCCGGTCCTTCCGGCAGGTAACCGCCGGTCTCGACCGTTCCGCCTTCCGCCCGCGCCTGCTCGACCATTTCATGCACGCGTTTCTGCGCGGCGGCGTTGGCGAGCGGGCCCATGCGGGTCGCATCCTCGGCGCGGTCGCCGAAGGCGCGGGCAGCGAAACCTTCGCGCAGCTTGGCGAGCAGCGTGTCATGCACGCTTTCGTGTACATAGAGCCGCTCGGCACTGGTGCAGACCTGGCCGCAATGGGCCGTCTTGGCGGCGACGATCGCCTGTGCCACAGCATCGAGATCCGCATCCGGCTCGACGATGACGGGGGTCTTGCCGCCGAGTTCGAGAGAGGGCTTGGCGATGTTTTCCTTGCAGTAGTCGAGCACGATGCGGCCGGCCGAAACGCTGCCGGTCAGCGTGATCATGCCGACGCCGGGATGGGTGCAGAGCGTTTTCGCGACGTCATGCGACATCGTGAGGATGTTGACGAGACCTTCCGGCAGGCCGGCCTCGACGATCGCTTCGGCAAAAACGAAGGCGGATGTCGGCGTATTGTTGCTCGGCCGTACGACAACGGCGTTTCCTGCAATCAGCGCCGGGGCGATTTTGCGCACCAGTGTGTAGATCGGATAGTTGAACGGGATCAGCCCGGCAACGACGCCGATCGGAACACGCTTCAAGAGCAGGGTTTCACCGGGATTGTCGCTCTCGATCACTTCGCCCTCGATGCGGCGCGCCCATTCGGCGTGGTAGCGCATCAGTTCGGCGCCGTAGATGACTTCCGCGGTCGCGTCGGCGAGGCTCTTGCCCGACTCTTTCGCCAGGGCAGCGCCGATGGTCTCAGCCCGGCTTTCCAGCACGGTCGCCAGTCGACGCAGCGCATCGCCACGCTGGATGGCCGGCAGTGCCGCCCAGGCGCGCTGCGCCTTCATGGCTGCCTCGACCGCTGCTGTTGCCTCCTCATCCGTTGCTGCCGGCACCGATGTGAAGACCTGGCCTGTCGCCGGATTACGGACGTCGATCGTCACCGCAGACGTGCTTTCGATGAAACGACCGCCGGAAAAATTGCGATAGGGGCTCATGGCATCTCGGATGTGTTGGCCGCAGCTCCCGGCGCCAAAGGCGCGCAGGACAAGCGGACTGCGCGGGAGAGAGCACAACGAGCGACGGCCCGTCTCTCTCCCCGACCGAGACCGTCACGAAACTGTTGCGACGATAGGGCCGGAGGCACAAGCGAGTAATTTTCAGCGAGAGCATTCCAAAATGGAATGCTTGGCTCAGGCAGCCCGGTCGACCGAAACTTCCGTAAGCAGCCAGGCACGAAACGCGTCGACCTTGCGGTCGTTTCCGGCCTGGGGCCGCGTGACGAACCAGTAGGATTCATGCCCTTCGACTTCGACGTCGAAAAGCTGCACGAGCTGGCCAGTTTCCAACTGACCGCGCACCATCGAACGGTCGGCGACCGTGACGCCGAGGCCCGCACAGGCCGCTTCGATCGCCAGATCGAGCAGGTCGAACTCTAGCCCGCCGCGGGTATCGACATCCTGGAACCCCGCTGCGTCGAGCCAATGCCGCCAGGTCAGATAGCGCCGGTCGGGCGAGGCAAGCACGTGCAGGAAGGTAAAGCGCTGAAGATCCGTCGGGCCCTCGACTTTCACCCCTTCGAGCAGTGATGGCGCACAGACGACGACATGCCGCTCCGTCATCAGGATGCTGGCATCCAGCATCGGCCACTCGCCATCGCCGAAGCGGATGGCGCAGTCGAGAAGACCGCGCTCGGCAAGCGTGTCCGTGGCTTCGGTGCTGAGGCTGATATCGACGTCGGGCAGGGCCTCGCGCAGCCGCGGCAGACGCGGCAGCAGCCAGCGCTTGGCAAAGGTCGGCGGAACGTTGATCCGCAAGCGGTTCTGGTTGCTCTTCTCGGTGATGCTGCGCAGCGAAACCTCGATGCTATGGAACGCTTCCTGGATCGTCGCCAGCAGTTCGGCACCGGCCGGCGTCAGCTCGAGATGGTGGTGGCGACGGATGAGCAGGTCTTCGCCAAGCTCATCCTCGAGGTTGCGAACCTGGCGGCTGACCGCACTTTGCGTGAGGTTGAGCCGCTCGGCCGCCCGCGTGAAGCTGCGGGTCTGCCCGACCACTTCGAAGACCTTCATCGCCGACAATCCAGGAAGTCTTCGCATCGATAACTTGGCCTCAGGAAACGCTGCATCCCGCGGGTCGTCGCGGGATCGATGCGCACCTTTGCGTGTCACGCTCCGGCGCACAAGCACGAAAATCCAAATCGTGTCCAGCAAAGCGGAAGCGCACGCCTGGCTAGCTCCGAACGACGAACGGCGGCTCTCGCCGCCGTTTGCCTATCCAATCCATCGCCTGGCCAAGCCCAGACGAAAACTGGAAACTTAACCGCGCCTACTCCGCAGCATAAAAGCCGTAGAGCACGGGCATCAGCCCGACCAGCGCCTCGAAGCGCTTGAAGGACTTACGTTCGGGTCGCGTCCATCCGGTTTCGGCGAGCGCCGAAAGCCGCGGGAAGACGAGCCGGTCGAAGACGGCGCGGTCGGTCATCGGTTCGGACCAGATGCAGCATTGCACGCCGAGCAGGTGCTTTTTCTGTGCGTCGGTCCAGCCTTCGACCGGGTCAAAGGTGTAGAGCTTTTCCGGGTCTGACCAGCCGGCCCAGCTGCCGCCGGGCTCCGACCAGGCAGGGCTGTTGGCCATGTCGAGATAGTAGACTTGGCCCGGGCAGACGACGATGTCGTAACCTTCCTCGGCAAGCGCGGCCGACGCCTCGACCGTGCGCCAACCGAAGAGCAACGCCTTCGCCTTGTCGATGACGTTGCCGTGGGCTGCCTCCTGCCAGCCGCCGGTAACGCAGTTTCGGCTCGCCAGGAACGCCTGGACGCGCGCCAGGAACTCGCCCTGCAGCACCGCCGCACCCGAACCGTCGATCTCGTCGGCGCCATGGGTGTTGGTGACGACGTTCAGGCGCTTGGCGTGGGTTTCAGCGACCTCATCGCCGGCAAGTGCACGAAGCCGCGTGAGCGCTTCCGGCGAGCCGGACCAGGCACCAAGCGGCACCTCGTCGGCGCCGACATGAATCGCCCGCATCGGGAAGAGTTCGATCAACTCGTCGAAGATGACTTCCAGCACGCGATAGGTCTCCTCGCGCACCGGGTTGAGGCAGTTGTCCGGGAAGCCCTGGACCGAATGATAGCTTCCCTTTTCCTCGGGATCGCGCAGTTCCGGGATTGCCTGCAGCATCGCATAGGAATGGCCGGGGATGTCGATTTCCGGCATCACCTCGATGCCGAGGCTGGCGGCAAGCGCTACGATCTGACGAACCGCCGCCTTGGTGTAGTAGCCGCCGGTCGGTTCAGGACCGGAGCCGAGCAGCGGCGGGATCTTGCGGCCATGGCCGCGCCAGGCGCCGATTTCGGTGAGCGCCGGATAGGCGTCAATCTCCACGCGCCAGGCCTCGTCGTCGGTCAGGTGCCAGTGAAAGCGATTGAGTTTGTTCCAGGCCATCAACTGCAGGAAGCGCTCGACCTCCGCGGTGCTATAAAACTGCCGGGCGACGTCGAGATGGGTGCCGCGCCAGGCGAGCGCCGGCTCGTCCTTGATCTCCCCGCCCGTCGGAAACACGAAGGTGCCCGGATGCGACCGCGCCCCGCGCAGGACCTGGCCGAGCGTGATCAGGCCGTAGAGAATACCCGTCTGGCTACCGCCCGAAATGGCGACGCCGGCGGGCGAGAAACGGATCGTGTAGGCCTCCGGACCAAGGTGCGACGCCTTTGACAATTCGACCGGGAAACCGCCCTCCGCCGCCGGCCGGACAATGCCCTCGACCGGAAACAGGCTGGCCGTGAGATCGGCAAACGCCTTCGCCGCGGCGGACACTTCACTGCCTTCGGCCTTCAGATCGAGGCCCGGAGGCGCCAATAGCTGACCGGAGACCGCAACCGCTTGCGGCCACGGCACGATCGAGACTGGCACCGGGGCCACCTTCGGCACCGGATAGACGGCGGCGCCACGCTTCAGCTCGGCGTTGTCACCGTGCGCCCGCGAGGCAAGCACGGCAACCGGCGCATTCGTGCCATCGGACAGGACGAGGAAGGCGGCGTTGGCGCCATCGGTCCAGTGGCGCGGCTCGAAGCTCATGCCGTGAGCCTTGAGCGTCCAGGTCGCGCCGGGCTTCAGCTCAAAACCTTCCGGCGGCGCGAATTCCGCATAGTTGGAGAGCCGGACCAGAAGCTGCCCGCCCTCGACCTCAGCGGCAGGATCGATGCGCGCCGGGCCCGAGACGCCGAGGCGAAAGCCCTTGATCGGCCGGTCCGAATTGTTGGTGAGCGTCAGCGCATAGACCGACCTGTCGGCGGTGCCGACGGGCACCCAGAGCGTTTCCAGAAGATAGTCAGATTTGGCGGCAAACGTCATCAAATGGCTCCATGAGTGATTGGTCTCTACGGCCGCCCGGGCGGCCAGCGCGTTTCTTGGGGAATGCAGGTCCTCGGTTCACATAGCTCACGCCGGCGTTTGGCCAAGGGCACGGACGAAGTGATTGACGGTAACTTCTTCCACGTTGTCGGAGGCCGGACGGCTCTTTCGCCGCACGTCGTCGGCATGGGCAAGGAAGCGGGCGCTTTGCCCTGGCACAAAGGGGCGATCGGGGTCGGGGACCGCGGAAAGAAGCAGTTGCGTATAGGGATGGCGGGGATTGCAGATGACGGCGCTGGTCTCGCCCCACTCGACCATCTGCCCGGCAAACATCACCACGACCTCCTCGGCGATGTGGGCGGCCGTGGCTATATCGTGGGTGATGTAGAGCATGGCGAGGTTCCGCTCGCGCTTGATGCGCGCGAGCAGTTCCAGGATGTCGAGGCGGATCGACACGTCGAGCATCGATGTCGGCTCGTCGGCAACGAGCACATCCGGCCCGACGGCAAGCGCCCGAGCAATGTTGACGCGCTGGCGTTGGCCACCGGACAGTTCGTGCGGAAACTTTCGTGCCGTCACATCGGCGTCCAGACCGACATCGGCGAGCAGACGCGCGACGGCAGCTTTCGCCTCGCCCCCGTTCTTGGCGTGACCATGCAAAAGCAGTGGCCGCGCGAGGTGATGGTAGACGGAGAACACCGGGTTGAGTGAGGCGAAGGGATCCTGAAACACCATCTGGATCGCCCGCCGACGCGTCTTTTCGTCGGCCCTTCCTCCGGCCTGGGTAACGTCGGCGCCGCGAAACGCCATCGTCCCCGATGTCGGCGCATCGAGCCGCGCGACGATGCGGGCGCAGGTGGTCTTGCCGCAACCGGATTCGCCGACGAGCGCCAGCGCCCGGCCGGGCTTCAAGGCGAGCGAAATGCCGCGCAAAGCCTCGACGGTACCGAAGCTGCGCCTGATGTCCTTGAGGCGCACGATCGCGTCGTCTTCATCAGCCATGGTCGTCGTTAGCGGCATCACGTTCATTCGACGACCCCCAGGCTGCGGACGGATGAGGGCAGTTGCGGGATCGCGCCCCAGAGTTTCCGCGTGTAGTCGTGTTCCGGCGCACGGCTGATCTGCTGCGTGTCGCCGACCTCAACCAGTTGCCCTTTGAGCATAACACCGATGCGATGGCAGAGCTGCGCCATCAGGTGCAGGTCGTGGGTGATGAACAGCACCGAAAAACCGAGGTTGCGCTGCAGGTCGACGAGTTGCTCCAGGATTTCCCGCTGCACGACGACGTCGAGCGCCGTCGTCGGCTCGTCCATGATGATCAGTTCCGGCTTCAGCGCCAGGCAGATTGCGATAACGATGCGCTGGCGCATGCCGCCGCTGAACTGGTGCGGATAGTCGTCGAGGCGGTTGATCGGGATTCCAACGAGCCGGAACATTTCTTCGGCCCGTGCACGGGCCTGCGGCCTGGTCGCGCCGGTGTGCTTGCGCAAGACGTCGAAAAACTGCGCCTCGACCCGCATCAGCGGGTTGAGCGAGTTCATTGCGCTCTGGAACACCATGCCGATCCGCCGCCAGCGCACGTTTTGAAGCGACGCTTCCGGCATCTTCAGGAGGTTTTGACCATCGAGCAGGATCTCGCCGCCGGCGACCCAGGCCGGCGGTTTTGACAGCCGCGTGATCGCATAGGCGGTCGTGCTCTTGCCGCAGCCGGATTCGCCGGCAAGGCCGAAGAGTTCGCCGCGGCGCACCTCGAAGGAGACATCGTTAACCGCGCGGAAAGCGCCGTCGTCAAGCAGGTAATCGACGTTCAGGTTGCGGATTTCCAGGAGTGCATCGCTCATCGGGCCGCCTCCAGTTCGCGACGGCGCAGCCGCGTGAGACGCAGCCAGCGGCTGAGCGCCGGACCGGAGCGAAGCTGCGGATTGGCGATCTCGTCGAAGGTGAAGTTGATGAGCGCGAGACCAAGACCGACGAGCGCGATGCCCGCGGCCGGAACGGCGATGTCCCACCAGGCGCCGACGATGATCGCCGAGGAGTTTTGCGCATTGTAGAGCATGGTGCCCCAGGTCACCCGGAGCGGATCGCCGAAGCCGAGATATTCGAGCGTCGTCTGCGCGACGATCGCATAGATGATGCTGCCGACCACGTTGATGCCGATCAGCGGCACCAGATTGGGCAGGATCTCGACGAAGATGACCCGCCAATGCGGCTCGCCGACCATGCGCGCCGCCACCACGAATTCACGCTGCCGGAGCGCCATGGTCTGCGACCGCGTCATGCGCGCGCCCCAGGGCCAGGAGGTGAGCGCGATGATCGCCATGATCGCCATCGGCCCGACCGTGCCGGCAAAAGACGCAAGCAGGATCAGCAGCGGAATATTCGGTATGACAAGGACGGCATTGGTGGCGAGATCAAGCGTCGCATCCGTGCGGCCGCCGAAGTAACCGGCGACGAGGCCGACGATGGTGCCGAGCGCGGTAATCGCAAGGCCGGTGGCAAAGCCGACGGCAAGCGACGGCCTGGCACCCCAGACGAATTGCGAGAAGACGTCGCGGCCCATCTTCGTGGTGCCGAAGACATGCTCGACGGTTGGTGGCTGATGCGAACGACCGACGCGCTCGCTCGGATCACCCGGTGCGAGAACCGGCGCGAGCAGCGCCATCAGGCAGAGCGTGAGAATGATGACAAGGCCGGCGACGGCTTTTTTCTGCCGCCAGAACAAGGAGACGCCCGCATTCATGCCCTGCCCTCCCTTATGCGCGGATCGACCACGCCATAGATGATGTCGACCAGAAGATTGGCGCCGAGCGTGGCGATCGTCATCAGCAGCAGTTGCCCCTGGATCACGGGATAGTCGCGGGCAACGCTTGCCGTATAGAGCGTCAGTCCGAGACCCGGATAGTTGAAGACGATCTCGGTCACGATCGAGCCGCCAAAGACCGCCCCCAGCATCAGCGCCAGGTTGGTGAGCACCGGCAGCATGGCGTTGCGCGCCGCGTAGCCGAACATGACGGCTGCTTCCGAGAGGCCCTTGGCTCGCCCCATGGTGACGTAGTCCTCACCGAGCACCGAGATCATGCTGGAGCGCATCGTCGTCTGAAACTCGCCAATCAGATAGGGCGAGAGCGTCAGCACCGGCATGATCGCATGCAGGAAGACGCTGCCGAAGAAGGTGAAGTTCAGCCCCGGGTCGAGGCTCGGATCATAGGCGTAGCCGACCGGCAGCAGCCGGAGCGTCACGCCGAAAGTGAAAAGCGTCGCAAGCGCGATGATGACGGGCGGAACGGCAATCAGCACCACCGAGAACGGCGAGACGAAACTGTCGAAACGCCCGCCACGGCGCCAGGCGGCGACGGCGCCGAGCAGCACACCGATGCAAAGAGAGAAGGTTATGGCGGTGACCACGAGAAACGCCGTCCACCCGGCCGAGCGGCCGAGAACTTCAAGCACCGTCTGCGGATAATACTTGACCGAGACGCCGAGATCGAAATGGGCGAGCCCGACGACATAGTCGACGAACTGCTGCCAGATCGGTTGCTCGATCGCACCGAAACGCGCCTTGATCGCCTCGATGCCCGCGGGCGTTGCCCGCGGTCCGAGTTGGGCGATCATGCTGTCGACGGGGGACCCCGGCATCAGCCGGGGAACCGCGAAGTTCATGACGATCGCGAAGAGGAACGCCACGCAGTAGACGGTAAGCCGTCGACGGGAAAGTCGCATCGCTGGAACCCGCTGCCGCTTATTGTACGGGCTTCAGGCGGAGCAGATGCACCAGCCGCATCCGGTTGTTGTCGTGATCCTCGGGGTTCATGACAGGCTCGTCCTTCGTCACCCAGCCGGTAAAGCGCTTGGTCGAGAACTGATACCAGGTCGGACCGTTGAAGACGGGAACGACGGGCAGGTTGTCGGCGACGATCACTTGCACCTGATCGAACAGCTTCTTGCGGTCGTCGTCCGTCGCCGCCCGGCGGTAATTATCGAAGACCTTGTCGAGTTCGGGGTTGGAATAGCGTGACGGCGCGCTGGTGATACGCCCACCGAAGCCGGTCGACAGCGACTGGAAGTAGCCGCGGAAAGGCGTCGGGCCGTCGGCACGCGAATTCATCACCGCCTCGAAGCTGCCGTCGAGGATCTGTTTCTGCCACTGCTCGTATTCGGGCGTTGCGACAGAGGCGTTGATGCCAATCTTGCGCAAGCCTTCGGCCGCGATCTGCACCGCGTCGATCCAGTCGGTCCAGCCGTTCGGCACGATGATCGGAAAGGCGATCGGTTTGCCGCTCGGCGTGGTGCGGAAGCCCTCGCCGTCCTTCTTGTAGCCGGCATCGTCAAGCAGCTTGTTGGCCTTGTCGATGTCATAGGCGAGCCACTCGTCCTGAGCACCCTCGGCGGCCTTGTTGCGCCAGCTGTCGAAGCGCGGCGGCAGACCGCTCGCATGGGTGTTGACGACGGGATAGCCGAAACCGGCGATATCGACCATCGCGGTGCGATCCATGGAAAGGCTGAAAGCGCGCCGGAACGTCATATCGTTGAAGGCCTCGGCGTTGCCCGGATTCGACGACTTGAAGTTCATCTGGAACGAAACGGTTTCGGCCGGAGGCTGCCAGTAGCCATTATGGTCAGGGTCGAGGCCGACATAGGTCTTGTCGATCTGCGGCAGGAACGAGCCGAACCAGTCGATCGAGCCCTCCGGCAGGAGCGCCAGCATCTGGTCGTTGCCGGAAATCTGCGGCAGCTTCAGGCAATCGACCTTCAGCGTCGCCGCGTCCCAATAGTTGGGGTTGCGGCACTGCTCGTAGACCTGGGGCGTGAAGCGGCGGATTTCGGTCATCGGACCGGAGCCGACGGGCGTCTCGTTCTTGAAGGCCAGCGGATCCTTCACGTCCTTCCAGATGTGCTCGGGCACCACCGGGAAATCGGCAAGCGACTCCGGAAAATGCGTGTCGACATCCTTGAGGTTGATCTTCACCTCGGCCGGCGACGGCGCCTCCACCGAAGCGACGGTTTCGCCAACGCCGACGGTATCGACCGCCGGGTTCTTCAGCATCAGCTCGAGCGTGAATTTCATATCTGCCGAGGTCAGCGGCTTGCCGTCCGACCATTTCACGCCGTCGCGCAATGTATAGGTGATCGACTTCAGGTCGTCGGCAAATTTGTAGGCAGTCGCAAGCCGAAAGACCGGCTTGCCGCCGTCGTAATCATTGAAGATCACCAGCGGCTCGTAGACGAAATCCATGGTGCTCTGCCGCCGACCGCCGAGGTCGAACGGGTTGAAATTCTGCACCCAGCTCGTCTGCTCCTCGATGTGCATGGTGAGCACGGATTCAGCGCGGGCCTCAGCGGCGCCGATCATCATCAGCACGGTCGCGACGCCAACAAAACGCCGTGTCGTTCCGCTCCTTCCGACCCCCGGCGCGTTGCGCAAAGGCCGCATTTCCTCGACTGCCGTCATGACGAATTCCCCCTCAGGTTTCGTTGATCGAACTATTAAGTCAAGTAATTTGACTTAACGATAAGTCCGTCAAAGTCGCGCTGTCAATCGGGGTATTTTCGCCGAGACTAAAGTTATGGTCCGAACCGCCAAGTGGTATTTCGAACGAGAATACCACTTCCGAAATCTCGCGATTTGGCGGCTCTTTCAGGCGGCGAAATTTGGTCGGAAAACGACTTGGCCAAGCATCGCGAGCAGAATCACTGCGCAGCCCAGGATCTGGGAAAGGCTCAAGGGTGACCCCAGAAACGCCAGCGCGAAGACGAGAACCCATACCGGTTCGCAGCACATGATTGCCGATGCCCGCGCCGCAGAGATCATCTGCTGGCCGCGAAACTGCAGGACGAAGCGCAGGCAGGTCGAGATCAGGATGCTTGCCAGAAACCAGCCCCAGATCGCGATCGAAGGGACTGCCGCAGGCATCTGTTCGACAGGCAGCGAGACCGCGAGGATGACCACTCCTGCGACCACCAGCTGGATCGCGGCTGTGGCCACCGCGCCTACTTCGGTGGAATTGCGTTTGACCAACGCAATGCTCGCCGCCCAAAGCAGGGCCGAGACCACAAAATAGAGGTGAGCCACCTCGACCCGAGCGCCGGGGCCAAGAAACAGCAAGCCCATCCCGGCAAGCGCGACGGCGATCGAGATCCAGAGCGCTCGCCCGACCGGCCAGCCGAAGAACAGCAGGCCGAAAACCGGCACCAGCAGGATGCCGGTCGAGGTGATGAAGGCCGCAACGCCCGGGTTCGTCGTCTGTTTCAGGCCGAAAATCCAGGCCATCATGGCGACCGCAAGGGCGAGCGCGGCGGGAAGCAGCAGGCGCACCGCCCTGCCGAGTTCGGCAAAGGATGCGAACCTCGCCAAGAGACCGATCAGCAGACCGACGATGACAAAACGGCTGCCGAGGAAGAGCAGCGGCGGAAACTCGGCAAGAGCGTGGATCGAAAACAGCCATCCGGCGCCCGCCACAAAGGCCGCGATCGCGATCTGCAGATCGGCAATCGGCTGGGAAGGGGGCTGGGCGGAACGATCAGGGGTCATCTGTTGGATACCAGAGAAGCCGAAAGGCCGTAGCGAGCGGCCTGCCGGCTTCTCTGTCGGTTAAAACCGAGATCTACCAGTGATTGTTCGGATTGTGACAAGAACGGCCGTCTACTGGTTCGCCTTGGCGTAGTCCTTCATGTTCTCAGGTGTCACCAGTTCGAACGGAACCCAGATCTGCCGTTCGGTCTTTTCCTCCCGCGCCAGGGCGATGGCGGCATCCATCGCGGTCGCGCCCTGCGCGATTGCGTTCTGGAAGACGGTAACGTCGAGATCGCCTGCGGCCATGGCGGCAAGCCCGTCCGGCGTCGCGTCGATGCCACCGACCACCACCTTCGACATGTCGGTGCCCGCCGCTTTCATCGCCTGGATCGCGCCGATCGCCATCTCATCATTGTTGGCGATGACGGCATCGAATTCCCGTCCTGTCGAGAGCCAGTTGGTCATGATGTTGCTCGCCTCGAGGCGATCCCAGTTGGCGCTCTGTTCCTCGATCACGCTCATGCCCTTGCAGTCATCGGTAGCGATGACGTCGTGAACATCCTTCGTCCGGGTCAGCGACGAATGATTGTTGAGCGGCCCCATCAGCACATAAACGGAACCCTTGCCGCCAAGCAGCCGGCACACTTCCTTCGTTTCCAGCGTGCCGGAATCGATCTCGTTCGAACCGACGAAGGCGGCAGTCGCCGGGAGCGCATCTGCATCGGCCGGCGGGTGGTTGGCGTAGACGATCGGAATACCGGCGGCACTCGCCATTTTCGTGAGCGCCGGCGTGCCGTCGCCATCGACGGCAACCACGACGATCGCGTCGACGCCGGAGGATATGAAGTTCTGTACCTGGTCCAGCTGCTTGCTCGGATCGTTCTGGGCGTCCTCGACCTGAACCGAAACGCCATCGAGCTTGGCGGCGCGGTCTTCCATGCCCTGACGCAGGATCGTCAGGAACGCGCTATCGGAACGGGCAATGGTGATGCCGATGTTTTCGGCGTGAGCGGTACCAGCCAGCAGAACCGACATGGCGGCAAACAGCAACTTCCTCATTCGAAACCTCCCAAAGGAACAGATGACCTGTGAGTCATAAACGGAATACATGGTCCATTGAAAGTCAATAATGAAACATGCGTTTCATTATTGACTTTCAATGGAATGATCGAAACCCCGCGAAACTCGGGATTTTCGGCATGCAAAATCCTGATAAGATCTACCTATGAGTGCATCATCTTGATACGAGCGCCGCGTTTCCCGGGGAGATTTCGACTGCGCCTTCGGGAAACGAGGGAGCCGCTTTCGGCTGTGTCTCACCGGAAACGCCGGCGGCGCGCGACGCCTGTGACATCACGCCTTTAACCCACGCAACCCTCGCTGTCGGCAGGAGATCCCGATGACCGTACAGGAAGCAATCCTCAACTTCGGCTATGATCCCACGATCAAGGAAGATGGCCCGACGCTCCGGCCGCCGATACCCGCATCACTGCCGAGCGCGGCAACCGTGAACGCGCTCTACCTGCCGCCGCCCAAGGCGCAGGGCACACCGAGCCATGTCGGCAGCCCCGGCAGTTGCGCCGCCTGGGCCACGACCTACGGGCTTGCCACCTATTGGGCGGCCGTTTCGACCGGCGAAGCGCCGTTGCAGCCCCTGCGGCAGGCAAGTCCGGCCCATATCTACATCGAAGTGATGAAGAGCTACGGGAAGACGGGCTGCGCGGGATCACAACTGGCCTCCTATCTCAACCTGCTCAAGCAGCGCGGCACCCCGAACTGGAAGACGGCTCCCTATTTTCCGAATTGTCCCGAGCTGTGGTCGCGCTACGATCCCGGCGCCCTTCCCGACGACAGCTTCCAGATACCCGGCTGGGCGACGGTCGAGACCAGCGATCTCGACGCGATCAAGGCCGTCATCGTCGCGGGCGGAGCGCTCTGCTACGGCACGTCACTGAACAAGGGCTTCATGCAATATGAAGGGCCGGGCCCATTGAGAAGGCCTCTGGAAAAGTTGCCGAACACCGGCCATTGCATGTTGATCATCGGCTATGACGACGAGCAGCAGGCCATTCTCATCCAGAACAGCTTCGGTGAGAATTGGGGCTGCGAATGGAACGGGCGTCGCGGCTACATCTGGATGGGTTACGAGCTGTTCCAATGCCTCGCCCAGGGCCAGGCGATGTACATCACCGGCTGACGTCGGGCGGCTTGCCCGCCGCCCGATCTACCATCCCTGAACGGAGCCGTGGCCCTACTCCGCCGCCACGGCTGCGGGATAGGCTACGGTCTTCGTGTCCTCGGCCTCGAGGCTTTCCGGCGTCTCAGGCTCGACGGAGCTCTTCTTCGGTTCGCGACCGAAGAAGAGCGCATAGCCCGCCGGCAGAACCAGGATGGTCAGCACGGTCGCGACCAGAATGCCGCCCATCATGGCGTAGGCGAGCGGCCCCCAGAAGACACCGCGCGAGATCGGGATCAGCGCCAGCACGGCCGTCAAGGCGGTAAGCGTGATCGGCCGGAAACGCCTGACGGCGGAGCCGATGATCGCCTCGGCGCGGTCCATGCCCGCGGCGATATCCTGGTCGATCTGGTCGACGAGGATGATCGAGTTGCGCATGATGATGCCGAGCAGCGCAATGACGCCCAGGATCGCAACGAAGCCGAAAGGCGCACCGCTGATCAAAAGGGCAGCAGCCGCACCGATGATGCCGAGCGGACCGGTCGCGAGAACCAGCATCGCCTTGCCGAAATGCTGCAGCTGGATCATCAGCAGGATAACGATGACGCCGAGCATGATCGGCGCCTTGGCGGCGATCGAGGCCTGGCTTTCGGCAGAGTCCTCCGCGCCCCCCTGGATGGCGATCGAGTAGCCGGCGGGCAGGCTGTCGCGCAGCGGCTGCATTTCGCCAAACATCTTCATCGCCACGTCGTTCGGCTGCACACCATCCGGCAGGGTGCCGCGCACGGTGATTGTCGGCAGGCGGTCGCGGCGCCATTCGATGCCCTGCTCGAGCACCGGCACGACCTTGGCGACCTGCGAAAGCGGTACGAAGCCACCGAAGTCGGTCGGGATGTATATGGAGTCGACCGAGCTCAACAGCTTGCGGCTTTCCGCGGGCTCGCGGGCAACGATCGCCACCGTCTCCTCGCCATCGCGGAAATTGTCGAGCGGCGCACCCGTGACGCTTGCCTGCAGTATCTGGCGAATGCGCTGCGAGGTGACCCCGAGCGCGCGGGCGCGGTCCTGGTCGATCACCAGCTTCATGCCCGGCACCGGCTCCAGCCAGTCGTCGTGCACGGCGCCGAGCAGCGGGTTCTCGTGGAACTTCGCCTTGACGCGATCGGCAATACGCCTGACTTCGTCGCGATCCGGCCCCATGATGCGCATCTGCACCGGCCAGCCGGTTGGCGGGCCCAGGAACAGGCGATCGACCTTGGCGCGGATCGAGGGGAAGTCGGCAGCTAGAATTCCGCGCATCTTGGCGATCAACCGTTCGCGCGCCGGCTCGTCCTTGGCCATCACGAGAAGCTGGGCAAAGTTCGGATTGCGAAGCTGCTGGTCGAGCGGCAGGAAGAAGCGCGGCGCGCCCTCGCCGATATAGGTGGCGATGAAGCGCTTGTCCTCGTCGTCCATCATGCGGGCTTCGAGTGCCTTGGCCTGCTTCTCGACTTCCTTGATGCTGGTGCCCTCGGGCAGCCAGAGATCGACGAGGATCTCCGGCCGCGACGACTGCGGGAAGAAGTTCTTCGGAATGAACTGGAAGGCCCAGAGGCTGACGAAGAAGAGGGCGAGCGTCGTCGACAGCACGATGATGCGGTGGCGCACGGCCCAGGTGACCGTCGTGCGCAGGCGACGGTAGAAGCGCGTGTCGAAGACGTCGTGATGATTGCCGGCGTGGCTGCGCTGCTTCAGGAGCATGTTGCCGAGCCAGGGGGTGAAATAGACGGCAACGAACCACGAGACGACGAGCGCGATGCCGACCACGTAGAATAGCGAGCGCACATACTCCCCGGCGGTCGAAGCGGCAAAACCAACGGGAATGAAGCCGGCCGTGGTGATCAGCGTTCCGGTCAGCATCGGGAAGGCAGTGGAGGTATAGGCGAAGCTCGCAGCCTCGACCTTCACCAAGCCCTCTTCCAGCTTTCGTTCCATCATCTCGACCACGATCATGGCGTCGTCGACCAGAAGGCCGAGCGCAATGATCAGTGCACCGAGCGAGATGCGCTGCAGGTCGATGCCGAGCTCGTACATGATGGCGAAGGTTGCAGCCAGCACCAGCGGAATGGTGATCGCGATCACCAGGCCCGAGCGCCAGCCGATCGACAGGAACGACACGACGAGCACGATCGCCAGCGCCTCGCCGAGCGCCTTCATGAATTCGCCGACGGCTTCCTTGACCACTTCAGGCTGGTTGGAGACCTGGTCGACCTTGACGCCATAGGGCAGCGACGCCTCGAAGTGCTGATAGGTCGCCTCCACCGCGTTGCCGACATCGGTCACCTTGAAGCCCTTGGCCATGACGACGCCGATCTGGACGCTGTCTTCACCGTTGAAACGGAATTTGCGCGAATAGGGATCTTCGAGACCGGAGCTGACCGTGGCGATATCGCCAAGTCGGGTGATCTGGCCGCCGGCGCGAAGCCTCAGGTTCTTCAGGTCCTCCACCTTGTCAAGGCTGCCTTCGACCGAGATGCGCACCGAGCGCGTGCCGGTATCGACCGCGCCGGCCGGGTCGATGTTGTTCTGGCCGGCAATCGTGCTGCGCAGGTCGTTGAGCGTCAGCCCGCGCTCGGCCAGCGCATTGGATGAGACGTCGATATAGATCTTCTCCGGCTGGTCGCCGATGATGACGGCCTTCTCGACGCCGGGCGTCGTCAAAAGCATGTCACGCGCCTGGATCGCGAACTTCTTCAGCTCCGGATAGCTGTAGCCTTCGCCGCTCAGCGAATGCAGCGTGATGAAGGTGTCGCCGAACTCGTCGTTGAAATAGGGACCGAGCAAACCTTCGGGCAGTTCGTTGGAGATGTCACCGACCTTCTTGCGGACCTGGTAGAAGGCATCCGCCACCTGTTCGGCATTGGTGTCGCCTTCGACCTGCAACGTGATGATCGCGCTGCCGGCACGCGTATAGGAGCGCACGAAATCGAGATGCGGCGTTTCCTGCAGCTTGCGTTCGATCTTGTTGACGACCTGGTCCTGCATCTCCTCGATCGAGGCCCCCGGCCAGAAGGCCTGCACGACCATCACGCGGAAGGTGAAGTCCGGGTCTTCCTTCTGCCCCATGCGCATCAGGCCGAAGACGCCGGCAAGGATGATGAGGCCGAACAGGAAGCGCGCCATGCTCGGGTGCGCGATCGCCCAGCGCGAAAGGTTGAAGGGCCGCTTTTCGTCGGAAGAGGAGGTGGTCATCGGCTCGGTTCCGCGGTTTTCGAGTGTCAGCGCAGGAGCGGGACTTCGGCCTGGGCCGAAGCGGAGTGCTGCGTCGTCGCGTTCGAGATCGTCACCTTGAGATCGTCGGCCATGAACTGCGTCCCGGCAGCAACGACAAGGTCGCCGACCTCAAGCCCATCGGTGACGCGCGCGCCGTCAGCGGTGAAGTCGGAAAGCGTGACGGGACGGCTGCTGACGGTTTCGGTGCCGCGATCGACAACCCAGACGATAGTGTAGCCGTCCTTCTGTGCAAGCGCGCTCAAAGGGACCGAGACGTAAGGCTTGCCGTTGCCGGCCGACGCCTCGACGGTCGCGGTCATGCCGAGCAGAACCCGCGGATCGTTCGGCAGGCTTACCCGCACGGAAAAGGTCCGCGACTGCGGGTCGGCGCTGCCCGCCACCTCGCGTACCGTGCCGTCAAGCGACAACCCGGTGTCGGACCAGAGCCCGACCTTGACCGGCAGGCCGGTCTTGAAATTGGCGATCTCCGTCTCGGGCACGGCGACCTGCACTTCCTTTTCGCCTTCGACGGCGACAGTCGCGACAGGCGTGCCCGAACCGACGACCTGGCCGACATCGGCATTGATCGTGGTGACGATGCCCGGCCGGTCGGAGACGAGGTTCGTATAGGTCACCTGGTTCTCCACCTGCGACAGCGCCGACTTCGCAGCGTCGCGCGTCGCCACGGCCTGATTGTAGCTCAGCACCGACTGATCGAATTGGGCCTGCGAGGCAAATTTTCGGGCGAGCAGTTGTTCGGCGCGATCGCGCACCAGCTTGACTGTCTCGACCTGACGCTCGGCCGCTTCCAGATTGGCCGAAGCGCTGCGCACGGCGAGCTCATAATCGGTGGCGTCGACGCGGGCGAGCAGATCGCCGACCTTTACGCGGTCGCCGACATTGACGACCCGCTCGACGATCTTGCCGCTGACGCGGAAGCCGAGGTTCATTTCGGTCCGTGCCCGCACGGAGCCGGAATAGCTGAGCTGGCGGGCCGTGTCGGCCTCAGCAATCTCGACGACCTTGACCGGGCGCACCACCGCAGTGGCTTCGGTCTTTTCCTGCGAGCAGCCGGCCAGTGTCGCCGCGAGCATCGAGAGGAGTGCAGCAGTGGCAAAAAATGAAGTACGGCGGCGAAATTCTATGAGCTTAAACATGTTCGCACTCCCAAAACAGGCTGGCGCAGGCCGAAGCCGCGCCGGAAATATTTCTGCTAAATTTTCAATGCGTTGATCGCGAACTCGACCAGCTCTTCCGGGCTTGCGCGGTTCGTCTTGCTCAGACACTGGGCGACCATTTGCGGGTGGCAAAGCGTGACGGTCGCCGCCCCAAAGCAACGGGACGCGGCATCGGCGTCCTGGTCGCGAAACTCGCCCGCGGCAATCCCCTCGCGGATGACGTCGGCGAGGAGCGCGTCGATCCTGTCGATGTGCTTGTCGATGACGTGCCACTCGCGTTCGATGGCAACGATCACCATCTCGTGCACCTTCGTGTCGTCGAGCATCAGTTCGACCGTCATTTTGTGCTGTGCGTGGACGTAGCGGTGCAGGCGCTCGCTCGCGCTCAGCGGCAACTGGCAGATCTCCTGCGCCATCTGGTAGCTGGCCGCGAGCATGCGCGCGCAAAGCGCCTGGTGGATCTCGGTCTTCGAGGCAAAGAAACGGTAGATGTTTGCCGGCGACATGCCGAGCTCGCGGGCGATGTCGGCAACATTGGTCTTGCTGTAGCCGAAGTGCCGGAACAGCCCCTCCGCTGCATCGAGGATGCGCGTGATGTTGTCCTGCCGTGTCTGGTCGACGACGATATCGTTGCTCACCGGCATCGCTGGCCTTTCGATTTACGACTGACGAATTTCGTATTTCGTCAGTCGTAAATCGAAACGAGGTGTGCGTCAATGGCACAGTCGGGCGTGGTTGATCACGTTTGTTGGAAGCAAGGAGGTTTGGCTCTTGGCAGCGAAAATGGACTTGGCAGCAAGCCAAAACGGCTCCCGCCGATTTTTCGGGAACCTTCAAAGAGTTAGCCGTTGCCTCGCTTCTGGCAGCGCCCCAAGCTTCGCCACTGCCGAAACCCGCACTCACGGCTGCGGCGGCCATGGGACCAACTCCAGGAATCGTCACCAGTCGCCCCGCGTGCTCGTCCTCTTTCATGCGAGCGTGAATAGCGCGATCAAGCCTTTCGGCACGCTCCGAGAGACGTTCAACCTGCTGCACGATTTCCTCAAGAGCAGCCCGAGCAGCATCCGGCAGGTGTGCGCCCTCCAAGTCCCGGACAGCAGCGGCGAGGATTTCAAAGCTCGCATGCCCGGGTTCCGCGATGTCCCAAGTGCCGCCAGATGGGCCCGAAGCGCCTTCGTGGCCTGCGCTCTCTGACGGACGAATAGAGTGCGGGTTAAAGGTCATCATTGCGGCCTGGTGGTCAGCCGATTTGACAGGCACGAAACGCATTGTTTTTCGTGCCACAAGATAGCGCGGCGATCAGGATGAGACGAATCTCACCGTGATTGCCGCCGCGCATGCCACAGCCTCTGACGCGTCGTTTGCGTCTGTCTTCCCGCGTTTCACGATCGCTATTACGTAGCTGGCGTGGATCAGGCGGACATAATGTCCAAGCTCTGCGATACAACGCGCCCAATGGTGCGATGTGCCACAAGCCTCCATCCCAACGACTCAGGGCGGCTGCCCCGCAAAGAAGCCCAATACTTCAGAGCGTTTGAGCTTGCGATTGAAAATCGGATCGCAGCGGCAAGTGCCGAGCAATCGAAAGCGGTGGAGTGCCGGATCGACGAAATGGATAGCAGATGCGCACCAAGATTGCGCCGCGCCGCAGCGCCGGTCGCGAGCATGCCCCAACATGGCCACGTCCGGTCGATCGGGCTTGACCTGCCACTGAGGATCCGTTTCCGACACCTGGTTGCACGACGAGTCTACGCCCCCGTTAAAAAAGGGTGTGAAGTACGGGCTCGAAACGATCATCGGGTGGGTAGACCACTCCCGATGGGGGGCCTCGAAGCAGGAGAGCGAACCTACCACGAAGGCGAGCAATTCATTGGGCATACGTTGAAAGATTGATCGTTTTCGCCGGCCGAAAATTGGACGAGACTACAGATGCGGAGGCGAGGAGGACACGTGTGATCGACCCATCAAACCAGCGGACCAACCGAACCACTTTTGAACAGGATGCCGAAATAGACACCACCAAACATCGAGCGGATAAAAATATTGAGGACGCGCTTCTTGGAGCGATGCTCCACTGCGAAGGACGTGGCGATTACCCAACGCTTCGCGGACATGTGCGCTATCACGGCATGCTTTTAGCTGCCAGCCAGGACACTCGGATTCTTAACAGCTTCGTCATGCTCCTAGTCCGTGCTATTGAGCCTTGGAACTACGAAGCAAAGTACGGCGAGGGATCGCTGCTCAGCCGCACCTCATCCGCAAACATCGAGTGGGGGGTCTTGGATGCGGAGGAAAGCCCCAGTCAAAGCTGATCGAACTTTTTCGCTTTATGCACGGCGAAGTCGACCGCAGCCTTCTCATCATCAAATCTGATATCCCATAGCAGACTGGTCGGCCCCATCACCAAATACTGAGGCTTGGATCTCACCTTTAACACTGCATGGCTCTTGCTTATCCCGACCTCGAGGACGACTTCTGTGTCGAGAGGGACGTCTGGGAGGGGGTGTCCGGCAAGGTGCTTCGGGTTCCGGATGAACCATCTTCTCATTTCCCGATAATCGATGAAGCTCGAGTCGTAGAGTGAGCCGTTGATGAAAAGCCGGAGATGGTTACCACCCCGCTGTGGCATTCTATAGAGGTCAATTGGCATGGCTGCTCCTTTAACCGACCCCTTAAGGTCAAAGTATTGAAGATTGATTGCTTGGCTACCGCATTGCCGATGCTGACTGGGTCTACTACCAACGTGCGCTAATCATGACCTGTGGGCCCATTCGCGCATTCCGATGGACATGATCTTCCACGGCTGATCAATGAGCTGTTCCAGGCGCGGCAGCAGTGATCGACGATGTCGTCGTAGTCCGTGAAGATGCGGTTCGACAACCAGTTGTCCCGCATGAACTGCCAGAGGTTCTCGACTGGGTTCAATTCCGGCGACCGCGGTGGCAGGAACATCAAGGTGATGTTGTCCGGCACCTTCAGCTTCGGCGTGACGTGCCAGCCGGCCTGGTCGAGAATGAGCACGGCGTGCGCACCGGGATCGACGGCGTTGCTGATTTCGGCAAGGTGCTCCTGCATCGCCTCGGTGTCGCAATAGGGAAGGACGAGGCCAGCCCCCTTGCCCTTTTTCGGGCAGATCGCACCGAAGATGTAGGCCCACATGGTGCGCTGATCATGCGGGGCAGACGGTCGGGTTCCTCGCCGCGCCCATCGCCGAGTGATCTTGTTCTTCTGGCCTATTCTGGCTTCGTCGGCCCACCAGATTTCGAGATCCGTACCGGGCGGGCATTTTGCCCGGATATCTGCCAGCGCGGTTGGGAAGTCTTTTTAAAAAGCTCGCCCTCCAGTTCGTTCTGGGCGTAGTGGCGCGGACGGGCGGAAAGCTTGGCAAAGCCCAGCGCCTTCAACTCCCGACCGATCGTCGTCTCGTCGACGGATATTCTGAATTCCTGGAAGAGCCACTGCACGAGGTCTTTTCTGCGCCAGCGCACGACGCCGTGCACGGCAGGGATCGGGCCGCTTTCGACAATCTTCGAAAGCGCCTGGCGCTGCGCATCGTTCAACTTCGCCCGGCTGCCCGGCGCTTTCCCATTGATCAAACCATCGGGGCCGCGTTCGTTGAAGCGCATGACCCAATCGCGGACGATCTGCACCGTCACGCCGCCGATCTCGGATGCATACTGCCGCGAGCCGCCATCATAAATCGAAGCCAGCGCCAACAGCCGCCGAACCTGGGCCGCATCCTTTGCCTCCTTCGCCAGCCGCCTCAGCGCAGGCCCGTCAAAGTCTCCACGCAACGAAATCGCTCTCGTCATGCCAAATCTCCGTTTGACACAATGAGTCAGAAATCAGCCGATTTGGGAATCCCAAACGAGTCGCAATCAGCGCTCGCTGGTATAACGAGCGCGATGGCAATTGGCAGCAATGCCCCACGGCCTAGGGAGGTATTTCGACCTGTGTGCGACGCAAAGCCAGTAACTGAATTAAGAGCTTGCCCGGATCACCGAATTGAGACGATCCTTGATCAATAGAATTCACCGGCCGGAGCGTAGACATGGACAGCAATCCCTTTTTGATAGACCGAGATGCCCCAAAAGTGGAGGCCGAGGGTATCCGGCCGCTCATCTGGCAAGAACGCAAGATCTTGTTTCAGGACGCTGTCGCGATTTGCGGCCATTGGTCGGACGACGACAAGGAGGTCCTCTACTTGTCGCGCGGCGGTCAAGTTCTCCGCGAAACCAGGGCCGAATGCTACGTCTGCGATCCAGAATACGCGTACGAATTACTTGCCGATTTCGCGGACGACGAGACGCTAGAGCTTCTGATGCAGGCAGGCGCCTTCAGCGGCGCACGAATCCCAGATCGAACAGACCGGAACAACAACCACTCGGCACAGGGCGACCTTTTTGTTTGATGACTAGAGCATTTCCCTTTCATGCTGGATCGTATCCGCATGAGTTGAAGTAGTTTCTGCATTCTTTTGGCGCGACGAGATGGACGAGCTTGCCAATCATGCCCCACAGACCAGACACGGTCCGCTCAGCCGCCTTCCTCAGATGTGCCTTGAGCTTGGAGAAGGCCTTTTCGATGGGGTTGAAGTCGGGACTGTAGGGCGGCAGGAACACCATCGTTGCGCCCGCCGCTTCGATTAACGCTCTTGCTGCTGGCCGTTTGTGGCTGGAAAGATTGTCGAGGATCACGACGTCACCGGGTTTCAATGTCGGGACCAGGACCTGAGCGACATAGGCCTCGAACCACTCGCCATTGATCGGACCGTCGATGACCAAAGGCGCGACCATTCCGGTGTTTCGTAGACCGGCGACAAGCGTCGTCGTCTTGCGATGGCCATGCGGGAAACCCATCCGCAGCCGCTCACCTCTGGTGCATCTTCCATGAGTGCGGGCCATGTTGGTCGCGGTCCATGTTTCGTCGATGAACACGAGCCGCGACGGATCAAGATCAAGTTGCTCGTCGAACCACCGCTGACGGAGTTCCAAGACGTCTGGGCGTGCTTGCTCTATCGCGTGGCCAGTCTTTTTTTGCGCGTCTGATTGTGCCGGACAAGGAAACGGTGCAGCGCCGACTTGCTGATGGCGATGCCCTGAGCTGCAAGGGCATCACGAAGTTCGAACAAGGTGCCGTCCCGGTGTTCCTCAAGCCACGACATGATCGCGTCGGCGTTGGCTTCGGTTTTGTACGAATGACGGTCTCCACCCAGCGGACCCGGTCGAACATGGCCCTGACGGACTTGCAGGTTTCGCCACCGGCTCACGCTGGCCGCACTGACGCCAAAGCGCTCGGCAGCCTCCCGGTGCGACGCTCCGGCTGAGACGGCGGCAAGAACACGTGCGCGAAGATCAACGGAAAGGGCTTTCGACTTTATCTGCCGACCTCCATCGGCAGAAAGTTTGAATCAGAACCCATCTGATTTGCAAAGCCCAAATGATTCAATCAGTCAGGGAAACGCTCTAGCGCGGCGCCGACGGCGGCCAGATTTTACATGACCCGTTTCCCGCCTCACAAGTAAAGACTCTGAGTGTAATCCGAATACGACCCAATGGTTGAAATAAACGTGAAAAGCGTGAAGAATTACAGCGATACACTTCTGAGAAAAATAAGCGCCATAGAAGGTATATACGACGCTCGAAGTATATTTGCTATGGATACGCTCAAGGCCAAAGCGGCATTTCCTCTGAAAGAATAGGCTAGCGTTCCACGGGCTCATACCACGGCGAAAACTCTCCCGGAAGTAGTAACAATCGCTCCTGCTGGGTTACGCCCGCGTTGCCGGGAGACCCTTCGAATTCGCCGAAGTGGGTTGGGCGGCGCTCATGCTGTATCTCGCAAGCGGACTACCGCGCGCCCTCTTGTAGAGGGCGGCCGAACGTCTTGCCGTTCAGAGCCAACACTCAATCAGCTTCGCACTGGCTGCTGCCTCGCGCCAACAACAAAGGCCTGCGGTAAGAGGCGTGAGCCCGCGGAAGGCTTGCGGCCAGCCAACCATAATCCAGATTGATATCTTATCACCATCCGCCGTCGTGATACTCTAGCGCATCAACTTAAAGGTGACGGCGCGATGACGGATGGCGACATAGGGGGGGGGGGGGACGGCTGATCGAGACTATCGAGTAGCCGATTATGTTATTTTTTTTGTTGCGGTGCTGTTTCTTCTTGGAATTCTGGCGGCCGGCTTCAGACAAACTGAAATTCAGACCAATATATTGTACTTAGTCGTTCTCTCATTGTCCTGTTCCATGGTTTTCGCATTTCTCCCCTACGACGCCAGATTCGAATACAAAACTGTATTCAGGGCTGGAGGTACCGCCGCAATCTTTGGATTTTGCCTGTTCATGACCATGGCGTTCACGGAAAAAGACTATCTCAAGAACAAGCTTAGTGCTGATTCCCAGATAACTTCACTGAAAGAAATCATAGACGCCAAGGATCAAGAGCTCGAAACCCTCAGAATCATGATAAGTAAAAATGGTTCCGCCTCGGAGGAGAGTGCTGCTCGGGCAAGCACCGCAAAGGATTTGGTTCGACAGATTGAACTATTGCTGCAGTCAATGCATGCCGACCTAAACGAAGGCCTTCAATATTCTTCGGCGGCCCGCGACAATTCGAGCGACGCCGCTACATGTTCTATGCGGGGTTCCCAAAGCTTGGCGGCCCTGTCGCGGGCGGCCCCGCGCATAGAAGCGGTGCAATCAAGTCTGGCTTCTTTGGCCAACACCTGCCGTTGACATCCGCGATGCATATAGCTGTCGAAGGAAACTCAGAACCAGATCTCCACGTCCCCGACGCATCCAACGAGGCTTGACGCGGGGGATCAAGCGAGCCTGGAGCTGGAGACCCAGACGACCTGAGACAAGCTATGCCCTGTATTGGCCGCGCACGCCCAGGTCGAGCAGGCGGTTCCACGCTTCTAACGAATCTTGCAAAAGGTCGATGTCGACGGCACCCTCTATTGATCCATGCTGTCGCAGCGCCTTGAGCAAACCTGCAAGGTCACCCGCTTCATTCGCGCGCTTCGCGATTTCGATTCCATCGATGGGAAAACTGGCCCGGGAGGACAACAACGCCCATGCCCGGTAATGCAGGCTCTTGGGTGGTTCGTGGCGTTCAAAGAGAGCTCGTATCGAGGCAACGACATCGCGCTGAGACAATTCCGATTGAACCGCGTATCCGACCGGGACAATCCAATCGTCGTGTCGCGCATTGAAAAACGCCCGCAACTGTCCACCGGCAGGCTCCCAGTAATGCAGATCCCGCACAAGCCCCTGGGAGAGATGAGGCACCACTAGCGATTCTGCTCGAAACGGCATGGATTGAATCGAGTGCGACGATACTTCACCTATAAGCCGTTGCTCGCCCTCTTCGAGGAAAAAACGATCTCGGAAGCTGTTGTCAGCGAGCAGTTCCTGAAGAGCCGAGGCCTCACCGCCTGAAAGCGTTGCGGTCCGTCCGGGCTGTTGGGCATTAAATTCCGCCCATCTCTGGATCAGAATTGGGAAGCTTCCTTGCGCCACCGACAAGGCTGACCTTATCGCGCCGAGGCTTGCAGGCTTGTCTGATATCCTTTCAGGTGGCATTCGCGCGAGATCCGCGTCGGAGGTTAAGAACAGGTCGGGCTCGAACGCATAGAGATAGGGAAGCAAGTATGCGCTCACGCGCCAGGCATCTCCTCCCAGCGACGGTTGAAACTCCGATACGAGAGCTCTCGTCAAATCCTGTTGTTCCGCCTTAGCTCGCCGCGCGAGATAGAATGCTAGCACGACGGCATCCCGGGTTTCGGATGGCAACAGCAACTCAGCCTTCTGAAGCTTCGACCATGCGCCCGTTTTGATAAGAACCGTTTGCCTGGTGACTAGTTCGTCGCGTCCCATGCGAGATACAGAGACAGGCGCTTTGCGAAACGCGGAAAGGATCAAATGCGCTTTGGCATCGTCTAAAGAGCAGACACCCGCCCCAGCTCGTCGCAGATGCGAGTATCCGAGCTCGGGTGGGAGGGCCTCGAATGCCCGACGCTGCATCAAGGGGCCTCTCCGGCTGCGGAGATAGGTATAGGTCAAACGGGCGTAGGGCATGCTTTTGGGATGCCAATCCGACTCGAAGTCTTCCGCTGCGGGAGCTAGAAGATTAAAATCGCGGCCATCGATCTCGTCGCTCAGGAAGTCTGGATGCTCCCCGCTGAGAAGCCGATAGTAGCTCGACTCCACTGTGTCGCCGGCTGATCGATAGTAATCTCTCAGCGAATGCGTCAGCCGACCGAAGGTCTCCTTGTCGTGCGCTTGCATGAACGGCAGAGTGCGGGCACGCAAATCCGCTCGATGCACAAGGGCGTCTCCGTCCCGCTCCACCATCCAAACTTCACGTGCCAGTTTTTCGAAGGCCGAATCTACCCTCGCACCCGCGAGGCCCGTGACGGGCGCGATCACGTTATTGAGGACATCGCGGGTGATGCGACGCGCAACCAGGCCAGGCCAGGCCAAGGCTCGCGCATCCTTGTCACGGACATGTCGGACAATGCGGCGAACGTATAGCCGCCCGACCAGATCCTTGTTTGCAGTGGCGCCAAGTTCGGCTATCTCCCTAACCAAGCCCTCGCGCTCGGCTGGAGCGGCGTCTCGTAGTAATTCCAGGGCAACCCTGAGAGTCAAAGGCACGCGGCGCTCTTTTGGGTCACGGTCCCCACCGACCAGCATGGCGGTCCAACCTTCGTTCCAGTCCTCAGCCATGAGTGCGCGACCAAGTCGATTCACCATCTCTCGGGCATCCGTAGCGTTCAAAGCGTCCAGTTCGATCTTGTCGGAGCCGATATCCAATCCCGGGATCTGATTTAGCTCAGTTATCTCAGCTCTGCCGGCGGCCACAATTCGCAGCTCAGGAAAGGGCCGTTCGCATAGCCGCCGCAGGAACTGAACGATTCCGCTGATCGCCTCCGGATCCGATTGCACCATTTCCATAGTATCGAGAACTACGAGTGCCACGCCCGACCGGCTGGACCTCGCCGCTTCCCGTAGAAGGTCCCCGAACTCAATGTATGGATCAGACAACGAATCTCTCGTGGTCATCACCACAGTCGCCTGGCTAGGTGGCTCGATCTCATCGTAAACACGATCTCGATCATTCAGATCGCTCCGAAGGCGCCGCCGGATCATCGACATCGATTCGGACAGCGACGGAAACTCCAGAGAGATTTGGCGGGCAGCCTCTATTAGCAGTTGGCTCGGTTCGCGGGGCTGAAGCGATGCTCTGTCAAAGTCAAAATAGATGAAGGGGATAGCGGATTCGGGCTGCAGAAAGTGGTCGAGAGCGAACTTGGCGACCAGGGTAGACTTTCCGAGACCCCCGCCCGCAACCAAAGTGAGCCCACGCGCGTTCGTCTCACCCGTGAGCGTTGCGACCGAACGCCCGAGGCGTTTGACACCCCGCGAGACCGCCTCATAGACCGTGCGGGACCCTAGGACATCGACGAAGGTCCTCAGCCGACGCATCTCGTCCGCTCTACCCACAAAGCGATCCTGCCCTCGAGCATCCTGACCGACTAGGATTTCGAGGGGCTGGCGAAGCTCAGCCAGACTGAGCCGCCTTTCGACTTCAGCCTCGTCCGGGATCGTCGGATTGAATTCTCGACAGGCTGACAGGGACGAAACTGCTGCGGTCACCGCCCGCAAGTGACGTACGTTCAACGCATCTAAATGCAACTCCGCTCCGCGCAGAATCTGGCGCAGCCACGCAGAAGCAAGCGGGACGTCGAGGCCCGCGTCGGGCGAACTCGTCGCCAGCAGATCCAAATCGTCAGCTGCGTGTTCGCCCAACAGGGTGTCCAGGACACTTTCTGTCGCCGATCTCAATATCTCCGCACGACCCTTGTCTTTCAATTTCAACCAACGCGCCCCGTCGATCGTCACTGCCTCGGAATGCTCGACGAGCGAACGGTCTCGTTCGCCGGTGGTTGGCTGCGCGTACGAGACTGCAGCTTCAATCGTGGCGGGACCAGGCACGTCGATAGCCGAGGGCCGCGCATCGGCGAGGTTCTCAGACACCCACTCGTCGAGCCCGGCCAGGGCATCGCTTCCACCTGCATCGGCAAGCAGTGTCCTCAACTTCGAGTTTGACGACAATTGCTGGACGAGATCTTTGGGGCTCACCATTTGCTTTGTCCCTCTCACGGCAGGAACGTTCTGATGATCTTGGCCCCAAACGTCTGGAGCTGTCGTAAGCGCATCGGCGCTGCGCCCGGCGTCTCATCAAGCGTCTCAAGAAGAATCTGGACTGCTTCTCGCCATGCCGTTAGCTTGCCGTCGGCAACAGAAACTCCGCGCGATGCCCACGCAGCAGCTAGGAGCCGGTCGGTGTCGTCCACTGTTACACTGGTGTATCTGAGTTGCTCGAGTGTGACATCCCCTGTCTGAATGAAGTCTGGCCGATATCCGAGAAAGAGCCACCGCAAACGCCTCAGCGAGGAAGGAACGTCGGCTTCGTTCTGCGCGGTACCCGCAAGCCCGGCAATGAGATCAACAATTTCGGCCGGAAGTTTGGTGTTGGTTATTCGATTGAATGCAATCCAGCCGACTTTCCATCCGCGGTCGACTAGGATCGGCTCGGGGCTGTCCGCCTCTTCGTTCAGCTGCGCTGAAACAGGCAAACCGCTGCCAATCAGACGTTCCCGTTGTTCGATGGCGTCTTGACGGAGATCGAATATCTTCGGTCGATATTCCTCCAGAACCCCGGCGAACCACCCCGGAACGGTTTCAGACGCCCAGCGTTTCAATTTGTCGCCGTCGGGCGCACCGGACGGCAACAGCACATTCGGCCGTTCCGGAATCTCTCTCAATCGCATTGCGGGCACGCCAAGATGATCGGCAAGCACCCTTATCATGTCTTCGACTCTGGCTGGCAGCATTTCGTCCGACGTCCCGAACGCGACCAGTCTCTGGTCGGTTTCACCCAGGATCACTCGTCGCAGTATCTCAATGGAAAATGACTTCCCCACTCCCTCATCCGGGGCATCGGCGGCGTACAATCTGTCGGAGCGACGAGTCACTGGCTCTTGCCGGGCTTTCTTGATCCACTGCAGGAAGACTGATCGTCCAAACAGCAGGCGTGGCCTTTCACCCTCAGGAGCCAGGTTCCATAGGCGTATCTCGGCGGGCTCGACGGTGCTTCGTTCAGGAATCGCGATCCGGGCTTGCACCTCCCCTAGGATTGCTGAAATCGGTATGCCTTGGTTGATCCGCAAGGGAACCAGTTCAGCATTGTGAACGCCGATCAGCGCTAGCTCCCGGCTGAGGCACGGTGCTCCAGATGTTCCGTCGTCTGTCTCCGTATCATACCAGAATCGAGGGGCGCTCAATTTTGTGAGGCGCCCGAAATCGAGTTGCTGTGGATCTCCGCCGGCATGCTGAACGATAATGACTCGGCTTTCGACGCCCAGAATGGGACTGTCTTTAGGTATCTCGATCCAGCCGCGCACAGGGCCTCCCCCTGCGGAAACGGCCTCGTTTCCAACAGGTGCCGCCAGCTGAACCAAGGCGAAATCCAAGTGCTCTCCCAAGATCTCCATGAGGCCATTTGCGTCAGTTGGCTCCTGCAAGCCATCGTCAGGGTAGTACGGGCTTCCATGCACGTACCACTTCTCCGCAAACGTGACTCTCCGATAGTGATCGGCCTGGGCTGCCGTTCCGGTGATTTTGGGCTCGTCGCGATAGTCGAAGTAGACTGCGTGACTCGTTTTCGGTTTCGAAGTGCCATCACCGTTGAGGATAGGTGCGATTACGTGGTGAGCCGTGAGAATCAGATCCGGGCCGACAAGAAATCCCGTGCCAAACCCGGTCTGTAGCCTCTGATCGGCGTCGAGATACTCTACGACGATACAACAAACGCGAGGCTCAATCTCTCGCACCAGCTTCTCGACAAGGCGAAGACGAATGAGATTGTCGCGTCTTTTGTGGAATGCTTCGAGGGTCTGAGGTTTCGAAATCGGTGCAAGCGCCCTCAGAAAATCCGGGCTCCAATAAACCTGCCGCACGAGCGTCTCTGCCAACATCGCCAAATGACCGGCCTGGTCGTAAGCCTCCACCACCGATCTCGACAAGGCGAACAACCTGCCACGCTGCTCGTCATACTTTGTCTTCTGCCATTCATCGAAGTTGGAGACCAGCCCGTGCCTGCGCACGATGAGCGCCAGCAGATCCTCTGGCACATACTGCGCGATCACCTGTGCCAGTTCATCGATCTGTTCAGCCGTGTGCGGCATCTCACTGCCCTGTGCCGGCGAAGAACCGGGCAAACCTTGGGTGGCGCATCACCGCCGCTGCCGACAGGGCCCGATTGCCATACTCAACGTCGCCCCAGTAGTGGAGACCGATAGCCCCTTCGGAAAGAAACGGCATCACGCATGCTCCCGAGTATCCTCCGATGGTCGAGGCATCATGCACCAGTGCTGTTTCGGTAGGTGGCTTCATCACTTTTCCGACGCTAACACGCTTTTTCTCGTCGGGGTCTCCGAACACCAACCGGACATCGTCCGGCACGTCCGCCATCAGCCCGGGATGCCCGACAACATAGATCTGATCCTCTTCTTTGACTTGCACGCGTCCAAACGCCAGGCACCGGGCCACGCGGCCTAAGGGTTCGACCTTTAGGACCGCCGCGTCGATCGGGTCGCTGTCCTCGGCAACCGACAAGATCTCTATAATCTTGTACGGAACTGCAGCCGTCGATTGGTTTTGGAAGGCGAAATCCAGAGTGACTTCGAGATCCTTGCGCAGCCGGGCCGAAAATGATCCTGGTACGCGACGCGCCAGTCGCACACCCATAAATGGTGGGAAGAGCACATGGCGGTTTGTAATCGCGAGATCGCGGGCGATGAGCCAAGCCGAGCCCTGCACCCACGTCATGCCGCCCGCTAACAAGTCAGTGACTTTGATCGCGGCAGTAGCCGCGCACGCTGACAGGATGGCCTGCCGGTAGGTGTCGACGACTGAGCGCCAGGTCGCGATACCCGATATGCCAACAAGGCTTGCGAGGTCATCGCCATCCAACGGAATTGCCGGGCGCTCCCGGGCATTGATGACAGACTCAATTGCGAGAACATCGTTTCGAGACAAGCTGTGACTCGGCGTTCCCTCACTTAAAGCCTGGACGGCTCGCTCTGCACGAGCGACTAGCGTCTTGGCGAGCGCATCCGCCACCTCGGTTTGGTTGACAGCTTCGGTCACGCCGTCCACAGACAGCCCACTTCCAAGCCGCGCCTTGAGGTTGGCGGCGATTGCCCGAGCATCATAGTCCCCAGGCAAACCGCCGGTGGCCCGCCCACCGCTTTCGTGAGCTGAGACCTGCCTGGCACCGCTCGCCGCGAAAAAGCGTAGTGCGCGACTTCCCGTAATCGATGGGTCCAAATCCTCGTTCATTTAGAACCCTCGATCAGCTGAAACGGTCACGAAATGAGCAGCGCGAGCACCAAGCGCCGCGCGCAATCCCGTAGACAAACCAATGGGAGGCATCGCCTCGGTTTTGGCCACAGGTGACCGGCCTGCGCGCAACATCTCGAACGCCGCGGCCGCGAGTTCAGGATAGTTCTGCGGATCCCTGAGCGCCGCTCCGGCTGCCTCGGCCGATCCGCCGCCGAAAACCCTATCCAGAAGCGACGTCAGCTGGTCCAGCATGCCTGATTTTCGGGCACCTGCAGCCTCCTTCAGAGCGGCTGCAGGATCCGCCTGAAGCACCGCCCCGGCATTGACAATTCCCGCCCCGTAGCGCTGGGTGTCGAAGCCGTTTGGCACCCGAGCTGTCCTTCGGATCACGGCCCGAAACATTTCCTGCAGCGTGGATCCCGCAGGTAGCAGAGAAATTAGGTTGTCGCGACCATGATGGGCCAGCCACAGCGCCGCGACGCCAGCCAGGTGCGCGGTTGCAAACGACGTACCCTGCCCGCCGCTGACCGCATTCGGGTTCGCTGCGTCGCGCGCATCCGCTCTCAAGACGAACTCCGCCGGGCCAGAAATTGCGACGCTGGGACCCCGCGAGGATCCGCGCCAAGGCCTGCTTGCTTCGTTGATCCCACCGACGGCAATCGTCTCCTCATATCTGGCAGGCCATACGACCTCGCCTACACAATTGCCGGCCGCAGCCAGGACGATGACGTTTGCCGCCACCGCCTTTTGAACCGCAGCGCGAAGAGCTTCGCTGAACACGCCCCCAAGACTCATTGTTATCACATCGGCGCCCTTCCGGCGGGCATGATCGATGGCCTGGGCAACGGGACTTTGGTCGAAAACAGCAACCGAGGTGATGCAACGAACGGGGACTAGCGTTGCTTCGGGCGCCACACCGCGCATCGTGCCCTCGATCGCGCTGACTACGACGCTGGCAGTCCCGGTCCCATGGCCGGGGTTGCTGCCGTCCTTCATCGTATCGAGAGGAGGCATTCCAGGCTCTACAAAATTCGCGGCATCGAGGTGCTTGTGAAGGCTGTCGCCAAGTTCGCCGTGATTGGCGACTACACCCGTGTCGGGTTGAAAAATGCGAATACCCTTCCCCTTGGACGGCTTTCCGGCATCGACCGAACGCTGCCACGCATCCGGTACGTTGGTCGTCGTAACTGCCCAATCCCGGTCGATCGGCGCGTCCTTTTTATCGCTGGCCCAACACCAGAACGCCAAGTTGCCGCTTTCCGGGCCTGCCTCCGCTTCGTGGTCCGGCGGTGGATCCGCACCATAGTAGTCGGACCCCAAATCAGGGTCGACGGACTTCGCCCCGGTAATCTCCCGGAGCGCTCTTGCGAGGTCAAACATGTCTGGTCGATCGATCCGGTCAACATTCGGAATGGTGACCAGCCGAAAAAGCTGGAGGTCGTCCTCGCCTTCGAAAAGGGGGGATACTCCAACCTCCAGCTTAAAGGCGTCTGAGATGCGCTTGCGTGTCGTCCCGTCGCCCGGCGGGGAACCCGCAAAGTTGAGTGTGAAGCGGACGGTATTCTCGACTTGCTTGACGCTCTGTTGGTTTCGCCACCCTTCAAGGATGGGAGCGAGGTCGTCAACCAGACTTGACAGCGCTGGCGAGGAGGGGTGTGTGGCTGTCAATAGTCCTTCGTCCGACTGCCCCTTTTGATCGCTCTCGCGCACCACCTCAGGAAACACGATTCCCGCCAGATCCTCGATCTCCCTGATGGACACCGTCTTGGATACCCAGGCGTCCGGGACCACGAACTCCCAGGGGACAGCTCGCAAATCTTGTTCAAGCAAGAATCCGAAGCTTCGTACTCTTCCGTTGGCAACCGCGCTGACCACCTTCCAGAACTTCGACGGGATCTGGACTTGCACCTGGCCATCTTCATCCACTCCTGTGAACAGCTCGTCGTTGTCGGAGAGTACCGGAGCGGAGAACACGCACAGACGTTCGGTTGCCGCCTGTTCCAGGATTAGGTTTTCAAGAGCGCCCCAATTGGTCTCCCTGGCGCGATTGAAACCCGCCACCTGCGGGGAGCAATTGGTGACATGAAACGTGTCTCCGTTCGCCGCTCGCACTTCCTCGTACGAACGGCCCCACGACACGTCTTCACGCCTTACTAAGTGCCCCTTGTCGAATGCCTTTCTGTCGCGTTCGAAGAACCGATCCGGCAATTGCCGCTGCGGTGCTACGCGCGGGTCCGTAAACCAGCGCTCCCGGTCGTTCTCCCGTAGCCCTCCAAGCCCATCTCGAGTGTAGTCCTTCGCCGGACGCGGTTCCGGTCGCTTTTCAGAAGGATTCGCATTCACGTTGGCCCCAGTGACAAGCGCGAGGCGCCTATCGGCATGCATGACGATCGAAAAGTGATGATAGCGCAACTCGACTTCGCCGTTATCGGCCCGAGCGACTAGAAGGTCGTTCTTCGCCTTCGGAAGGGGAATGTGGATACCGAGGAAATTGGCGTCGTATCCCGATCGCTTGGTGTACACGCGTTCGTGATAAGGCTCGACCATCGCTTCCGTGCCAGCTCGGGACCGACCCGCAGCAGCGGCGACCTGGTCCGGCGCGTTCGGTGCGCCTACCGCGTCCACACGGACGGCCTGCCCCGCTTCGATACTGATGCGGATCGGGATTTCGAGCGAAACGCGGGCGACGGGTTCCGCGCCAGCCGCACCATCCCTCCGGAAGGACCTTTGCGTGGCTTCCTCGAGCTCTTTCCACGCTCTGTCCGTGGCGCTAGCCCCCGTCGAAGGCGTGCCAGCGAAAACGACTCCCGCATCGACGACGCGCTTGTCGCGGCTGAGGTCGTAGGAAGAAACGGCGAAGTTGGCATCCAGGTAGCGTCCTCCAAAGTGGAGACCAACGACGTGGCCGGTCTCGGGATCGATTATTCCCGTACCGGAGTTCCCCCCGAGGGTAGAACTGTCATGCGTCATGGCAAGGACGTCGTGCTCGAAACTGTTGATCGATCTTCCTGACCGTACGATGCCAGGCTGCAGTCGTTTTACGTTGTAGATTCCACCGAACACCTTCTGTTGGACCGAGGCGGAATTCCTTGGATCAAAGGCCGGATACCCGACGGCGACGATGTCCCTGCCCCTAAGGTCGTCCATGTGAACGAGGCTCAATGGAATAGGCCGGCGGTGTGGACTGAGTCCTTCCACCGAAAGGAGCGCCATGTCCCAGTACGGGTGTATCAGGACGACCGCGCGAACGTCGAGGTAGTCGGGAGCGTCGTCTTCGTCTTCCCTGCGAAAATCGACGCCTGCACGCCGACCGGGGATGAAGCTCAGCCCTTTGTTTCCCAATCCTGCAGCGAAGATCTCCGCTACATGGCGGTTGGTCATCAGAAGGTTGTCGCCAACGACGAAACCGGTTCCCCCATATGGAAGACTGGGATGCTCAGGGAGTTCCACCCGCCCGACGGACGGGATCGCCTTCGAGATGACAGACTTGGTGGCTTCCTCGTTCAAATGCATCCATGCGTGATGATCGATTTTGTAGGTGCTGTTGTGAATGCGAACCGCTGGCCTGAGGTCCGGTATGATAATCGCCTCGACGTTGAATTGCTCATCGGCGCTCAGCGGCCTGCTGCGAGCCAGCTTTCGGATTGCTTCGGCCGCGAGGCTGCGACCGGACTCAGGACCATCATTGCGCTGAACGCCGGGCGCCGAGCCGGCAGCGATGGTTTCCACGTCGTCAGTGCCGCCGATCAATTCAAGGTAGGATTTTATTCGGTTCTCGCGATTCACCGTTTGCCCCCTCCTCGCCAGATCGCCCAGCCACGTGTGCAGGGCGGAATGCATGAACTTATCGCCACTACAGGTTCGGTTTTCGTCGCCCTTTTTCAGACGCAGCTAAATCGATTTGCGACGCGAGCATCTGCGCACAGCCCCCCCGCGACGCCCCACCGAGTGAAGCGCTTGAACCTTGCCAAGCTTGGAAAACAATACCTCTGACCTGCCCCGACTGTCTTTGCGCAGGCAGCCGGCCGAGCCTGCCTGGATAATTGCACATCCGGTGAATGCAATCCAGAGGAGAAGTAGGGCTGTCTGTTTTTCCAATCGCTTAAATTGCGCACGAATGCAGATGCAGAGGGGTGGACGGAGACGTCACGTGGTGATGGCACGGGTAGTCGAGCGTCTAGACGCCGGTTCATATGCTCCGTCGCGCAGGTAAGCTCGCATTCTCTACTTCGGGCATTTCCTTGATGGCGGACAGGCAGTTGGTGACTTCCGACGCTTCCGTCAACCTGGCGAAGTGAATGCGCTGGAGCGCCTCGTTGCTCGTGTCACGCTTAAGCGGGGCTGCGAGCTCGACTCCCGGGATACCTTGGATACGACTAAGGAGTCGGGCTCGTTGCTCGAGGCTGACACCTGCCCGAATTGTAAACATTATGTCAGTCATTGCCCTATGCCGACGATAAGCTGCTCCAAGTTCAAGCGACCATAACCGAAATCGGGCGTAAAGTCTTGACCACCCATCGCCGGGACTTTGTCGGCGCTCGCAGCCAATGCATTCCTTACGGCCGCCGCATTTCTGGTGCCGCCATTGGCAAGATAGTGCGCAACGGCGCCTGCAACATGAGGGGTTGCCATGGATGTGCCGGGCCAAGCGTCGTAATCTGTTTCGCGAACGTCAGCTTTGCCCTGCCTCCAGCCACCGTCTGGTCCGCGTTCAGCTCTCCAGCCCATCTGGCCGGGATAGGTCGGCAGCGTCGACCAGATTGCATCTCCTGGCGCAGCGATCGTTATATGATTCCCGCGATTGGAGAAGTTGGTCACGCGATCCTGCAGATTCGTTGCACCGACCGCGATCACGCCGGGAATGGCTGCTGGATAGGATATCGGACTGCCGTCGCGCCTCTCGTTTCCCATCGCCGCAACGATTGTTGTTCCGTTGGCGAGGAGAGCCTCGAACGCCGCGCTTTCCGTCGGATCGGGACGGCCTCCGCCGCCTATCGACAGGTTGATGACATCGACGCCTTCGTCGGCGCAATCGATGAGCGCACGAAGATACATCACGGGGTCGACTACGTAGGCATACTCCGCGGTACCGTCCGAATACTTCAGGAGGTCTGGTCGGTCGTCGAAGATTTTCCACGCGTGGATCGTGGCGCGCGATACTCCATTGATACCCAGGTCGTTGTTTATCGCTGCAGCGATGGTACCCGCCACATGAGTCCCATGACCGATGAGATCCTGTGCCGAGCTCGCTCCAGGAAGATCCGGGTGCTCATATGTGTAGCCTCCGATCTGATCGACGAGATCAGGGTGTTGGTGATCAATACCTGTGTCGAGAACTGCAACTCTGATGCTATCCGCCTCTTTGAAGCCGTGCAGGCCCCGTGCCTCGTTCCACTTGATCTTTTGGAGATTCCACATCGTGTTGGCTGACGGGGGCACGGCGGCAATTCTACCGCCGGGTGCCACAGGCGCCTTCTTTCTGAGCGACGACGAGGATCGGCTTGGAGACTTCGCTGTCAGATAGCGTGCGGGCACCCTCGCAACTGAGGCGACCGTCGGGTCTGCCGCAAGCGACAGCTGAAGTTGCCGCACGTCCGCGTCGCTCGCCAGTTCTATCAGGCTCGTGGCGCCACCGGGCGTCCGCTGGTCCAACGCAGCGTTGAGGTTCAATGTCGGTGCTGACCACCCGTCAACGTTCTCTCCCGCCACCCCTACGAGCTCCGGCATTGCTCCCCGCGCGATCGCCGGTCTCACAAGCATCCTGCTGGCATAATGTGGCGACTCCTTCGAAACGGGCGTCACTCTTTTGACTAGTCCGGCACGTTCAAAAAAAGCGAGGGCCTGGAGTCCTGCGCCAAGCGGCGCGCGTGCAACGGCTAGCGCAGACTCGAACGTTCGATGTTGCGGCTGCGGTTTCATTTGCACGAACAACATCGCATCGTGATAGACAGGAAGTCCGAAATGCTTGAACAACGGCCCCATCATTGCCTCCAACAATGTGTTTACGTTCGATGCGTTAAATCAGGAGTAGGCCCGAGTTGTTCTTCGGTCGGTCGAACGAGCGTATGCGCGCGAGCGGAACGCGCTCCGCTGGCGTGGTGGACTGCCGCTCCGGAGCTACTTTCAGAATTCACTAAAACACATAACTTCTACGCGAACAACTAGAAGTAACACCGGGAAACCAAGTAGGCTTTCCGAGGCATGCGAAGCCGCAACCGCAGACCGAATGTTGGACTATCGCCCGGTTGCCGACCGATGGCGTCCGCGCGCACGCCTAGCGGCGGGGACCGGTGCTGGCCAATTCGGGTTCCGGCGGCGGCGGCGGAGAGAGACGGGTAATCGCGAGTTTTGTCGCGGCGCGGAACAACCCCGGATCCAGGGAATGGCCTAGGGAACACACCGCCACGAGGTCCACCATGGACTTGGCTGTTTCCGTGTCTCCACCCGCCATGGCATGGAGAGCCGAGATTGCGTCCCCCGCGGAGGCGCAAAATGGACTTTGATCAGACACAAATGCAAAAGCCATCAGCGAGGGGAGATCATAGGCCCCCGCGAACGTGTTCACGTTCCAATCTTTCTGTGCAAGTTCGGACGGCTCAGTCCGTTTGCCTCGCTCATCACGCGGAAGGCGCGAATGTATCTCATCTGCAACCGACTGATAGGGTCGGAAGGTTATGGCCGGGCGGGCAGCCCCGCCATCTCCGGAATCTTGTCGCTGGAAAAAGCCGTAGAAGGCTGCGGCCTTTGCGTTCTAAGATTCGTAAATTGCCTCGCTTTGTCGCCGCGGTAGATGGAGGCTGTTCCGTCGTCGCTGTTTTTCATCTGAGCAACGAGGTAGCGGCAGCGAAGACCGTCGCCGAAGTTGCTGGTGATGATCAAAGCGAAATCGGCGCCTGTAGAGGTCTCCGGCTTCCTTCCGGCCATATCGAAGACTTCCATCTCAAAAACGGGATTCACATAACCGAGGGATGCCAGAGATAATGCGCCCTGGCCGCGCAGCTGGGCGCGCAGTTCCCAAAGCATAGCCGAAGTGAGTGAATCCTCCGACAGCTTGGAGATCAGCGCTTCTCTTACAAGTGCCTGCGATGCTGCAAATGCGCTCCAGTAGACGGCGTGAAGACTTTGCTGTCGATAGTGGTCCGGTTGTACGAGGACGTCATCCCGGTTCTTCCAACCGTCTTCGTTTGAATCGCCCCTGGCCCACTGGCACTCAACCGAGCGGGCGCTAATCGCCGAGCACGCGTTCGCCATTGACGCGTGTTTTGGCGTCACCGCATGCCCCCTTGCTAAGATGCGCGCGTCGCCCAGTAGCGATTTTGCCTCGAGCACCACGGCGGCACTCCCTTCGGGAGAAACCGGCTCCTGAAATGGATATCCTACGGTAATCCTCCCGTTTTTAACGGGGCGCTATTGTAGAATTCACGCGGCCATTTTCAGTTTCTGTGCGGGTGTGATGCCGCCGATGCCCATATTGGGGCGTTCGTTGTTATAGGTCCATAACCATTG